>DAITOV010000166.1:0-10177 GCA_036833945.1 Abditibacteriia bacterium
GTAAATCAGTCCGTCTTTCAGCAGCAAGTCGTAGCTCTTATCCACCGTGCTCTGCGATAACCCAAATTGGGCTTCCAATTCCGAATAGGTAGGCAACTTCTGCCCCACCTCCAGCACCCCGGTTTCTATTTGTCGGCGAAGCTCCTCCACCAATTGCAAATATCTGGGTTGCTTTGAATTACGAGTATTTTTGGAAACGTTCATGGGATAGCCGTGTATCGGTATACAGCTATTATACCCATTTCATCTGCTGTCTAAACATAAAATTATAATTTTTCGGGAGTAAATTTCCTCAAGGCATTGTAGCTGGAGAAAACGAGAGGAATAATGGGAAATCTGGCAATCGGCCAGCCAGCCGTCAATAAGCCGTGGCAGCGCGCGAAGAAGCGACTACATCAGGCTCTACGCCAGTTGAAAAATGGTGATTGGGGGAAAATTTTTTTGAAAATGTTGCGCTGTTTCCTGCATAATTGCCTCTTAAATCGGTGATTTAGAGGGCAATCGGAACGTGCTTCGATGGCCGAAAGAGCCAGTAATACCAAGGCTTTGGTCGAGAAAACCTGGGAATTGAACTGGGCGCACCTGGATTCGAACCAGGGACCTCCACATTATCAGTGTGGCGCTCTAACCAACTGAGCTATGCGCCCGCGCAGCGGAGAGAACTCCATGCGGCAGCGAGAAAATAATTTACAAAATATACCCGGCTTCTGCAAGGCGTTATTCGCTCTAAGTTTTTATATTTCTCCGATAATAAAAGTTTTACGATGAAAGTAGCATTAAACGGGTGAAGAAATACCTCCGCTCAAATCGAGCTGATTGCAAAGAAGTTACAGGCTCTAATTGAGCCGATAGGCGAAACAAGGAAGCACAATCGCGGAATGGCACCGTGTATAATCACTGATAGATTACTCCAAGCAAGGAAGGTGGCCATGTTAAATGTATCTGTTATTCGGTTGCAGGCGAAGCAAAGCAAGAGCGGTTTCACGCTGATCGAGCTATTAGTCGTCATTGCTATAATCTCCATACTCGCGGCGATTCTATTTCCCGTATTCGCACGGGCCAGGGAAAATGCACGGCGCACCAGTTGTTTGAGTAATTTGAAGCAAATTGGGTTGGGAACGATGATGTATGCCCAGGATTACGATGAGAAGTATTTTTTGTCTAACTTTGCAAGTCCAGTCGTGCCCCCTGCTGGTGCGTTGACGTATCCCAGTGGTTCGAATTATTACTGGTTTTGGCAGACGACCATCTATCCCTATGTCAAAAGCAACCAGATATTATTCTGCTCCAATGGTCTGGCGACAACGACATCCGATATGCTATTCGGCAATTATGGAGTGAATGGCTTTTTCATCAAAAGCAATGAAGCATTTTCCCTCGCCGGTATTGATTCTCCTGCCACCTTATACATGGTGATGGATGCCGGTTCCTACCGGTTGCAAGAAGCAAACGGTGCCGGATATTACGATTGGATGAGAACCCCGGCGTTATCTTCCTGGTTTTTGCCGGGAACAAAGAAGCACGTGACCAGTCCACCTGCCTTTACTGGATTCTATGCTTCCGATTTTTCCGGTGATGGCCGTCATTTTGACGGTAATAATGTCGCCTTTGCCGACGGTCATGCGAAATGGATGAAGACGGCAACAATGTGGAACGAAAATACCAAATTCTATAACAGCACCTACAATAGCAGCACTCAAAGTGCCTGGAATCCGGCAAATAGCGGATAAAAGGACTTTTTCGAACGTAGAACTCCGCTTCCAAATTTCGCGCACCTACGGCAGAGGTTTCACTTGCGTGTGACATCATAAAATCAAGAATAGAAACACTCCGTGAGAAAAACAGACATTACAGCGCACTTATTCCGACAGCATATCAATTACTCGACTTATGAAGAAACTACCAATTGTCTTAGCAATCGCATCACTACTGACAGGTGCCTGGACAGCGCATTGCCAGACGGCAAAAAAAACAATTGTCATCCCACTCAAACCGGATCCGCCTCTTACCATAGACGGTAATCTGGACGACTGGAATGCTATCCCCGGCACCATCAATCTGGATACGAAACAACACGTTACCTATAGCAACGATGCCTGGAAAAATCCCGCAGATTTAAGTGCATCGGTACAGTTGGCCTGGCGGCAGGAAGCGTTGTACGTCGCAGTGCAGGTAAAGGACGACGTGCTGCGCCAGACACAGCGCGGTGCCAATCTGTGGAAAGGCGACCATGTGGAATTGTATCTGGATATAGCGCCGGATACAGATACTGGCAGGAATACCTTCGGCCCACAACAGTTTCATATCGGCCTTAGCCCCGGCAACTTCAAACGCACCGGCGATATGCTGAGTGATCTTGCCCCGGAGGCATACATTTTCCAACCGGCGGAAACCTCGGCGGAAGGTATACAGGTGGGCGCGCAACGCACCTCCAACGGCTACACAATCGAAGCCTCTATTCCGTGGAAAGTTTTCAATTTCAGCCCACAGGTTGGGTTGCCGCTTGCGGTGGAAGTGGGAGTTTCCGACACGGACGGCATAGAAGCGGCGCAGGAAAAAATGATGACGCTCGGCACTGCGAAGTGGGACGGTGTACGCAGCAATTTGCAGCGCGCGGTCGTGGCCGGTGCCGATGGCAGCGCACCGGCTTCCATAACCAGTCTTCCATTGTTGGAAACCGCCACCATACCCTCTAACGGTGCCAGGGAAATTCCGTTCAACGCGCCGGAGATTCCGCAAGGCTATGAGGCTGTGCTTGCCGTGTGGGGAAGGCTGGATTTTCCGTCCATTGGTGGCTATACCCCGGCCTTATCGGTAGAGTTAAACGGCCAGCCAATAAGCTCAAGGCGTTTACTCAATAAACAATACAGCGAGGAAATGGGAACCGGCCAAATGATTAGCATGGTGGCCGGCAACCTGTTCACCGTGCCTTATGCGCCAGACTTCGAATCGGTAGATAACAACACGTCTTACGCTCTGAGAAGCGGGAAATCTGCTTATTATGAGTTCCGCATTACCGATTTACTCAAGCAATCCGGCAACAACCTGACTCTCAAAAATATCTCCTATGGCGGTGTCGATAAGACACTGGCTGTAGGCGACGTCAAATTGCTGTATCGTATGCCATCGGCTGCCAAAGAACTACAAGGCGCGCCAACAGGCACCTTGCCGAGAATCGCGCCCAAACCGGTAACATCGTTGAACTATACCGTTACAAAAAACGTAGGAAGTTCTTTCGCTCTGCAATTCAACGAAAATACTTTCCAGGTCGCCTCGCAGTATTCCACTCCCGCAGGCAAATGGGTCACCGGCCCCAACGAGTATTTCACCGTCAAACGGCAACTGGAAAAACAGGGGGAATGGGTGATCGTGCGCGATACCTTCACCAATCTCACTGATGAAAATCTGCCGCTCATGCACCGCAATGAGGTGCAGATGAAACCCAACAAGGTTTGGTTGGGTGGCTTATCGCCAAATAGTGTTCTGGGAACTTCCAGCCAGCCGCATAACCCCACCGTCTTTGCCACCCAGGGAAAAATAGGTGTCGGGCTATTACCGCTCGATGACGTTTTTCAGGTTCACATTACGAACTATAGCACTCCCGATGCCATTGGGCTAACCGATAACACACTGGTATTAAAACCGAAGAGTACCTATACGGCAGAATGGGCTATCGTGCCGGTAGATTCAAGCGATAATTTTGCTTTCATTAACGCCACACGGCGTTTGCTGGATTCCAACTTTTCCGTTGATGGCTCCTTCGCTTTCATGCGCACCAATCCCGATACGTTCGGCAAATGGAGCGACGAGCAGATTATCAACTTCGCCAAATATAAAGATGTACGTTACCTGTGCACGGATATCGGCTATCCGTTCTACAAAGAACGCATTCCACACGGCACGGCATTCCAGCAGATTGATCTGAGCGGAGTAAAGCAGACCGTGGAAAGGCGGCGCAAGCTATTGCCGGGTGTGAAGCAGATTCACTATTTTCACAATTTTATCGACGTGGCCGACGAAGCACCGGAGAAGTTCAAGGATTCCCAGCTCCTGTTGCAAGACGGCACACAAGGAGATTACGGGTTAAGCATCTACAAACTTTTCGTCCCGACACTGGAAAACTCCTACGGCAAGGCAGAAGCTAAAAGTATCGACATCTTACTGGATTACTTGAAGTTGGATGGTGTCTTTTGGGACGAAATAGATAACTCCAGATACACCTACACTTACACCCCTCAAGAGTGGGATGGCGTGAGTGCGGATATCGACCCGCAAACCATGCAAATCGTGCGGCTGAAGAGTTCCGTTACCCTGCTCTCGCAGCCCTGGCGTTTGGCACAGGCGAAACGCATCATGAAAAACGGCGTCCTGATCGGCAACGGCGGTCTGCCTTCCACACGCACCATGCGTGATCTCAAGTACATCGCTTTCAACGAAACCGGTTCTATCTCTCATTGTGTGTGGAGCCAACTCTATACGCCAATCGCCAAGGACGACCAGACCACCGAGAAAAACCAGGAAGACGCTTATGGCACGATGCTCAAAGCGCTCGACTACGGTTGTGTCTACTACTGGTATCCCGATACGCTAACGCCGTCTTATCGCACCTTGACGCATTACATGTTCCCCATCACCCCGATGGAATTGCACAAAGGTTACATCATCGGCAAAGAGCGTATCATCACCAATCGCAGCGGTATCTTTGGATGGAATGATAACTCCAAGCACGAAGTGCATCTTTTCGACCACAGCGGGCGCGAAGTAGATTTGAAAGACCTCAAAGCTCCCGCCTCAGTGAAAACCTCTACGCAGGACGGACAAAACTGGACGGAGATTCGTATTGCCGAAGGCTGGAGCGCCGCAATTATCCGTAAGTAACCACATACCACCTGGCGGATAACCGGCTACCGCTCATTTGAAGATCATCCCTAAAGAGAACATTTGACCATAAGTATGAAAAAAATCCTTTTCGCCCTCCTTGGTTGTGTTGTTATGAACATTGCGGTCGCCCATGCAGTACCACAAGCACTCCCGCCACTGCGCACGTCAAACTTTTCCGTTCAATTGAAAAACGGTGGCGGATTCGTCCTTGAAAGCGGCGGAAAAACCTACACTGTCGAGTCACGGTTTTCATACCCGCTGATGCCGGGCGAGAATTGGAACGTGCTCGCAGTTACCGACAAAAATGCAAGCGGCGGTGAATGGAAATGGAACGCGTCGCCGAAGAAAAATGGTTTCGCTATCGAAGCCACCGGGAAGTTTTATCGCTTACAGCGCAATGTTTCGCTGAAAAACGATCACATCGTCATTGCCGATACCTTCACCAATATTTCGGATGGCGATATTGCGATTGCGTTCGATAACAAAGTGTCTTCGCTTTCAACGCCGCAAGCAGTTAATATTGCGGGCATTTACAAAAAATCGTATTTTCCCTACAGCCCGCTTGCGCCATCTGCCAACCCCACGATTTTTCTTGATAACGAAACTTCCGGTTTGGGGTTGGTCGCGCTCGACGATGTTTATCGCTTGCAATTTTCGCTCAAAAAGGACGAACGTTCCGGCTGGTTTGAAAACCGCAGTTTCGGCTTGCCGGCAGGCGATTCCTACACTTTCGAGTGGGCGCTCTATCCCACAGCGAGCAACGATTATTACGATTTCATCAATGCGGTACGCCGTGATTGGGTGCCCACTACGCGCATCGAAGGCGGCGCGGCGTTTTTGCCCTACAACGCGCCGATGCTATGGCCGCGCAAGGAAATGGCACAGTGGCTGCGCGACCGCAACGCGAAACTCGTCATTTTAGACGGGAAATACGCCGGTGCGCCGTGGCTGGGCGGCTTTGCGCAACACATAGCCAAAATGCCCGTCCCCTACGACGAAAAGCAGCACCTGGCCGAACTCAAACAGGCGCGTGAAATTCTGCGCGAAATAGATCCGGCGATCAAATGCTTAGCGACGTTTGAAACGGCCCTCACGCCCGATCAACCAGCAGGTGCGGAAGCTCCCGTTTTCGCCGATAGCACCATTATCGGCGAAAATGGCGAACCACAAGGCTATCAATTTCCCAAAGATGCCAATGAGCGCCGTGAGTTCATTCAAACCCAGGGACACAGCTTCATTTACTATCCCATGGCGGGAAATTCTTACGAAAAATCAATGCGGGCAACGATTTCAAAGGCGCTCGACGCAACCGATTGCGATGGCATTTACTTCGATATTTTCGTATACGCCTCGCCCGATTTCCGCTGGACATACGACCGCTGGGACAACCGCACGGTGGACATGGATTTAACCAATTACACCATCGCACGCAAAAAAGCCGATGTCGAAATTCTCAGCTCTGATGCGCGCGCTTCCATTGCGAAAATGATTTTGGATCGCAAAAAAGGCAATGTTGTGATCGCCAACGTTATGCCGGTGACAAAACAAATCCGCTCATTACCCATCATGCATTTTGCCGAATCGCTGATGGATTACGATTTCATGGTTTCGCATTTTTCAACACCGATCATGCTCGGCTGGTCACCCGGTTACGCGTCCGGAGCCAAAGAACTCGGCAAAGAGGGAACATGGTGGGAAGAATGGGAAACCGACGCCGATTTTTTCTCGGACATCAAAGACAAACTGCAACACGGCAACCTGACTTTCACGCATTGGGCACCACCAAGCCCGAATGTCTCGAACTTAACGCGCCCCACGATTTTGGAGCACATGTTCCCAATCACAGTCACGAAAATCGGTGCAGGAATGATCGCAGGCAAAGAGCGCATTATCACGCTGCATTCGGGTGAGTATTCCTGGGGCGAACGCGCCAAAGCCCAAGCATATTTTTACGATGGCGAGGGTAAACAAATCAAAGGCGAATTGAAAACACGTCAGAAAAATGGCACAACGTTTTTTACAATCAAAGTGCCCCAAAATGGTGCAGTCGTAATCGAACGATTATGAGTCTAACAGTAGATTTTCATACATTTTCAACAATCAAAGCTGCAAAATCAAAAATTTCAAATCGCTTATCGTTAAAAGCGTATCTCAAATCTGAATTAATGCCATGACCACACTTCTTCAAGAAAAACCAATACCCCCACACACCACTTCGGCCGATTTAATCGGTCACTGGCCGCTGCGCGAGAACCTTGATAATCAGAGCGCTACTCCGCTGCAAACCATCAACCATAACGTAGTGTTGGCTCCTTCACACAGCGATGCAGAGCAACTGGCCGCCCATTTCAACGGACTCGACAGTTATCTCGAAGTTGCCAATCACCCCGACTTGAACTGGGGCAGCGACGATTTCACTCTCTCGGTGTGGATTGAAACGGAAGCCCAAACTGATGTCATTGGTGATATTGCAAGCAAGTTCGATTCAGGCAACCGTTGCGGCTGGACGCTTAACGCCGTCACCAATACCGGAGTCACGACCACCGCTCAATCGAATTTTCGCCATTTGCATTTCGGTATCGATAATGGCTACTACGACGCGCAGTGGAAAGATTGCGGCAGGCCAGGCAACGCGGTGTTTATTTATGCACTGGCTACCATCGACGGAGAGCTTTACGCCGGAACCTTTGAACGTGAAGCCGATGAAACCGGGCACTTGTGGCGCTATGCAGGCGAGGGACAGTGGGAACATTGCGGGGCCGCTCCCGACGGCTCGAACTCGGTGCAATCGGTAGTTCAGTTCGAGGATGCGATTTACTGCTCTACAGGCCGCTACAAACCGACCGGTTCACGTCTGGGAGAACAAAAAAACAATACTCCCGGCGGTCATGTTTACCGGGTTGAGGCAGATGGCAGTTGGACCGATTGCGGTGTGCCGGGCGGCGATGACGCCGTGCCAGAAGAAACGCTAACCACCGATGCCTATACCGGCAAAGCCGATGAAGCCTGCGGGCTGACGGTATTTCGCGGCAAGCTCTACGCTACCAGTTTTCGCCGCCACGGGGCTTTTGTGTATGAAGGCGGGCAGACATGGAAACATATCGGGCTGGACCATCGCCTGATGACATTCACCGTCTACCGCGACGAGCTTTATGCGCTGGTCAACGGCGGCCCGGTGTATTGTTATGATGGCGATGAGAACTGGACATACTGCGGCACTCCCGGTGCATCGGAACAAACTTATGCCGCAGCAACTTACAAAGGCGAATTATTGGTGGGCACCTGGCCCGATTGCGAAGTGCAGCGCTACGATGGCGGTGACGAGTGGACAAACCTGGGGCGAGTCGGCTATGAGCGTGAAGTCATGGCGATGGCACTCTACAATGCCAAGGTCTATCTGGGCACGCTGCCTATGGCTAACGCCTGGCGTCTTGATGATGACGACTTCACTTACCTGGGCAACCTCGACAATTCGCCCGAAGCTTACCTGCGCCGGGTTTGGTCGATGGCTGTTTACCAAGGCAAGCTGTATGCAGGAACGCTGCCTTCAGGCCGCATCCTCTCCTTTGAAGCCGGACGTTTGGCCAGCCATGATGCCACCCTCCCCGCAGGACGGCATCATGTCGCTGCCGTGCGCAATGATGACACACTTCATCTCTACCTGAACGGCGAGTTGGTCGCAGAGTCTTCGGCGTTCGATTCCGGGGCGTTTGATTTGAGCAACGAGCAAAACCTGCTGATCGGTTTTGGGCCGCATCAGTATTTCAATGGCACGATGAGCGATTTGCGGATTTATCGCGGGGCATTGCAAGCGCCGGAGATTCAGGAATTGATGCAGATCGATTAAATCGTCTATCTGCGAACCCCGGCGTGAGCGATGGGCACGATTTCTTTGCTTCACCGGACTCATTGCCCGTGCCCGTCGCTCACGCTCGGGGTTCGCAAATAAATGTATCCGCCCGGCATTGGGGTAAGAGTTCTCTCCTTTTCAAGCGAAATCGTGGTAGGCTCACAAGGCAGGAGAGAGAACACTCATGCACAGCGAACAGGTGCGGCCATTAATCGAGGCCGTGCAAGCACTGGAAATGCAAGCGCAACGCGCGGCCGTTGGCGAGCCTCTTCGCTTACTGGCCGCGCGGACATCTCGCCAGGAAATGCCAGGCCGCACATTGCCTGAGGGTATGCGTATCTCACCGCATAAGTTGCGCGGGCAACGTATAAGCGTGAAACGCTCGCCCAGCCCCGAGCATACTGTTGCGACAGCCTATTGGCCCAAAGACGGCCTTGAAGAAACGCGTTTTCCCATTCTGTGTTGCGTGCTCCACGGCACGACGACTCTGCCTTTGGGTGATTATCAAATTCATGCTGACGAAAACAACTTTGTTTTCATCCCACCATCCATCCCCCACCCTGATGGTTCGCGGCCCCACTTGCACAGCCAATCGGAAGATGAATTTTGCGATCTGTTCTGGCTCTATCGCTGGGAGGGCGGCCTCATCTGCCATATCTGCCACTCTCGCGGCCCGTTGCACGCAAATTTTGAGGCCAGCGAAAACTGTTTTATAACCGGCTCGCAATCGATGCAGTTCTTCGATTTGCTTACCGATGCCGTGACAACAGAATCCAGCCTGGTGCGCTATCTCCTGCCTGCATTACTGGCGGCGGTTGGTAACGATTTGCAAGCGGGTCGTTTCGTGCAAATAGGCACGCATGAACGCGAAGAAACTTCCTCTACCCGCGAGGAGCATTTAACGACCTCGGTCGATGTTTTTAAGACCATTCTGCGCATTCAAAACTACATGACGTTCCACCTCGACCGTCCGCTTTCTATCAACGCCATGGCGCAGTTGGCCTGTATGTCGCGCGCGCAGTTCACGCGCCATTTCCGGCGAGTCACCGGCTTTTCGTTTTTAGAATACCTCACCATCCTCCGCTTGGAGCGGGCGAAAGTGTTGCTGCGCGATACCAACTGGAGCGTCGAACTCGTTGCCCATGCCGTGGGCCTTCGGCCTGCCCATTTATGGAATCTGTTTACAAAACGCTTGCACACCACTCCCAGTGAGTTTCGCCGGAGTGTAGTTGGGAATAATCAATCTCAAAAGAAGAAAAAAAGCAAAAATTCGCTGATGAATGAACCCAAGAGAGAACTGAACCGATAGAATGAAATCACAGTTCGAGTACGCTAATACCATTTTTGTAAAATAACCGCCTATTACGGCAGGTAGGTAGTAGATGGTAGATAGCATACAGGAAGGCAACCGGACATCAATGCCAAGCCTCTCTTTAATCTGTCGTT
>DAITOV010000167.1:0-10046 GCA_036833945.1 Abditibacteriia bacterium
GTTCTAACTGACTGGACCAAAGAAAACCATACAAGGGGCGCATGGCAATGCGCCCCCGACTTCTTGAATACAATATCACTTTACTCCGTCGCGAACCTGATGTGGTCGGCATCCTCGCGAACGCAGGGAACCAGTGCACAGCCTTTTGTTGAGGGTAAAACCGCGCCGCTTATTTGTGGCATCCCTAAAGCAGTTCTCAGTTGGTTTGGTTCTGAGAACCTGTCATCCTTCACGCAGTGAAGGGTCTCATAGCACTTCTCCTCAAACATAAAAGTTTTAGCTTGCAAGATGAGATTCCTCGCAGGCTCGGAATGACAAAACGCTCTGTTTCCCGCAGTTCTATCGAACTGAAAAAATAGTAAGGCTCATACCGAACGAGAAGTGCTCTAAGCTTTCTGAAACGATTTAATATCTACCTTATCATGATTTTTTATATTGGAGAGCGGGAAGTCTGGGCGAAATCGACACAAAGAACATGAGGAATTCCGTGAGCTTTGTGTCAATTTCGTGGCCTTCCAATAGCATACGCTCCAATTGCGTGAAAGATTGGTATTTTCAGGAAATGCGGTGCAGGAAGATTGTGTTTTTCAACCCACAACTTCCAAATCTTCATTCTGATTTATTTTAATGCTGGTATTGCCTTTATCAATCGCAACGCTCTTTCCATTGACCCTGATCTCGACTTTTCTCGTTTCAGGCGGCATTACCTGGTTATCTCCGGAGCGAAGGTTCAACGTATCGAATGCGCGTCCGTTTTCATCATAGACATCAACCTGCAGCCAGCGACCTGAATCGTTGGTTATAGTGCTGTTACCTAACGGTTCCGGCGTAGCCTCAGTGGTGGTGGTTGTCGTTGCAGTTGCTTGCGGTTTGGGTTTCGTCTGCGGCGTCGGGCTTGGCATGGTCGGGGCAGGAGCTACGGCGATCGGTGTCGGCGCAGGCACCACAGGGGCTTGAGGCGAAGTTGGTTGTGAAACCACAACGGTTTCAGTCTGTGGTTTTGAGCAGCCGGCCAGAGCGGCGGCGAGCAAGAGGAAAACGGATAGTTTTTTCATAGTTCGGATTCTATCACTTCCGATAAGGATATTTCCTCATTTGATAAAAATATTATTTAATTTAAGTCGAAGAGAGCGATGGAGAGTATTTTAGAGTTTAGTTTCAATCTCCCGCGTGAACAGTGTCTGCCGCTCGAAGGCGAGCAGCCTAGCTCGTAGCGCTTCATTGGCGCGGGTGGGCAAGGAACAGGCAAGTAAGCGGCAGAGAATGCTAAGTAGTAGTCGCGGTTTCATTTTTCAGAGAATGTCAGGACTAAATAGCTGTTTAACACGGACGTTTTGGTTAAGACATTTATCTGAGTACTGCATCCCCGCGTTCGCGAGGATGACGGGCTGGTTCGTTAAACATAGTCTTCGATAGTATCGTAATTTTACATGCCAGGGCGCATTGCCATGCGCCCCTACAACTGCCGTTAATTGCGAAAACTCGCGACGAAGTTAGCGAACGTAGTTAGCGTGCTATGAACGGCTGGCCTTGGAGCTTTGGTCTTTGATCTTAGCTTATTGAATAGAACAAAACCCCACCGCTTCTTCGCACCGTAACCAAGATCAAAGACCCAAGCCCCAAGACCAAATCACGGCACATTCTTTTTTAACTCTTCCAGCCAAACTACCGATTCCGAATCCGACGGCGCGCGCCAATCCCCGCGCGGACTGAGTGAGCCGCCCGAACCTACCTTCGGCCCGTTCGGTACGCAGGTCCGTTTAAACTGGCTGGTTTGGAAGAAGCGCCACAAAAACAATTCCAGCCAGCGCTTGATTTCGGGCAGGGTATATTCGTTGCGCTTTTCGGGTGGCAGGTGGTCGGGGAAGTCGCCGCGGGCTTTATCGCCCCAGGCTTGTTGGGCCAGGAAGGCGACCTTCGACGGACGAAAGCCGTAGCGCGAGATGTAATAAAGGTGGAAATCCTGCAACTCATAAGGCCCGATTTTCGCCTGCGTGCTCTGTGCGGGCTGGTTGCGTTGCTCTGGCGGCAGGTCGTCGTTTTCGTCGTGGGGCACCAGTTCGGGGGAGATTTCGGTATCGAGAATCGAAAGCAGCGTTTGCCCGGTCGCTTCGTCGAACTGCTTGGTTTCCACCACCCAGCGGATGAGATACTGAATCAGCGTTTTGGGCACACTGGCGTTGACGTTGTAGTGACTCATGTGGTCGCCCACGCCGTAGGTGCACCAGCCCAGCGCCAGTTCGCTCAGGTCGCCGGTGCCCAGCACGATGCCGTCGTGGAAGTTAGCCAGGCGGAAGAGGTGCGAAGTGCGCTCACCGGCCTGCACGTTCTCGAAAGTGATGTCGTAAACCGGCTCGCCGTCCACGAATGGGTGACCCAGGTCGCGCAGCATCTGCAAGCAACTCGGCTTGATATCCAGCTCGCGCGCCGTCACGCCCAGCGCGCTCATTAACGCGTGTGCGTTGTTCAGCGTACCGCTTGAGGTGGCAAAACCGGGCATGGTGAAGGCGAGGATGTTCTCGCGCGGCAGCCCCAGCCGGTCCATGGTGCGCGCCGCCACAATCAGCGCGTGGGTGCTGTCCAGCCCGCCCGAAACGCCGATGACGACCTTTTTAATATGCGCGCTTTCCAGCCGCTTCATCAACCCGTGCACCTGGATGTTATAGGCTTCGTAGCAGCGTTCGTCGCGCAGTTGCGGGTCGTTGGGAATGTAGGGGAACCGCTCCACCTCGCGGCGCAACGAATGCACCGGCGCATCGCCCGCAGGTGGGTTGAAGGTGAATTCAATCGGACGCATGGCGGCCAGCCGCTCGCGGTAGTCGCCCGCCGCGTCGGCGAAGCTGGTCTGGCGCATGCGGTCCTGGTTGAGCCGCTCCACGTCGACATCGGCCATGATGAGTTGGCCGTCCTGGGCAAAGCGCACGCTTTCGGCTAACTTCTCGTTGTTTTCGTAGATCAGCGCGTGGCCGTCCCAGGCCAGGTCGGTGGTGCTTTCGCCCGGCCCGGCAGCCGAATACAGATAGGCGGCGATGCACTTGCCCGACTGGCTCGCGCACAGGTCGCGCCGGTAATCGGCCTTGCCCACCGTGATATTGCTGGCACTCAGGTTACACAGAATCTGCGCCCCGGCCAGCGCCTGGAAGGTGGAAGGCGGCAGCGGAGTCCACACGTCCTCGCAAATTTCGATGCCGAAAGTGAAGTGCTCGCGGCCAAAAGTGGCCGGTTCCAGGCTGCGCGCCGTGAAGACGAGATCGTTGCCGAACGGAACCATCTGCCCCATCAGGTTCACTTCGCTGCCCACCGCCTGCCGCGCGGCGGCGAACTGGCGCTTTTCGTAGAACTCGCGGTAGTTGGGCAGGTAGCTCTTGGGCACCACGCCCAGAATTTGCCCCTGATGAATCGGCAGCGCGCAGTTGAACAGCTTGCCTTCAAAGCGTAGCGGCGCGCCCACGATCATCACGCCGTTCAGCGAAAACGAGTAGGTCTGCAGCATGTCCAGCGCTTCCAGCACGCTGTCTAAGAGCGCGTCCTGCTGAAACAGGTCGTCGTTGGAATAGGCCGTCAGCCCTAATTCGGGAAACAGGGTGAGGGCCGCGCCCTGGGCATCGGCCTGCGTGGCCAGTTCCAGCGTGGCCTTGGCGTTGAATAGGGTATCGGCCACCTTCACACGCGGCACTGCCACTGCTGTGCGGATGAAACCATGGGAATAGATCGAGTGAAACCGGGAGGGGCTGGGAGTCATGGGCGTAGTTTAACAACGGCAAGTCAGAATTCGGAATGCAGAAGGCAGAATAGGGGGTACGAGGCGCTGGGAATGAAGAACCACGCGCGTGAGCAAGTGGAAGGCGTGAAGCCCAACGCTTTGTGCTTACCCTCAAAAGGCTTAACAACCCCTATGGACCGCCGGCACAGGCACATAGCCCATCCTCATTCCCGGAACACTATTACGTCAATGCCGGCAGGATGCCGGCGGTCCATAGGAGGTGAGCGTTGGCAAAAAACTGAGATAAACCCGGCTTGCTTACGCGCGCGGTTCTTCATTCGCCAAACCCTCTGTGTTCTCAGTGTCCTCTGTGGTGAATAATTTCTTGTATCGAGCTGCTTTATCGCCGACAATAAGGGCGCTATGTTTAAGCCTCTTTTTGCGACTCTGTTAGTATTACTTTTAGCGTTGCCCGTCATCGCCCAACCCACCACGCCAGGCGATGAGGCAGCGCAAACCGCCCGCTACCACAGCGCCAGATCGCTGCTGGCTTCTCCCGATGGCAAGCTGCTAGCCGCTGTGTTCAATGTCATGCAACGCGAAGCACAAGGCACCCGCTCGGTGCCGGTGGGCATGAAAGTGCAGGTCTGGGACGTCGCCACTGGAGAGCGCAAATGGAGCCTTGAACGCGAGGGCAAGGCCATCGCTTCGGTGCAGTTCTCGCCCAATAGCAGCCGCTTGCTATTTAACTGGCTCAAGTTCGGGCCGGGTAAAAATCCGGTGGAAGGCTTGCAATATACGGCGCAGTTATATGATGCTGCCACCGGAAGCAGCGTGGTGCCGCTGGAAATGCAGGCCGGAGAATTTATTACTGCTTTTCTCTTCACTCCCGACGGGAAACATATCGTGAATACGATGCCCCAAGCCCGTCCCGCCGCAGACGAAGAGTTTTCCCTGGGCATTGGGATGTGGGATGCGGTGTCGGGGAAGAGGCTTGCATTGATCGAAGATTTAGAACCGCAAATCATCATGGGCTTCTCCCGCGATGGCCAAAAAATCTTCGGCATGAGCTATAAAATGGAAGGTAATAAGCTCCTCGATAGCAAGCTCGCGGTGCGTTCGTGGCCCGCGTTACAGGCCATAAGCACCGTGGTGCCGGGCAAAGCCCTGGCCGCTAAATCGGCATTCTCGCCCGATGGTAAGCTGGTGGCGATGGTGAGTTATCCCACCGACGACATCCTCACTGCAAAAGAGTTTGAAATCGGCATCTGGAGCCTGGAAAGCGGGCAGATCGAGAATATCCTCACTCCCGAAGCGGTGAATTTCAGCGTGACCGAATTGGCATTCTCCCCCGATAGCCGCAGCTTAATCGCCAGCGGTATCGTGCGCCGGGACGACGCGCCGACCGGCATGGAACTGTGGCTGTGGAACGTGGAGAGCGGCGCGCTCGAGCGCACTGTCAATAAAGAGAAAACATTCGGGCAAAACATGGCCGCCGGTGAACTGCTCACTTGCCTCATACCCGAGAGGAAGAGCTTCTTCATCACCGGCGAAGGTGGGAAGGTGGAACTGCGTGGCCTGGAAGAGGGAGCGCTGGTTCGTAGTTTTGAATAAAGAATTTCAACCGCTCCCATTTTCGATGAAACGCATACTGTTGAAGCTGGCCTTGGTTTTATGTGCGGCGGTATCATCGGCGCTTGCTCAACCCGAAATCCCAACTGTAGAGGAGCCTCCTTCGGGCTATCAGAGTGTGAGCGAGTTGCAGGTGTCGCCTGATGGAAAACTGTTGGTAGGCGTGGTGAAAATCTCACGATTGGTGGAGCATACCAATTATTATGCCCCTGTGGAGTGCCGCTTGCAGATATGGGATATTGCCACCGGAGAGCAAAAGTGGAACGTTGTGCATGAGGAGCATGCTCATCTCAGGCTTCAATTCTCGCCGGATAGCAGTCGTGTGCTCCTGGTTCGCTCGAAATTAGGGACAGGCAAAAACTACCGCGAAGGGGCATATTTTGGAGTCGAATTACGCGATGCCGCTACCGGAAGCCTGACAGGGTTAATGGAATTGGAAGAAAGCGAAAGGGTTGAATGGTTTGTTTTCACGCCCGATGGACGGCGAATTTTGGGTAAATCGTCTCACTCTCAAAATCCGGGAAGAACAGCTTCTTTTAAGGTGTGGGATGCCTTGTCGGGCAAACTGCTCCAATTGCAAAAAGAGCCTTTGCCGCTGGAAAGCTTCTCCGGCTTTTCACAAGATGGGCAGCGTGTTATCACCAGGCGTGTTCAGGCCAAAAACCCTCACGAATTTGAGTGCGCGCTATTAGTGCATTCGTGGCCGGATTTACAGCCATTGCATGAGATTTCGCTCGGAAAAGTATTGGCTCCTGAAGTCGTCTTCTCGCCCGATAAAAGCCTGGTCGCCATTCTGAATCGCCCGATTGCAGGCTCGCCAACCGTGAATGAGTTCGAAGTTGGTATCTGGAAACTGGAAAGTGCGGCATTACAACAACTCGATATTCCTGCGGCTGGACTCTACCGCGTGGATACATTGGCGTTTTCGCCAGAAGGCCACAGCGTGATTGGCAGTGGGCGCGTTGATGAGTTCGGTATGCCCACACATATCGAATTGTGGTTTTGGAATGCCCGCACCGGCGAACACGAACGCACGCTCAAACTCAAAGATGCGTTTCTCTACAGAAACGGTGGAACAGATCTCCGCACTGCGCTGAGTGCTGATGGAACAGCCTTCTTCATCGCGACCCGTGCAGCAACAATAGAACTTCGCAGCCTGGAAGATGGCACGTTGATTCGAATTTTTGAGTTAAGGAGTACTCCTTGATGGCAATTTCTAAATGGCCGGTTATTGCTCTTGTAACATTGTTACTTTTGACGCAACCGGTGTTAGCCCAACCCGATACCCCCACCCCACCAACCGGCACCACCTACACGCACCGGGTTTTACAGATTTCTCCCGATGGGCGTCATGTGGCAGAGATGCAATGCAAAAACTCGATGGTGAGCGGTGTCATGCACTACGACCCAGCCGGGACACGGGTGCGGCTGTGGGAAATGGCAACCGGCGTTTTGAAGTGGGAAGAATACAGCCCGGCCAACCTGATGCCGACGGGCAGCTTCTCGCCCGATGGCAAGCGTTTGCTGTGTCATGGCATGACGATTCGCCAGCAGGGGGCGGAGATTGTCGAAAGCAAGAGCAACATCCGGCTGTGGGATATCGAAAGCGGGCAAAGCCTTGATGCTATCGAGCTTGAAGGCGAAGAGAAGCTTGCCCAACTGCTATTCCTGCCCGATTCTCGCTCGCTACTGGGCGTGACGGGGGTTTTGCCCGACTTTCTCATGACAGTGAAGCAGTGGGATGCGCAAAGTGGCAAGCTGGTGCGCACCATCGCTGATTTCCCTTCGCCCGCAGAAACGATCCTCTGGCCCAGTAAAGGTCCGTTCTTAGGGACCAGCGCCTACGGCATAGGCGAACGTCAGAAAGAAGACAATATTATCAACGTGCTGTCGTTGCCGGATTTGAAGCTGTTGCACTCTCGCAACATCGGCAAAGACCTGCTGATTGCAGTGGCGCTTTCGCCCGACGGCAAGAAGCTGGTCTACAAAACCTATACCACGCCCCTGAACGAAACCTACACCGACCGCAGCTACCTGTGGGATATCCAAACAGATATCGTCACTCCGCTGGCCGCGCCCGATGGTGCTCATTTCGGCGCGCTCAGTTACGAATTTTCAGCGGACGGGCAAACCCTCATCGGCTGCGGTCTCGGCTCCGGTGAGACAGGCCCTGCCACCCATGTCTGGACCTGGAACGGCCAGACCGGTGAGCTCGAACAAACCCTCACCTTCGACACGAATATCGAAGCCTTTTTGTCATCGCCCTTCCAGGCCCGCCTGCTGCCCGATGGGAAAGGTTTTATTGCCGCGAATGGTGAAGGAAGGGTAGAACTGCGCAGTATGGAAGACGGTTCTCTGATCCGCACTTTTGAATGATGGGATAGTGCTATGACAATCTTTAAAATTCTTACGTGTACACTGATCGCCGCATCGATACTCATCCCACCCGCTTTAGCCCAGCCCGACTTGCCGCCGGTGCAAAACCAGGTCGCGCGGAGGAAATTTCCGCAACGTTTTCTCGTCGTTTCCCCCGATGGCAAGTATGTCGCACGAACTGAAGGGAGTTTTTATGTCGGAGCCCAAGGGATAGAATACGATCCAGAAGGCTCGGTCGTGAGCCTGTGGGAAACGGCCAGTGGACGTCTCCTCTGGCAGAGGAAAAGCCCGGCGAATTTCACCGTGCGGGGAATTTTCTCGCCGGATGGGGAGCGTTTCGTTTGCCACGGGGTGCATCATGTTGCTCAGGATAGAAAAATTACCCGAACCCACAGCCACGTCAATGCCTGGGCGGTAGAGTCGGGTGAGGAACGACTCACACTCAAGCTGCCCGATAATGAACAGCTACACGAGCTGGTTTTTACTGCGGACGGCCAGCGGATGATTGTCGTGCTTCACCCTGCCGGTGTTCCTATGGGAAGTGGTTATGTGGTGCAAGAGTGGGAGGCTGCCACGGGCAAGAAATTGAGGGCTATCGAGGATAAACCGCAGCTCGCCGTGCCGGGGAACTGGATAGTGCGCCACGGGCAACTCGTTACCAGCAATGCCATCACGCGCCGGGGCGAACTGGTGCAGCGAAAAATCCACATCTGGTCGTTAAAAGACCTGCAATTATTGCATTCTTTCGAGATTGGTGAGGATATTGCCTATAACAAAGCTTTATCGCCCGATGGAAAGCGGGTTGCGTATCATTTCCATCCCCGTCATACGGAAGAAATTGCCGAAGAAACCTACCTGTGGAATGCCGGCGATGAAAAGCCCCGCCCACTGCCCACCCCCGATAACCTTCGCTACAATGTGTACTTGCTGGAGTTCACTCCCGATAGCCAAACGCTCGTCGGAGCTGTGGCTGCGTGGAACAGCCAATCTTTGGGCACTCAAATCTGGCTATGGGACGCCCAGACAGCCGAACTGAAACGTTCTTTCTCTCTTCCCGATGCGGATGACGAAAATTCACGGGCGAATCATGCCGTCCGCCTACTTTCGGATGGGAAAAGCTTTCTGGTGATGGATGGTACAGGTAAAATCGAACTCCGCAATCTGGAAGACCTATCTTTGATTCGAGTGTTTGAATGATGCCAAGATTGACATTACTCTTATTACTACTGGTAGTTGTAGTGTTGCCTCTGCACGCCCAGCCCGATTCTATGCCGGTGCCCGCAAAACGAAGTGATGTTATACCGACTCTATAAATTACCCTTCGCTTACCCTTGTAGTAGACGTCGTATTGTAGTGTGAGCCGTAGAGACGCGATTTATCGCGTCTGGGCGTATTCATTTGTAAAGCATCGAGTTTGGTAAAAGGCTCCAGACGTGATCAATCGTGTCTCTACGGAGAGGCCCGCTGTTTCCCGATGAGAGGCCTTTTCTGGTTTCCAGGGGCGAGGGTAAAATTGAATTGCGCCGATGAGATGATAACCATTTGGTGAGAATATTTGAGTAGGATTGCCTATATCCGGGAGAAACGATGAACAAACCAAAAATACTTTTATTACTTGGCCTTTTGGCAGTCATGTCGCTGGGACAAACCGATGCCGCACCCACTGCAAAAAACCTTCCGCAGTGGAAATTACCTACTGCCTGGAGCGAAAAACTCGCACCCGCCCGCAAATACAACTTCGGCGAAATCCGTGCCCCCAAAGGCTATTCCCTGCAACAAAAACCGGCTCCGGGCGGGCAGGGCTATGCCTGGGTGGGAAGTGAAGGCAGCGACGGCACGCGGCCCTATTTTATGGTGCTTAACCTCACCATGCCCGCAGCAGAAGCGAAAAAATACACCGCCGAAGCCGTGCTCAATTCGTTCTTGCAAGGCGTCAAAGCCCGCCACGAAAACTGGTCGCGCTCCGCCGCCGAGCATGGCACCATCAACGGCACCGCGTTCATCCGCGCCCGTTGGAGCGGCACCCACCGCGAAGCCGGTATCGGCATGCACGGCTTTATTTATGTCGCTAAAAACGGGCGCAGCCTGGTTCAATTGTCGAGTCAGCAAACCCAACCCGACGATTACCAGGCTCTTCAGTTGGCCGAAGCTGCGGCGCTGACATTCAAGAAGAAATAATACTGAAATACGCTCTCTCGAAAAATTTAGCCACAGATTACACAGATTGGAGACAGAAGTCGTTTAAACGTTCTATCTCATCATCGGTTGATGAAAGCCTACTACTGATCGTAAATTTAACCTTAATCCGTGTAATCTGTGTCAATCTGTGGCTAAT
>DAITOV010000168.1:0-10038 GCA_036833945.1 Abditibacteriia bacterium
TCAAACCCTCTCCCATCGGCACGATGAATGATTATTAACCGATTCAGTCATAATCAAACCTTGCACCTTACCTGAAAATGGTGGCATAAGAAGAGAGTGAATAATTCCTCAGCCGTGAGCGGTTCACCTGCCCGAACGAGTTCCGGGGCTGCGACTTCCTCTGCAACGGAGCCTCCCCCTCAAAGTTCTCTTCGCCGCTTTTTACACTACGTCAAGCCGTATAGTGGCTTGATTCTCTTTGCAACCTTTTGCGGGATTTTCAAGCTGTGCGTCCCGGCTACGATGGCGATTGCCCAGAGCTACGTCGTCGATGAATTAGTGCCAGGACTCAACGGTGGCACAGCGCCGCCGCGCCACGATTTCGCTTATTACTGGGCCGATGCCTTCATTCGTTGGACGGTTTTGCACCTGCCTCCGGGCTGGCACGCCAACACTCCTTGGGGCAAGCTGAACGTGCTCATGGTGGCACTCACCTTCATCTACATTTTGTGGGCTGTCAGCCAGTATTATCGCTCCTATCTCTCCCAATTAGCCGGCCATCGCGTCATTCTCGATTTGCGTAGCGACCTCTACCAGCACATCACGCGCATGAGCCATTCGTTCTTCCAGAGTCATCAATCGGGCGGCATCGTATCGCGCCTGATGAGCGATATTGCCCTGGCGCAAAACTTCGTCGGTAGCGCCATGACGGCGATCTGGATGGACCTCGCGGTGTGCGTCTTCTTCATCTTCCTGATGTTCTCGATGGATGTGCCGCTCACCCTGGCGTCGTTGGTGGTGTTTCCGCTCTACATCGCCTGTATGAAGAAGTTCGGCCGCGCCGCTAAACAAACCACCAAAGACGTGCAAGAAGCGATGGAAGGCTTCTCCGGCGATGTGCAAGAGCGCATGGCGGGTATCAACGTGGTGAAATCGTTCGCCACCGAAGCCCGCGAAAGCAAGAGCTTCTTCCGTGGCGCGCGCGATTTGTATCAACTCACCATGCGGTCGGTGAAAGTTTCTTCGCTCAACTCTTCCATCACCCAGTGGCTCACGCAGATGGCGATTATGGCAATCCTCTGGTATGGCGGCTATCGCCTGCTGACAGGACAAACCAGCCTCGGTGTCATCATCGGTTTTCTTACCCTGGTGCGTGAACTTTACATGCCGATGAACCGCATCAGCGACATGAACACCGTCCTGAATAATTCGCTGGCCGCCATCGATCGTGTGTTCGAAGTTTTCGACATCCAGCCCGACGTGCAGGAAAAAGAAGACGCCACGCGCCTGGGCCGTCTCGATGGGCGTATTACCTTCGATAAAGTTACTTTCGGATACGAGAGCACTCGCCCCGCGCTGCATAATATCGATCTGGATATTGCTCCGGGTGAAGTGGTCGCCTTAGTCGGTGCCTCGGGTGCGGGTAAGAGCACGCTGGTGCAACTTATCCCGCGTTTCTTCGACCCTCAAAAGGGCCGTATTTTAGTCGATGGTATCGACGTGCGCGACGTGAAGCTGCGTTCGCTGCGCAACCAGATCGGCGTGGTGGCCCAGGAAACCTTGCTTTTTTCCGGCACGGTGCGTGAAAACCTGCTCTATGGCCGCCCCGATGCCGGGGAAGATGAAATGGTCGCCGCCGCAAGGGCCGCCCATGCCGCCGATTTCATCGAAAAGCTGGACGATGGTTACGATACGCTGTTGGGCGAACGCGGTGCCCGGCTTTCCGGTGGCCAGAAGCAGCGCATCGCCATTGCCCGTGCCTTTCTTTCCGACCCGCGCATCCTGATTCTCGATGAAGCCACTTCCGCGCTCGACTCCGAAAGTGAAGCCCTCATCCAGGAAGCCCTGGCCGAACTGATGAAAGGCCGCACCAACATCGTCATTGCCCACCGCCTGAGCACCGTGCTGGGTGCCGACCGCATCGCGGTGATGAACAACGGCCGCATCCTCGACTGCGCCCCGCACGAGACGCTGCTCTATCGTTGCGGTACTTATGCCAACCTGTATCACACCCAGTTTCGAGTGGCGCTGGGTGAGGCGTCGGCGGAATAGGAATTGCTGCTGTGCGGCGTGGTTAAAGTGATATAAGCTGAAAATCATGCCGCCAATTCCCAAACTTCACGATTGGAACCTATCGCCAACGCAAGCGGTGGCGATGCAAAAAGAGCTGCGCGAGCGTATCCGCATTGCGCCACTCGATCTTTCGCGTGTCCAAACCGTGGCCGGTGCCGATATTTCCTTTAATAAGTTCTCGGAGACGATTTACGCCGGGATTGTCGTGTTGAAATTCCCCTCATTGGAAATCATCGAGCGAACCGGCGTCGTCACGACCACTAAATTCCCCTACATTCCGGGCTTGCTTTCTTTTCGGGAAATTCCTGCGTTGCTTGAAGCCTGGGAAAAATTAGAAAATGTGCCCGATGTGCTGGTGTGCGATGGACACGGCATCGCGCATCCCCGCCGTTTGGGCATCGCGGCCCATGCCGGATTGTGGCTGAACGTGCCAACCATCGGCTGTGCCAAGTCGGTGTTGGTGGGAAAGTATGAAATGCCTGAAACCGCACGCGGCAGCCGCTCGTCTTTAGTGCATTACGGTGAAACCATCGGGACGGCGCTGCGCACCAAGAATAAGGTGGCACCGGTTTATGTTTCACCGGGCAATTTGTGCGATATGGAAAGTGCAGTCGAGCTTCTCTTGCACTGCAATACCGGCTATCGTTTACCCGAACCGACACGGCGGGCGCACCTTTTCGTCAATGAGTTAAGATTGGGCACTGCGTGTTAGGAATTTTCTACGGCCTGAGTGCCGCGTTTTGTTGGGGCAGCTCCGACTTTTTTGCTGCCGGAGTTTCGCGGCGCATGGGAGCTTTGCGTGCGCTTTTAGGAACGCAAACTTTTAGCCTGATTGCCCTGGCGTTATTCCTGTATGTCCAGGGCGCTGCCTTGCAGGCGACGCCCCGTGTTCTATGGCTCTTGCTATGGATTAGCCTGATGCAAGCGGTAGCGGTTTATTTCTTCTACCGTGCTTTTGAGCTGGGCAAGCTGTCGCTCGTGGCTCCCATCAGTTCCGGGTTTGCGGTGGTGACAGCCATTCTGGCTATCATCTCCGGCGAGCGGCCCAGCCCGTTGGCGCTCGTGGGGGCGTTGTTGCTGGTGCTTGGCGTACTGTTCATCACTTCCCAGCAAAGATCGCCCGACCAAACCGAGGGCGACCGTAAAACCTCTTTGCGCGGTATCCCCGAGGCAATTATTGCGGCGCTGCTCTATGGCTTCATCTTCTGGGCGCTCGATTTGGTGGTGCCTGCCGTGGGGCCGATTTGGCCGCTGGTGACGATGCGTATTATCACGCTGCTTTGTCTGGGGGCGGTGTTTCTCCTGGTGCGGAAAAAACATTTGGAGCCGCTTCAAGAGCCTGCACGCAAGCTGGTTTTCCCGGTGATGGCGGTTTCCACCGCCGAAACCCTGGCCTGGTTGGCGTTCAACTACGGCACCCAATATGGCGATGTGGCCATCGTCACGGCGCTTTCCTCGCTTTACAGTGCGATTGCGATTTTCTACGGGGCGGTGCTGTGGAAAGAGCGTTTGCAGCAGGCACAGTGGTTGGGCGTGGGGCTGGTTTTGATGGGGGTTTTGTTGGTGGGAGTGTAAGGCGGGAGAGAGTGGCTATTGAGGCGTAGCTCCTCCCCCTCAGGGGGAGGTTAGGTGGGGGAGTCGAAGCTTAATGCTGAACGCTGAATTATGAACGATGAATAAAAGGCACGAAACTTTTACGGTTCAGCATTCATAAGTCATCATTACTACTATTCTCCGACTCCCTCCCCCTAACCCCTCCCTGAGGGAGGGGAGTTCGTATTGCTTATGCGTGGTTCTTCATTTACGGCTTCATCACCGTATCCGCAGGCATGACGGTCACATCAGGCTTAATGCTAAAGTCATAAAACTTGCTGAAGCTGCGCAGCTCTTCATCGGCTGAAACGGCGTAGTTGGCGATGTTGAGATGTTCTGTCGCACGGCGGAAGGCGGCGATGTCGCCAAAGGCGGCCTGTCTTTGTTTGAGCGTTGCATTCTTATCGGCAAAAAGCGCGGAAATATCACGTGACTTCCGGGCGTGGGTGAGGCCGAGTTGGATATATTCCACGCGGCGCGCATATTCTTCCTGCCCCTCGACAGCGGCTTTGGCGATATCCAGAATTTGCTGGGCTTTATCGATCGCTTCCACCGGATACAGTTCATGAGTGGCACGGGCGTAGGTCAGTAGGTTGTTGGAAACGTTGCGTTCCATGATCTGTGGGCTGGTCAAGCCATTGATGGTAGTATGCGCTTCCCAGAAATCGAAATAGGCTTTAATCGCCTGGGCGGCCGGGCCAAAGGCGGTGTAGTATTCCTGCAAAAGCTGCCCCGGGGTTTTATCGGGCTGGGTGTGCTTGCGCAGTAGGACATACATCGTCGCACCCTGGGCCGACCATTGGCCGACGCGGGCATCGAAGCTGGTGCCGATAGCGCCGTGCTTGATGAAGAAATCGAACTGGTCCATCATCTGGTGGGTGTAGTTGAGGGGCATCGAGCCGCCATCGAGCACGTAGTTGGGGCGGTAGAGGAGTGTCGCACCCAGATTGCACCACTGCACCCACTGGTCTTCGAGCCACACCTGCTCACGCGGGTCGCGGGGGTAATAGAAACCGCCCCACGGCACGTAGGTAAGGATGATGTTGGGGTTGAGTTTGATGTCCGTGGGCGCGACGAAATAATTGAGATAGATATAGCCCAGCACTTTGGCGTTGGGGTCGATCTCTGCGGCCAGTTTGTGAATTACACGATAGAACCACGCGTAGCGCCGACCGGCGTCGAAGGGGCGATATAGGCCGGAAACGGAACCGGGCAACTGCGCCACTTCGGCTTCGGTTTTCTGTGGGGCATCCAACTTCACGCACTCATCGCAAACGCAGAGTCCCCAGATATCGTTTTCACCTAACTGAACCGGCGCGGTCGGGTTCTTGGCACGTTCTTCCTGCCAGCGGCGGATGATCTCGCGGTGAAACTCACGGTTGGAAACGCACATAGAAACAATCGAGCCTGCTCCTAAATCATCGGGGCCTCGGCGGCCTCGCCAGGTGTTTTGCGGGCGTCCGTGGGCTCGTTTGGCGCGGGTTTGTTGGGGCATACCGGCAAATTCTCCCTCGGCGACCGGGAGCAACTGGAACCATTCGGGGTGTGTCTGGCCATATTCTTTCCACCAATTGGAGAAGCTGTGTCCCACGGAGTAATTGGGGTCTTGCGATGCCCCCACGCGATGGCGGCGCAAGAAGGCGTGCTGGTCCATGAGAAACTTCTCCTGAACCGCTGTCGATGAAAAAGCCAGTCCGGTTTCCTGCCCGGTGCGGTTGGTGTAGTAAATGACGGGCTTGCCCTGCGACAGGGGAACATAGGTATGAACGATACGCGAAACGAAATGGGGCTTTAATATTTCGTTGGTGGCGGCAACATCGAGGTCGGCCTTTTTATCGATGACAATACCCGCTTCACCCGGCCATAGCCAACGCACGTTGAGAGTGCGTTCGAGAACTTCATAGACGCCCCACAACGTTCCCGAATGTATATTGCCGCTATCGAGAGCATCGCCGGGGCCATCGTTACCAGCGATAAACAAATGACCGTCCACGCTGCGGATGAGACAGTGTTCGGCAGGGAGCTTGTCCACTTCCAACTGCGCGCGCCGTGCCTGCTCGGTCTTGCCAATGTAAATGCGGGTGAGGGGATTATCGCCGACTTCACTTTCGGTCGTTACCGCTAATTGGGCGCCGGTTGCCAGCTTTACATGATAGGCCAACTCCTGCGCGGCATATTGCGCGATGGGAAATGGTTTATCGGCCGTGACAATCACGGCGTTCGGGGTGCCGTTTTTAACCCAACTGTTTTTTGTGGTGTCGGCATCGGCTAACGTTGAAGAGAGAAGGCTCATAGTGAGGCAGAGAACAGTTTTAAATAGGTTCAGGCGTTGCGGTTTCATTATAAGGAGATCCTTTGGAACAGTTTCGTATTGCGTCAGGGTTTGGCCCAATAAAATTTGATGCTGGTGTTTTGCGCGTGGGGAATGCGCACGGTGCTCTCCTTGAGCCATTTGACATGGCCATCCATGTAGGCGAAATTACTACCTTCGAAATGACGATCCAGAATCGCATTTCCGTTAAAACTGGCTGAGTCGAGATTGGTCGCCGCAAATCGATCGAACCCAACTTTACTGGTATTGGGAGCGACATAGGCTGTTTCGGCGACCATACAGGTGATGGCCGGTTCGGGCACGGCATCCATAATCACAACGGCCGTGCCACCAAAAGAGAGGTTGGTAAGAGCTGCAATATATCCCTGCACATCATAGACAGCGGGCAGGCCGTAGGTCGAAGCGAAGTAGTTCTTCATATTGCTGCTGGCGGGTGGGTTGAGTTTGGATGAAGGGCATTGGAAGAGCTGTGAATTTTTCACATAGGGAAACACCTTGCCCATCACTCCGGGGGATTCGTCGTCATCGTAGGGGTAGTAGGGCATGCGGCCATCGTAATCCTGGGTGTACATGAGAAAACCCAGGCTAATCTGTTTCAAATTACTCTGGCACGAAGCCCGCCGTGCATTTTCTCTTGCCCGCGCGAAAACCGGAAACAGAATCGCTGCCAGTAAAGCGATGATGGCAATGACGACCAATAACTCAATAAGTGTGAATCCCTTCGATGCTGATTTTACTTGCGCTGCACTCATGGTCAACTCCTCGAAAGCGGTGTGGTGAATGGTTTATTACTCCAACCAACTCAACGAATAGATAAGTTATACCCTGTTTAGGATGGCTCATAACTCCGATTTTCGCCACAAACATGCGATTTTAAGTGTTCTTATGGCGTCGTCGGAACTCCTTGGGAGTCATTTGAAAACGCTCCTGGAAAAGTTGGTGGAAACGGCTGGGCTTCATGCCGATGAAGCGACAGGTTGCTTCCAGGGAACAGCTCTCGCGCAGGAGCCAGTGTTTGGCCTCTTCAAGACGGCGCTCGATGAGATATTCGCGGAAGGTTTGGCCGGTTTGGGCGCGAAACTGCTTGGTGAAGCTGCTTTGTCCCATGAAAACCGCTTGTGAAACGGTGGCGATGGTGAGGGGGTTGTGGAGGTTTTTATCGATGTAGTGCCGGGCCATTTCTATGGGTGAGGAAAGCGGGGTTGCCGGAGCTTCCGCTTGTCCGCCACCGCGATCGTAATAGCGCCCAGCTTCAATTTCACGCAGGAACAAGAGGAGAAACATCTGCAGGGCGGTGACTCCGATACTGAGATGATAGGGCAGGCGGCTGGTTAATTCTTGCGAAAAAATGTGAAAAAGCTGCACGGCGGAAGGCTCGTTGACGATGTGATAATGGCCGCTATCGACCTTAATATCGCCGTGACAGTAGCAGGCCGAGAGGCCGACATAGTCATAATTGCCGGTCGAATGAAACGACCACACTTCGCATTGCTTGTTTTGACGGGGTTCTTCCAGATGCGGCAACTCTCCGACAGGTTTGGGGACGCCAGGCGGCACTAAAAGAAAATGGCCAGGCGGACACGACACCACGCAATCGCCGATGCGAAGGTCGGCCACTCCGCTGCGCACATAGAATAGGCCCGGCCAGCGCAGACTTTCCTGATCGTCTTGCGGCCACGATTCGATCACGTGGCTTTTCAGGGTGCTGCCCTTATGCCTGATGCCCTTTGGCGTGGTGCGCGCACGTTTGCGCACCGTCACCGCGTCGGGCAGGGTTTGTGCGGCGTAATCCGATAAGTCGTGTGTGCCGATAACCAGGTATTTTGTTCCGTAGTGCTCCCAGCCCGGTAGCATCTGGTGTTTGACGACCAGTGCTACTTCCTCTTCGAAGTTTTTGGTGGGGAAGGGAGATTGCATAAAGGTGGGTAGCTGATGAAGTAAGTTTCTTATTCTCTTTTGTTTTCAACCTATAAAGCATTCTATTCTTTAAATAGGCGGACAGTAACATTAATTTGCGAACCCTGAGCGTGAGCGACGGGCACGGGCAAAGAGCTGGGTGAAGCAAGAAAATCGTGCCCGTCGCTCACGCTCAGGGTTCGCAAATAAAAGGCAGCATCCTGCTCAATGCCAGGAGATAAATGCGACTAATAAATGAACTTGCACTCGGGGAACTTTCAACTGAGTGTTCCCTTCGTGGATATGACATGGACCAATAAATGAGATTGCCGCAATGGCCTTATTTTACATGACAAAGCAAAAATCCCGTAGCATTACTGGTGCAATACTACGGGATTTTTCTATGACATTCGCATAAAATCGGCCATCAGTTGCGGCGTGGCCGTATCGAAGCCCACGACGTCGAGCATGCCGGCGTCCTTCGGGGCGGCAATGCTGAAACCGTTGGAAACCATACCCACCACGATCAACTTGGCGTTGATGCCCGTCTGCTCCCGATACTTGCGGAGCGCCTGGGCGGGGTGGATTTTACCGTGCCATGTCTCATTGTCGGTGTAGACGATGAAGGTGTCGAATTTCTTCTTCTCCTTCAAAGCCCACAGCATCGGCTGCGCGCAGTCGGTGCCGCCCAACGGCAGGTCGCTTGCCTTCTTTACCACGTCGTCGAGACGCTGACGGGGTGAAATTGAAAGCGGAGTCAGTCCAGGTGCTCCGCCACCCCACTGTCCACCGTAACCGTTCGGGGCGCTGGTGAACGCTACAATCTCATGGTGCGGCTTGGTCGCTGCAGTGACCAGCGCCATTGCAGCACTGGCAACGCGCGGCGTAAGCCCCGCCATGCCGCCGATTTCGCTCAGCTCCATGGAACCCGAAACGTCGAGCGCCAGCAAGGTGCGAGAACCGGTCGGTTCCACGTTCTCGAACGAAGCGTAGAACGCTTTGTCGAGTGCGTCGATGATGGCTGTGACCGGAGTCCAGCTATTAGTGCCACGTACGCCCCTACCAGATGCATAAGTTTTGAGTGCCATTAGTAACACTAAAGGATGTACTCGTGCCTTACGCAACCACTGCCCATCGGTGATTTGGTCAACCACTCTGCGAGTGGCGGGGCTTGCGGTTTCCAACAAACCGATACGGGTCAGCGTAGCCAGGTTGCGAATCATCGCCGTCATCGGCATTGCCTCCAACAGCGCTTCCCACACTACTTTCTGGGTGAGAAATTGCGTCGGTACTGCTTCACGCGGCAGCTTGTAGTCAAGGATGAGCATTGCTACTTCATCGGCCGTCCTGGCGCTCTTGGCTCGCTCGAACGCCCAGATCTGCTGCAATGCTCCAACGGGATGCGGCTCGGGGCCAACGCTATCCCAACCCTGCGTGATCCAGTGATAAACGGTGCGGTGCTCATCGCTGGCTGGTTGCGGGTGAGCCAGTCGCAATAAGTCGCGGTGACTCCAACCGTCGCGCGCCTGATACTTGAGCGCCTGGTAGGCCACGTCGCGCACCGGCTTCTGGTTGTACCAGTTGCCGACCGCACGGCGCAGGCCACGGCCCCAACCACGGGTGGCGTTTACGAACTCTGCGAAGTGCATCAGGTGGGTGCCGGTGCGGGCCACCTGGGGGAGAGCGTCTAAAGCCAGCTTGCGGGTGGCCTCGTCTCCCTTGGCGGTGCACAGCGCTAAAGCCAGCAGGGCCGGGTCGTTTTTCGGTGCCCGTCCGCTCTGGCTGATCTCCACGATTTCACGCACCGTGCGCGCGCCGTCAGCAGCGATGCAGTTCAAAACGGCGTTGGCGTTCTCCGCCGTCAGCTTCTGCGGGCTGGCGTAATACGAACCGCTGTCACTTCCCAGAATCAGGAATCGCTGCAAGCGTGTCCAGTCGTCCACCGCCCAGGTGAAGCCACCCGCGCTGTTAGCAACCTGACCACTACCAGGAATCGGCTGGCTCTGCGGCGTTGCGCGAGCCGTCATTTGCTTTGCGACATTCTTCAAATACTTCATCTCTCCTCCTTCGGCCCACTTTGGTGGGCGATAAAAATTTGGCGGGCAAGGTGTGTGCTGGGAATAGATCGATTTGGTTGCGATAACCCAACACTCCGGCCCGTCGCC
>DAITOV010000169.1:0-10002 GCA_036833945.1 Abditibacteriia bacterium
CGGCAAGGTGCATGGGCGGCTGCCCCACCCCGAAAAAGCCTACTCACGTATGCTATGGATGCAAATTCATGAAACCGGAGCCTATTGCCACTTCAACACTTCCGATAAGGGCAAACTGTGGATTTCACCACACCTGTTTCTCCACCATCCTCAGATTTCGCAGCTCACGCACAACCTCATTCAGGAAATACGGCTCCAATCTCCGCGCCACGTTTCCATCGCCTATTTCTCTTTGGGGCTAATCCTGGAATACCTGTTGCAAAGCCTGCTTCTCACGCCCCAAACCGACCAGGCCCTGGCCTTGCCCGCCCTTCCGCCACTCACCATTGCGCCCGTAGCCGACGAGCGAATCCGCAATATGCTCGCCTATATCGACGACAACCTGGCTAATTCGAATCTCTCCACCGAAAACATCGCGGCTAAATTCCACCTTTCACCGGTTCACCTGCGTCGCCTCTTCCACCAGGCCGTTGCCATGTCGCCGATGAAATTCATTACTCTGCGCCGTCTGGAGTTTTCACATCAGTTGCTATTGGAATCGTCTTTCAACATCAAACAGATCAGCCGCTACTGCGGTTACAAACATTCCTCCAACTTCAGCAACGCATTCTTACAGCACTACGGAATTTCCCCCAGCGCCCTCCGCCAGGCCGCAGCCGATGCTTCAAAAACGTAGAGGATGTTCGTTTAGCATAACCCTAACCCGTAAAAAAGCCCCGCAATGAGCGTTTGAGAATACTTTTGGCGGGGCATACTCTCTATTGAGGTTCTGTTTCTGTCAGAATTATTCAAGGAGTTAAAGATGAAGTCGATGCAACCCCGGCAAAGCACCGGTTCACACAAACAAACTGGTTTCACCCTTATCGAATTATTGGTCGTCATTGCTATCATAGCTATCCTGGCATCCATCCTGTTCCCGGTGTTTGCCCGCGCCCGGGAAAACGCCCGCCGCACCAGTTGCCTGAGCAACATGAAACAAATTGGCCTGGGCCTGATGCAATATACCCAGGACAACGACGAACGCTACCCCAGGGCCTGGTGCGGCACCAATACGACAGCGGGTGGGGATTGCGCCGTTATTTCAGGCAACGGTTCCCCCGCCAGCTATTTCAATGTGAAGCAATATAACAGCGGCGGCAGCACCACTCACTACGAAACCTGGATGGATTACATCCACCCCTACGTAAAAAGCGTGCAGGTATTTGTCTGTCCTTCCTATTCACCGGCCAACGCTAACGTGCCCTGGCCTAACTACGGCTATTCGGTGGCGATGAGTGGCTTCGACGTGCGCACGACACGCTTTGGCGGCACCAGTGGACATTGGGTTCCCATCTCCACAGCCGCCATCAAGCGCACTGCGGAAGTGGTCGCTATCATGGAATATACCTACCCGATGAACTATGTCGCCGAACCAAACGTGATGTATTCCAATGTTGCCAATCCCGCTAACACGCAGTGGACCCCACATTTGGGCGGTGGCAACCTCGTCTACGCCGACGGTCATGCTAAATGGATTCCTCAAGGAACACTGGCGCTGCAGACCGGTTCCAGTTCTGCAGCGACCTGCAACCTGGCCCTGGCTGATACGACCCATAAATCCTATGCCTACTGTTCCCGTTTATGGAACCCCTATCTCGATTAACCGCATTTCCTTTTAAGCCGATGAAGTCATTTTTCTTAGCCGCACTCTCTCTCCTACTCCTTACGACGCACCTCCAAGCCCAGACCGCAGTTACTCTGGCCAAGGATAAACAGACGCTTTATTCCATCGTCGTTGCAGCCGATGCCATTCCCGCCGAAAAAACCGCCGCGCAGCAGTTGCAGCACTATTTACAGGAAGTCACCGGAGCGCAGTTTTCTCTCTTGACGGAAGAAACCGCCAACGCCAACCTGCCGCAGATTCTGGTCGGCAGTGGTAACCGCACCAAAGCACTTTTGCCTACCCAGAACTGGAATGCCCTGGGTAGCGACGGCATCGTCATTAAAACCGTGGGCAATACGCTCATTCTCGCTGGCGGGCGACCGCGCGGCGCGCTGTATGCCGTGTTTGAGTTCCTCGAAAAGCAGGCCGGTTGCCGCTGGTGGACGCCGACGGAAAAAACTATTCCGAGCAAAGCAACGCTCGAAGTGCCGCCACAGGACACGGTTTACACCCCGACCTTTAAATATCGCGAATACTTCACAGCCTACGTGCAGACCGATCCGGTGTTTGCCACCGTGATGCGCCAAAACGGGCACCACCAAACCCAAAAACCGGAATGGGGCAGCCACTATAACATTCTGGGCTTCACCCACACCTTCGGCAAACTGCTGCCGCCCGCGAAGTATTTCAAGGAGCACCCCGAATGGTATAGCGACCCTGAAAACGGCCACAAGCCTTGTACTGCCGACTCAAAAATGCCCGGGGCGCAGCACACCCAGATTGCGCTCTCCAACCCCGAGGTCGTGGAAGAACTCAGCAAACAGGCGTTGCTATGGATTAAAGAGAACCCGGATGCCGGTTATATCTCGATCTCTCAAAACGATAGCGGCAACTTCTGCGAAACTCCCGAAAGCCTGGCACTCTTCAAGCAGGAGGGTTCGTGGTCGGGGCCGCTGATTCATTTCGTCAATCAGGTTGCCGAGCGCATCGAGCGCGAGTATCCCGGCTTCATGGTCGAAACCCTGGCCTATAGCCGCAGCCTGCAACCGCCCAAAACCATTCGTCCTCGCTCGAACGTCATCATTCGCCTGGCCTCACTGCATGCCGATGTGGGGCACCCGGTCAATAGTGAATGGAATAAGGACACGCATCAATCGTTCATGCAGTGGTCCAATATTTCCAGCCAGATCATGGTGTGGAAATACGTCACTAATTTTTACGGTTATCTGCTGCCCCACCCTAACTGGAGCCATTTCGCCACCGATTTGCAATTCTACGCCGCCAATAAGGTCTCGGGCGTTTTTCTGGAGGGCACTCACCGCACTAACAATGCCGTCGGCGATTTCGCCCCTCTGCGTATCTGGCTGATGAGCAAGCTAATGTGGAACCCGCACGCCAACCAGTCGGAGCTTATGGACGAGTTTCTGCAGGGCTACTACGGCGCGGCTGGGCCTCATTTGCGCGCCTATCTCGATTTAGGAGAACAGGCTTACCAGAAGACCAACCGCAAATTGTCAGCCTTTAACGTCGATTGGACTTATCTTCCACTGGATGACATGAACCGGGCGATACGACTATTCAATCAAGCCGAAAAAGCAGTGAAAGATGATGACGCATTATTGGCACGCGTGCGCCGCGAGCGGCTTTCTTTCGACTTGCTCTGCCTATTGCGCCATACCGGGTTGACACACGCCGCCAAACAAAGCGGACAGGAATACCTGGGAGCACAAAACCCGCAACAAGCCATTCAAGAACTCATCGCCAGACTCAAGCAACTACGCGTCGCCCGCTACGCTATCGACCGCAGCTTTGCCGAAGCCGCACCGGTATTGGAACAAATGTTCACCGCACCGGCACCATTACCGGGGTTTATACAGCAGCATTCACCTAACGATATCATCGATATTCAAGAAGGTAATTTCGCACTGTTTCGTTTTGGAAGAGGTTCCTCGCTGGAAAACGATGTCTCTGCTTCCAACGGTCACGCTGCCGTCACCAATGTGGGCTGGGGCATTCAGGTGCCGATGAACAACGTCTTGCCCGACCGCACGCCGACGCAGTGGCAAGTTTACGCCCTTGTAAAAGCCCAAAAGCCCGGAACAACTCCTACTGCCGCTAAAGTCAATGCCGGTATTTACGACGTTACCACCCGCAAAGGTGTCGCCACTCAAAGTTTCAACCTGAGTGGCGAAGGTTACGAATGCATCGATCTGGGTAAGCATATTTTGACCGGCAGCATGTATGTCTGGTTTTCACCGACGACCGATCTGAGCGTATACGTGGATCGTGTTATTCTGGTGCGTTAGTTCTTTGGAGTGCGGTGACTTGTCACCGCGTTGTGTCGAGGTGTAATTGTTATGCAGACGTAACGGTTATGTCCTCGCGGTGACAAGTCACCGCACTCCAAAAAGGTTAGGCTACTTCAGCTTCCAGCACGATATACCCAATCTGCCCCGGGGCGACCAACCAGGAGTTCTTGCGGCTTAAATCCACATCCTGGCTTTCGGCGGCCATCTCACGGCGCGGGGTGAGATCTTCGATATTTTCGCTTTGCACCACTTTGTGCTTGCCGATTTCCACACCGAACACCAGGTCGTTCGATTCTTCCAGATTGATAAGCGTCAGCAGCACTTTGTTGCCCAGGCGGTGCGCCGTGAACGACCAACCGGGGTTCTCCACCACTTCTTCGGTGTTGGGCCATATCGGCACTTTGACCTGGCCGGTGGGTAACTGGCTCAGCGGGAACTCACCATCCACGCGCTTACCATCCTGGTAGTAGTCTTCATATTTAGCTACTTCTTCACTCAAACGGGCCAGCATTTCCCAGTAAGTGGCATCCAGCATACCGGGGAAGTAATACATGATGCCCTTGGCTCCCTGGGTCAATGCGCCGATGGTCTGCTGGCGCACCCGCCGGGGGGCATTACCAACGTTGGCACCGGCGTAGCGCACCAACAGCAATGGCCAGAGCTGTGACTTGGCGTTTAACTCCCGCATTCTGGCGATCCAGCCACCCGTCATCTGAATCGCCGACTTGGTATTGGCTGCGCCATAGCCATTATAGAGCTGCGGCATGATGATATCGGCATATGGCGCTAATGCCGCCTGTTCTACGCCAAGAGCTAAAGTGCGCATCGTGTTATGGCCATAGGTCCGCGAAACAGTCACCGCCAGCGTGCCATCGGGCTTGTGTGCCTTGAAGTCCTGGTAAATGCGACGGGCATAGCCGCCGACTTGCGCCGAGCGAAATTCCGTCCAATTCGCCCACATCCCGGCAATGAAAGGGTCGATTGCCTTGCTGGTATCGAGTCCTTCTTTAGCGACATAGTTTTGAAATTTCTGAAAATCGGCGTCATTGACAGCGTAACTTTCCTTAAACGCCTTCACCGCTGCCGGGCTAAAACCCATGTTGCCCCGAGGCTCGAAATCGAACGAGGCCATGCCGTTATTGGCCGTGGCATTTTCCACCAGCTTGGCGACTCCGGGAATGGGCGTGCCTTCGGGCAAGGCGATAATGCTCTGCGGATCGGGATAACTGCCTCCCCGTTTGCCGCTGGGGCCGTAGTCGGAGTATTTGTTACTATGGAAAAAATCGTGATGGGTATTACCACCGGTGCGAATCCCCGCTTTTTGAAGCGCACCCCGATAAATCGCATTAGAAGCCAACTGAGTAAAAGTGATGCCGCTGTTTTTAAAGAGCTGCGCTACTCCTTCGGCTGCCTCCGGCGATGTGGCGCGGGCGTAGTTGTAATCCCAAAACCCCATCGGGGTGCGCTTTGGCAGCCGCGCTGCCGGTTTGAATTGCAACAGGCTCAGCTTCCATTTCTGGTTCACGCTGTAGTCGCCGTCGGTGAGCTTGAGGCTGATATAATCCTGCCCCGCAGGCACGGAAGGAGGCACCGTTACGAAATAGCTGTGATTGCGCCATTCCGACATCAACCGGGTTCCAGGCCTGCCCACCAAACGTCCGTTCTCCACCTCTGTTTGTTGAGTAACGAAAGTGCGCCCACCCCGCACCGTGGTTTGCCCGGCATTGACCTTGAACACCCCGCCATTGCCGACAAAAGCAAAACCGGGCGGTAAGTCCCATTCCAAAACCAGGTTATGCCTGGTTTTGCTTTTTGTCACCTCGTCATCGGCTTGCAGGAATAGGCCCAACAACTGGGTGGAATCACCAACCAGAGAGATGGTATTATCGGGGTTCAAGGAGGCAGGCACGACCGAAGCCTTCCAAACCCTGGCCTGAACTCCCGTCGCAGCCAGGGCTGTAAGACCACCTAAGGCAACAAACTGAAAACTGGTGCGTGATAACTTCATTCAAATCCTTTTTTACTTAATTAGATTGCAAAAATAATTTTTTGGTCTATCAATACTTTTGCCCTATATTCCGGGTTCGCAAGTTATGTTTTTAGCATTTACCCGAAGAACCACGCGCGTTAGCGAGTGGAAGGGCTGGGCATTTTGCTTCTCCAGCGTGCCAGGGGCCTGGCAAGAGGTTTTGGCCCTTCCGACTCGCTAACGCGCGCGGTTCTTCAATCTTTTTCTCAGGGAACAAATGGATTCCAGTCGCGCGAGCAATAGGCACGGCTATCGGCAAGCGTTTGCCAGTTGGATACGTCGCAAGTATTGTCCACCGGCCCGGTAGAAGCTCCTATCGGCGTAGCGGCAAATTTCTGGCGCGATACCCATTTCGCATGCCCATCGGCAAAGACGACGTTGCCTCCACCCAGGTGCGGAGCAACACGCAAATTAGCATCGGAATTGGCACTCCGCGCATAGGCGCCATGATTATTGGGAGCCGCATTGATGTAGTTAAATGCATATTCGGCAACCATATACACCTCCGTAGCGCGTTGAATCTGCGCTGCGGATAAAGAACGAAAAGAGGCGCTGTTGAGCGTAGACGAATCGTAGCGCCAGCCATTAGTGCGATGCGCGCCAAAAACTTCACTGTAACCGTAGGACGGATAAGCCGCATCCAGCGTGTGCGAAGGGCATTTAAATAACGGTGTGCTTTTTACGTAGGGATAGATAATATCCATCCAGGTCACCAGATAGCCGGAGGCATATCCTTCATTGCCGTTCACCCAATATTTGCGCCCCGGCATGCTGGGATTGGTTTGAAGACGTTGCGGACTATCGCGCCAGGTGATGGGCGCATAACGCTCATCGTAATCCTGGGTATATTGCATCATACCCAGGCCAATCTGCTTAAGGTTGCTCAGGCAGGAAGTGCGGCGGGCGTTTTCCCGCGTCCGCGCGAAAACCGGAAACAGTATCGCCGCGAGAATTGATATTATAGCAATAACTACCAATAATTCTATCAAAGTAAAACCCATGCTGTGATTTTCATGACGCTCTCTCATAGCCTGTTCCTTGCAATAATCTTCTCCCCGAACTTCGTTTCAATTATACCCGCCACACTTCGCTTCTAAACTTAATCGACCGGCAAAATAATTCAATACAAACTACATAATTCAACAAAAACTATCGCCCCCACCTCAAACAATACGTTGCCGTTCACTCTCACGGTATTGTGTCGGCGACATCCCTATCTGACGGTGAAACACCGTGATGAAGCTCGAAGCGGTGGAAAACCCCACCAGGCGTGCTACGTCACTTACCCGTTCGGAACTCTCTCGCAAAATTTTACAGGCTGCCCGGATACGAGTGGTGGTGACGTAACGCATCACGGTAGTGCTCTCATGCGTCCTGAAGATGCGGTTGAGGTGGACTGACGAAATCTCGAAACGCCCGGCAATATCGAGAAGTGTCAAAGGATGATTAAGGTGGCTTTGAATGTAATCCATCACCTCCAGGCAAAGAGCCTGATTCTGCTTATCTGTTACGGTCTGTGGGAGTGGAGGCTCCACATGCGTTTCGGTCCACGAGGTATTGCCTACAATGGGAATATCACGGAAGAGATGACGTCGTAAACGGCAGAGGAAGGCCAGTAATAGCGCCCGGCTGGCGAGGTCATTATCCGGTTGCCGCAGTTCGTCCATATAAAACCGGCCCATTTGTGAGAGTTGCCCATCACCGATGCGCAAGCTATGTGAATCTTCACGCTTTTCGCGAGAACGCCAACTCAGATGGGCTAAAACATGATCTCCCATAAGCTTAATTCCCAACGCTTTAACTTGCTCGGGGAAAGGCTTGGGTAATCGGCCACCGCCACCACGCAAAACCAGAGGCGGATAACAGATGAGAGCTGGAGCAGGAAGCTGCAGTAGCATGATACCCCAATCTTGCGGCTTTCCGGCTTCTGCCGCCTGGCGGGCCTGGGAGCGTGTGAGTCCGACACGCTCGAAGGAAGTGCCTTGATAAATAATCCCGAAGGCGGGGGCCTGAAACGAAAGCATTTCAGCCCGTTCCCACTTCACCACCATTTCGAGCGGCGAATGTTCCCGATCCGGCAGAGGGTTCTTTTTCAACACCTGGCACTGGGCTGCAGAAAAGTCGTAGGGAAATTCGGCCAAAACCTGACGAAAGGTTTCCTCTTGCACCATGGAAATGATCGATTCATCCAAAGCGGCAAGAATATCTTTGCGAATTTTGGGAGCAAAAGGCATTTGACCAGTTGATTACTTCCCAACACCGACAGGTTTATACCGTTTCTGCGCGGCGACGCAGCCAGGCCTCATAAACGAAGGGACCAAACGGCATGACGGACGCCACCACCGCCAGGGGAACATGAGTCCAGCTCCAGCGAAAACGCACCGTGGCTGCAATCGCCATCGCGATATAGAGCAGGAATAATCCACCGTGGATTGGTCCCAAGACCTTCACCGGCACGGCGTTACCGGCAAAGTGCTTGAGCGGTGTCGCAATAAAAAGCAGCAGCAAAAACGACACCGCTTCGGTGTGGCCCACGTAGCGCAATGCTTTAAGCAGTGCGGGTTCAGTCGCCGGATTCAGCGAAACCACCTGAGAATTATCCTGATTCAAATCCCTGTTCATGACCTTTCAGTGTAGCCAATCCTCGTTCTTAAGAGCCGTACGGCACTACTGACGACATCGCAATAAATGCTATTAATTAAACAGTTGCTCGACCGTCTCGCCACGCCTCACGACGGTGCGCTCATCGACTTTCTCGTATTTGCCTGAATCTAAATATCCTTCCAGCCTGATACCTTCCAACACGCGTATCTCAAGTTCGTAAGGGCCACTCACACTGTAGGGTTCAATCTCTCCGATTTTGGCAATCGCTTCGGCTGCCCCTTCACGGATGCGGCGTCGCGATTCGTGCGCCGAAAGATGCAGGGCATATTGGACGCCTAACCCTTGCTTGGTGGCCACAGTCACAATACCGGGAATAATTGCCTCGGCCTCCTCGCAGGCACGATGATCACCCGCTAAAAAGATAGTGGGCACTCCCCGCTCACCAAAGCGCGCGGCAATACAGCCCGTTTCACCGATGAGTTCTCCATTCAACTTATAATGCTCGATGGCACGCGAGGAAAAGGTATGGCAAAGCGGCCCGTCGGGCACTCCGGCCATTGCGTGCTGTCCCACAAACATCAACGCATCATAAGGCATGGCGGCATCAATATAGCACGTTGAATCGGGGATACTCCCGTGCATGAACACCTGTGCCGCCGAATGCAGCTCTTCGAAAAGCAAACCGCCGCTGCCATGGCCATCGAGCACAAAAATCTCGCTCTCAGGCGCGGCTTGAAGGATGCCTTCGATAGCAGCATTGGTCTCCTGCGTCAGTAAATGCATAGCTTCGCGCTTAAGGGGAGTGTCGTCCTCACGGGTCTGTGCCCATAGGTTCACGCCCGCCGGGCCTTCGAGATCGGTCAGGATATAAATTCGCATATGGCATATTGTAACTTGTGAGACGCAACCTTCCATCAAACCGGGTAAAATTTATCTTTCATGTCTAAAAAAGAAACTACAAAAAAATCGAAGAAAGCCGGGAAAGATCCGGCTGCTCCCAGCGGCCAGAATCGCGCCGCGCGCCGGGCCGCCCTGCGCGAAGCCTACATAGCCGAGCATGGCGCAGCCGCAGCTCCCGCAGAGAAGGCAACAAAAGAGTTTGCTTCTCCTGAAACCAAGAAGAAAGAACGGGCTCCGAAAGCCGAAAAGCCATTCGTCAAGAAAATCCGTGAACCACGAGTCACTGAGCTGGCACCCTCGGTCCAGGAAGTGGCAAAAGCCTTAGGTGAAGGCGAAGCCGAGTCCGACCAGGCACAGGCAGCAGCCGTGCAAGTCACTGGCTTTGAAGACCTGGGACTTTCGGCTCCCATCGTAAAAGCCATCGCCGACCTGGGCTTTGAAGCCCCCACGCCGATTCAGGCGCAGGCGATTCCGGTGCTGCTGCAGGGCAAAGATATTATCGGCCAGGCCCAGACCGG
>DAITOV010000170.1:0-9983 GCA_036833945.1 Abditibacteriia bacterium
AAACCCGGTATCGCGGCAGCGCCTACGAAACCATGCGTCACTGGTTGCAAACCGATTGGCATGAACTCGGCTGCACCGCCATTGTCGCGCTCAACGACGAAATGGTGATCGGCATCGCCCAGGCGTGTGGTGAGTTTGGCCTGAGTATTCCCGACGACCTGAGCGTAGTCGGTTTCGATGGAGCCGAGGCTTCGGAATGGTTCCTGCCCCGCCTCACTACAGTTCAAGTGCCTTTTGGGGAAATCGGCCAGCGCGGGGCGCAACTTCTGATCGAACACATCCACGACCCGGCCGCGCCAGTGGTGGAGATTAATATTCCAGTCACACTCAGGGCCGGAGAGACCACCGCTCCCAGCAAAGTTGGTTTGCAAGCCGTATCAATCGCCGCTTCATGAAAAATCGTTACCTTCTTCGGAAGGCAACTCAGGAGAATTATGAACATGCAAAGGAAAGAATCGACCAGACATCTTTACAGCACTCGTAAGGGATTCACCCTTATAGAACTACTTGTCGTCATAGCTATCATAGCTATTCTCGCCGCAATTCTATTCCCGGTCTTTGCCCGCGCCCGTGAAAACGCGCGACGGGCAAGTTGCCAGAGCAACCTTAAACAAATCAGCCTGGGTATATTGCAATACACCCAGGATTTCGATGAATATCTACCAAAAGAGGCCAACACCGGTGGCCCTACTCTCTCCACCGGCTTTCCGGCGGGTTCAGGCGTTAATCACCTCTGGATGCACATGATCTATCCTTATGTCAAAAGCGCCCAGGTCTTCAATTGTCCCAGCGGCGATTACAAATATCTTTCCACTTTCAATGGTAGCTATCAAAATGTCATTAGCTATGGCTTCAATCATTATCTGAGCGGCAGCAGTTCAACGACGACCGGGGTAAAGCTCGCCGCTATTCCCAGCGTAACAACCACGCCACTGGTCGTCGATACTTCCCGCTACGTTGCCGGGCCAGACAACACTTGTGTCGGTTCAGCCGTGGCCCAGGATAGGGCCGATCTCATCGATTGTAGCGGTGCCCTGACTTACCCTTATAGTAACGACCACCCACCGATGCCTCGCCACCTGGACATGTTCGTAATGGGATTTGTAGATGGCCACGTAAAATCGCTCAAACGCGATGGCTGGGTTACCACCAGCGCCGCATCCAGCAGCAACCCGGTGTGGGTGAAATGGAATCCGGCTTATCAGAACTAAAAGGTTATTTTTATGAAAAAACTCCTCTTTGCCACGGCACTCTCGGCCATCGCCGCACTGAATGCACCGGCAATAGCGCAAGTTCCCACCGATGCCAAACCGCTCATTTTGCGCACTGCAGAATTAAGCATTCGCTTGAACCCCAAGAAAGCCTGGACGCTCGACCAGATTCAATATAAAGACAAGCCGCTCTCCACCACCAACAGCAATTACAGCCTGGTCGCCGACCTGGGCAACAATAAATTCGTGGGCACCGGCCACACCGAAGGAGGCAAGGAAGAAGTGCTTTCCCTCCGCATCGAAGCCGACGGCAAGCCGGTAAACCTGGCTCAGGGCGGCGTGGTGCAAGCGGAACATTTCGTTGTCATCAAACAATCGAAAGTTGCATTTCTCGATTTACAAAACACCTTGCGCTTACGTGGCGACACTCTGGAAGAAGAAAATAGTGTCACCGTGCGCGAGAACGGCACCATCGCCAAGATGTATGGCCTCATGTATGCCTGGGTTTCGACGACCAGCGAATGGATGGCTAAAACCGTGGGTGGGCGCGATATCGAAGGCACCTTCGATAACAGCGGCTGGGAGATGCAAGAAGACGTGCGCTGGAGCGCCCTATTCGACCCCGCCTCCCAGGTGGCGATTCTCACCGAATTCCCGGCCGACCTCCCCGCCGCTGCGGGGCAGCAACATGCCTACTGGGATTTGGCGGCCTATCATAAGCAGTATTATCAACCGTTCACAGCGCGCGAACTCAAAGCCGGTGACAAATATCGCTTCGCTGTAAAAGTGCGCGCCCTGCCAACCGAAGCCACGCAATGGAAGCAGACCGTGCGGCAAGCCGTTTCCCAGGTTGCACCAGTGGCTAAAAGTCCGGTACAACAGGAGATCGAACGCCGCTTTCCTCCCATCGCTGCCGGAGAAAAACCGGAATGGCTGACCAAACCGGTCGGTATGGAAGCGCTCGATCCCAACACCGTTCTTAAACCGTGGACACCGGTGAAAGCCACCGGCACCCATGTCGATGTCTGGAACCGGCGCTATCTGGTCGGCGATTGGGGCCTGCCACGTAATGTGCAGATTAGCGGGCAAGATTTTCTCAGCGCCCCGCTTTCCTTCGACCTGAAAACCGAGGGCTTTGCCCCATTGCGCCCGACCGCCAAGCTCAGCGAAAGCTTTCCCGGCGTGGCCCGCTATAATGCACAGGCCGCTGCTGGTAATGTACGAGTAAACGCCAACACCAGCTACGAATACGATGGTTTCGTGCGCACCGATATTGAAGTGACCGCACCCGCCAACACCCGCGCCCAGGAGTGGGAACTCGTTATTCCCTTCAAACCCGAAAACGCCAAATACTTCAGCGCCATCCACGCTTCTGGCATGAAGATGGAATCGATGCAGAAAAATTCCGTCACCGGAGCTATTCCCGAGGGCGAAGGCGAAGTATGGAGCAGCGAATTCCGTCCGCTGGTGTGGCTGGGTAATCGTGATGCCGGCCTGTGCTGGTTTAGCGAATCGCGCGAGTTCTGGAGTCCTGAAGTCAATCCCAAAGCCATTCGCATCGTGCGCGCCAATGGCCGCGTCGAGTTGCGTGTCGCATTCATCGCACAGCCCTCAGTGCTGCCGCAGAACATGAAACTCTCCTTCGGCCTGATGGCGACTCCGGTGCGTCCCCGCCCCGACGGTTGGCGCGGCTGGGATTTTATGACTCACCAGAGCGTGGCCGGTCACACTCAAACCGGTGCTGAACTGGAAAAATATAAACCTCGTGGCGATAACATCATCTTCTGGCACGATGCCTGGCGCATCACCTTGATGTACCCCCGCCAGCGCGACCCGCAGGCGTTTCGTAGTGAAGTCGCTTTCCTGAAAAAGCACGGGGCTAAGCGTATTTATCCTTATATTGTCGCCAGCCATATTACCGGCAGCGAGAAAACTCACATTCCCGGCGAAGATTTCGTCTTCACTGCACCGGAATGGAAAGCCTTTGGCAAAGAATGGGAACTCAACCCCAACCGCCAGCCCGAAAACTTCCGCCGCATGTCGCCCGGCAGCAGCTTTGCCGATTACCAGCTTTCAGCAATCAACGACTGGATCACGCAAGACGGCATCAACGGTGTTTATGTCGATGAAGCCTATCCCTACCCCGATACCGTGGCATCACACGGTATGGGTTATGTCGATAGCCAGGGCGTGCGCCAACCTACTTACCAGATCTATGCAATGCGCAACTACTTCAAGCGCATGGCCTATCTCTTCCAGAAAAACGGTGACGGCACCCCGGCTATCATCGCCCATGCCTCAGGTGTGCTCTCACTACCGTTTCTCTCCTTTGTCGATGTGTTTCTCGAAGGCGAACAGGCCTACTATCCCATCCAGGCCTGGAAGGAAGACGGTCCGCCTTCTTACATGAAGATGTTTCCGCTCGATAAGTGGAGCGCGGAGTTCTCGGGACGTGCTTTCGGTTACGTGCCGCTCTTCATGCCTTCGATGCGCCCCAACCTTGCACCCGGTTACCCCGACCTCAACAAGCAGGTTGCCCCCACCCGCGAGATGCTGGCTATCGCCCAGTTACACGATGTGCTGGTATGGCCGCTGTGGAGCAACGCTGAGGAATGGCGCAAAGTCGTCGCGGTGCGTCAGGAGTTCGGCGTCGGCGATAAAGATGTGAAGTTCTATCCCTTCTGGGAAACCGCAAATGCCGCCAAGGCCGGTGGCGAAAACGTGCTGGTTTCGAGCTATACCGGTTCGCGCGGCGTTTACGCCATCGTTACCAATATGGAAGCCAGAGAACAAACCGTCGCCGTCGATTTTTCAAGAATACCGGAGAAAATCGGTAGCAACTGGAAAGCCTGGAACCCGCAAAGCAAGGCCGCTCTCTCCCGGAGTGGCAGCACTGTAACCGTAATTGTGCCGCCCAAGGATTTCGTGCTGGTGCGAGTCGCCCCCGTCACCCCCTGAATGATACGATTTATTTTTTGTTTTCATAGCACGCAAAGCCTTCGGCTGCGCTAACTACGTCGCAAATTTTCGCAATTCATTTCTCTTAAATTAACCACAGATAAACACAGATGGACACAGATAAAGTTTTTGGTTTGTGAAACGCACAATCGCGCTTTTCATTGACGAAGTGAGCTTCATTGTTTGGAGATAAACGAAGTCTCCAATTCAACGATCATCTGTGTTTATCTGTGTTCATCTGTGGTTAATTTCTTTGAACGGACCATTAACGCCCGGTTGCCTCCTGTTTCCTGTATTCTATCTATCGTCTACTGCTTCCAGAATAACGGCGAATCTGTCACAATTATTAGCGTTTATCCATGGCACAATCTTAATGTCGTGAACAAACATTCATCGGCCAACGTCACACCACTCTAATAACTGCAACCGATTCCGCATGGCTACTTATTCTTCGCCTTCCACCACCGTTTTTTCACGCGCTGCGACAACACCTGCCACACGTCGCCACATGCTCGATCTCTCCTGCACCGGCTTCACCGCCATTGCGGTTTGCAGCTTACTATTGGGCAGCCAGCTCAACGCTTCGGCCGAAGAAAAAAGTCCTGCCGGTAAAACCAAAGTGGCCGCCAAGCCGCATATCGCTCAGATCGGCATGGTGAAAACGCCGCCGGTGAAATCGCTGCTTGCCCAGGCCAATGCCACACCGATTCACACCCTGCGCCCCATCTCCACAGCATCGCGTGTGAATAAATCTGCCAGCCAGCGTTTGGCTGCGGCCGAGCCCGCTCCGGCACAGCCCGTAAAGGTGGAAGACGACGCCACCCCCGTCATGATGGCGTTACCGCCCAGCCCGGAACCGGTCAATGCAGTTCAAGAAACCACCCAGGCCCAAAGCACTGCGGTTGTCGAAGATAGCGCCCAAAACAACACGCCCGCCACTCCGCCAGCAGCAGCAAGCACTCCTCAAAGCGAAGCTCCAGCCCAGGCCCCGGCTGCGGCCACCCAGACGGCGCGTTTATACGCCCCGACTATCTCCTACGAAGGTGGCACTATCGTAGCGGAAGGCACCGAGGAAGATCCGGTGCGTTTGGAAAGCGACCAAGCTCGCATCATTGCGCAAAGCGTACGGCTCGATACCGAAAATAAAACCGTTAGCGCTCGCGGTAAGGTTCGTGTGGAGCGTCAGGTCACCATTAATCGCTATTCGGCATTCCGCACCCGTGGCGATGAAAATGAAACCAACGACGAAACCATCACCGAAACATTGACGGGTGAAGATTTCAATTACAATTTCAACACCCGCCAGGGCCAGCTTGGTGCCACCACGGTACGCCTGGCGAATTTCAACATCTCAGCCGAATCGCTTACCATTAATGGCCAGGTTTATACCGCCCGCAACGTTATCGTTCGCCCCGGCGGTTTGTCGGAAGAAGAACTGAAAATCTACGGCACGCCGCCGTTCAACCTGCGCGCCCGCGAATTTACCGTCGATGCCAGCAAACCAGCAATTGCCACCGCCAACTCTTCCGATGACGGCCGCGACCAAAGCCCCTCCGTCAATTTGGGCGCGCGCACACGCGCCAAGGGTGCCGGTCTCTATTTCAAGAATACACGCATCTTACCGGTTCCTTCCGCACTGCTGAGCCGCCGCCTGGGACGCCGCGAAGAAGCAACCTACCAGATTACGCCACGCGCCTATTACAACTCTTCCGACGGCTTGCTACTCACTACCAAGATGTATTTCCCACTTTCTAAGGAAAATCCCGACCGCCTCAACCTGACAGCCGATATCGGTCTTTCTACCAAAGTTGGTTTCCGTGGTGGTGCGGAGTTGGAAACGCAAACCAAAGTCGGTCGTTTCAAGGTCGGCGCGCGCATTAACGATGTGGTCGTGTCACAGCTCACCAACCGCATCGAGCTCGACCGCTTGCCTGAATTCGATTACCGTTCGCCCGGCATTGGACTGTTCGATCTTCCCGGAGGCCGTAAGGCCGGTTTGAAGCTGGGTTTCACCGCTGGTGATTACCGCGAAAAATTCAGCAACGGCAACTACCGCACCGAGAGTTCACGCTTACAGGGCCAGGTGCGCTTCACCACCCGCCTCGCCCGCGAAGACGGACCTTACCTGGATCTCTTCGCTCGTGCTGCCAAATACTCCAACCATCACGAGAACATGAATTCCGCCGGATATGAAATCGGCTACGCCGGTCCCATCACCAGTCGCATTGCCGGCCAGTTCTCCTACAGCGCGACCAACATCTCCGGCAGCACGCCGTTTCGCTTCGACGAAGTGGAAATTCGTAAGGAGTTGCGCGCTACTTTCGACGTGATGCTCACACCGCGCTACATCGTTCCCATCGACTTGCGCTACGACGTCGAACGCGGCGAACTGCGCGACACCAGCTATGGCATCCTGCGCAACTACAAAACCTTTGCCTACGGCGTCACCTACCGCAGCGCCCGTAACGAACTGCGCTTTGAAATCCGCCAGGGCTTCTAAGTAATGGGACAAGCCGTTTTTCAAAACCAGCCGGTATATGAACTGCGCGATGGTGAATCGCAAGTATTCGTTGCACCTCAATACGGCGCGCGGCTATTGCAGTGGACGATAGGATCGCAGCCCATCATCCACTGGCCGGAAAATTCCGACTGGACAAGCGCTGAGACGGTTGCCAAAACACGCGGCGGCAACCCGATTCTGTTCCCGTTCCTGGGGCGTCATTTCGTGGATGGCAATCGTGAGTTCTGGCGCGATGAAAAAGGTGTTGTGCGCGATATGCCCATGCATGGCTTTGCGCGCGACTTGCCGTTTGAAGTCGTGGAAATCGGTGACACTCAGATACGTATGCGACTGGAAACCACGAAACAAACCCGCGAATTATATCCGTTCGATTTTCGCTTCGATGTGGTCTACCGCCTCACCGGAAATATTCTCGAAACCACCTTTGAAACCAGTAGCACCGGCAAAGCCTCCTTGCCCTACTACGCCGGGCATCACTTCTATTTCTCCATCCCTCATCAAGAACGGGCCAACTGGCAAATAGAACTCCCCTGCCGCACATGGGGACGGCAAAACCCCGACGGTTCGCCACAACTTTATCCTGCCGAGAATACTACCACCACACTGGCTAACCCGGATATCATTGACCGTTTCCATCTCGATTTCGAACAGTCTGTGGTCACACTCACCAACACGACTAACCAACGTCAAATAGCGGTGAGTTGGGACCAGGTTCAAAACGACCTCTGGTATGATGTCACTACCTGGACTTCTACTCCCGAATCCGACTTCTATTGCGTTGAGCCGTGGCTGGGGTTGCCGGATGCCATTCACCATAAGCAGGGATTACGTATTCTGGCCTCGGGCCAAACAGAATTCGCCACTTGTCGCATCACGGCCAGTTAAACCACCCGGCATGCGAGTTGAGTTAGGATTATATAACGGATCTTAACTCTCACCGTGATTACTCCTCCCAGTGATAACGTCGCCCTAAACCCGCTCCCGCGCCTACTGAAAGCCGCGCACGAGCGGGCCTGGCGCGCCGATGCGATTGCAGGACTCACGGTCGCCGTTTTCGCTGTTCCCCAGGCGATGGCCTATGCGGTGCTGGCCGGCCTGCCGCCCGTTCACGGACTTTATGCGGCCATAGTGATGTCGATCTTCGCCGCGCTGTGGGGAAGTTCGCCGTTCGTAAATGCCGGGCCAACCAATACCGCCGCCTTGCTCACTGCCGCTGCTCTTGCTCCTCTGGTGACAAGTGGTCAGGTGACGGCCCTGGCCGGTGTCTTCGTGCTGGGCGTGTTAGCGGGAGCCATCCGCATTATCATGGGTTTGCTCCGCATGGGCTGGCTGGTGCGCTTCGTTCCCGTCCCGGCGTTTCTGGGTTTCATTGCCGCAGCCGAGTTGCTGATTGCCTTTGGCCAATTGCACGAACTGCTGGGCGTGCCGGTGCCCACTGCGGCACTGGCCCCGCTGCGTATTATTGAAGTGCTGATCCACATACCGCAAAGCGATTTACGCGCACTGGCGTTGGGGCTGGGCACTTGCGGCCTGCTGTGGTTGGGCGGGCGTTATGCGAAGAAGCTGCCGATGGCGCTGATCGCCGCACTCTTGGCGGCTTTTATTGCACCGTGGCTGGAGCGCTTTTTTCCCGATACTCAAAAGGTTTTGCTGGTCCGCGATATTGCCGCCGTGCCCTCGTCTCTCCCCTTCCTCCAACTTTATTTCCCGTCCCTCGAAGTGTGGTGGGCGGTGCTGCCGGGTGCTTGCGCAGTGGCCGTTATCGGATTGATTGAAGCGGTCTCTATCGGCCAAAACCTGGCCCACAAGCACAAAAACGAGCTCAATTTTAATCAGGAGTTTTTCGGCCAAGGCATGGCCCAGTTAGGCGGCGCTCTGTTTGGCGGGGTGCCGGGCAGCGGCTCGTTTTCGCGTTCGTCTTTGCTGGAAAGTAACGGTGCAAAAACGCCATACGCCAATATATTCTTCGGTATATTCACTGCTACGGTGTTGCTGCTAACGCCACGCATCATTGAGCAGATCCCGTTAGCGGCTCTGGCCGGTTTATTGTTTTACACGGGCTTGAAAATGTTCAACCCGGCTGCCATCATCCAGGTGTGGCGCACTTCGCGGCCCGATTTTGCAGTGCTGGCGATCACCTTCCTGGTCACCTTCGCCGGGAAAATCGAGTGGGGCTTTTTCATCGGAATTATCGTTGCGATGGTCATTTTCCTGTCGCGTGCCCGCCTCCTTCAGATTTATGAATTAGTGCCGCATCCGCAGAGCGCCGGAACACGCGGAATTCGCTTCGATGAAATCGCCTACACTCCCGGCAGCAAACACGAACCTTCGGGCCTGGTGGCACTGGCGCTGCACGGCGACCTCTTTTTCGGCTTAGCCCACGAACTGCGCACCCAATTAGCCGAAATTCACCGCCTGCAAAACCCGCAGTTCATTATCATTCGCACCCGCCGCGCTCATTCGGTGGATTATTCCTGTTGGAAAGCACTCTTCGATTTCGCCGAACTATTCCGCCAGAACGGCGGCACGCTCATTCTCACCGGCGTGCGCCAAGACCTAAAGACCGTGATCGAAAATGCCAAAATGCAGCATGTGTTCCCTGAAGACTGCATCGTGGCACCCACCGAATCGGCCTGGGGAGCGTTCGAATGCGGCCTGGAACAGATTGCAGGCGATATTCAAGACCGCACCACACTCTCTCCGCAGTGGCAGGAATATTTCGAACAACATTTTCCTGCACCAACCCAAAATTCAACAATTGCATGACTCAACACGACCTCATCATCATCGGTGCCGGTGCCGCCGGTTTAATGACTGCCATTCACGCCACACGTATACGCACCGGGGAACGCGCCGCCAGCGTGTTGCTTCTCGATGGCCGCGAGAAAATCGGAGCCAAAATTTTGGTGGCAGGCGGTGGACGCTGCAATGTCACCAACGAGTTCGTGCATCCGGCCCGCTTCCACACCGAAAGCGACCCCGGCGGCTCGGCGGCGCTCAAAGGTGAAGGCAACAAAGCCTTCACCGGCCGCGTGCTGCGTGCTTTTTCACAACAGAACACCTTGCAGTTTTTTGAGACGCTGGGGGTGGAACTCAAACTGGAAGAAACCGGTAAATACTTCCCCGTCACCGATTCGGCGCGTACTGTGCTCAATGCACTGGTCACCGAAGTGAAAGCCTCCGGCGCACAGTTGCAAACGGCAGTGAAAGTGGAACAACTGCGCCAAGACGAAACCGGCTTCACCCTGCGCACCAGCGACGGAACCATGACGACACGCGCCGTCGTGCTTTGC
>DAITOV010000171.1:0-9974 GCA_036833945.1 Abditibacteriia bacterium
TACGATGGCCTCACCAAGCTGTTCGAAAAAGAAGGCGAACACGATGGCGGCATTCCGTTCTTCCGTTTCACCGAAGCCGAACTCCGCTCGGAAGTGGAACCGCGCTTTGCCATCGAACAGTTCAAGAAGAACCTGGGCGTTTACATGAGCATGATCGTGGGCAAACCACGCGTGGCGTAAACGGTTCTTACGGATAGAAATAAAAGGGATGCAGCTTGCTGCGTCCCTTTTATTTTTTGAGTGCGGTGACTTGTCACCACACTCAAAAGGTTTTCAGAAATGAGGAACCGCGCGTGTGAGCAAGCCGGATTGACATATCTTCTTGCTCCCTGACCGAGCTGTTGGGTGTGTTATACCAGTCCTACAAATTAAAATCTTAAGCAGTCACCGTTCCATAGCACGCAAAGCCTTCGGCTACATAAACCTCATCGCAAGTTTTCGTAATTAACGACAGAAAAGAGGGGCGTTGGCATTGATGTCCGGTCGCTTTCCTGTCTACTACCTACCTATCGGATAGAAAGATAATCTTTGAGATTGGTATTACTTATGCGGTTGGCTTTTGGCGCAGGGGAAGTAGAACCCGGAAAGTCGCGCCTTTGCCTTCTTCGCTTTCCACCGTAATTTTGCCATTGTGGCGTTGCACGATACCGGCGACGATCCTGGTGCCAAGCCCGGTTCCACCAGGCTTGGTGGAAATGGTATCATCGGTGAAGAGCCTTTTGCGGATGTGTTCGGGAATACCACGTCCGGTGTCTTGAACCTCAATTGCCACACAATCGGCTTGTGCGGCATTAGGCGTGCTACAGGAGCGTGTGCGGATGGTAATGGTGCCGTCGGTCGCCTCCGGAATTGCGTTGTTGACCAGATTGTAGAGGGCGTTGTAGATTTGTTTCCGGTCGAAATCAACCTGGGGCAGGTCGGGAGCGAGTTCCAGCAGCAGACGAACGTCCGCTTTCTGGGCAACAATATCCAAAGCACGTGCCACTTCCTGGGCGCTGGCATTGAGGTCGCCCGGCTCGAAATGTGGCTGGGCGACTTCGCCTTTCAGGGCATCGGCGATTTCCTTGGTGCGCGCCTGTACTTTATCGGCGGCATCCAGCGCGCCGCTGAGAATCCATTTGTAATCTTCCTGCACATAATTCGTGCTGTCGGCGATTTCGGTGGCGGTTTCGGGGGTTACTTTCTGTCGAATTTCTTCCAGTGATTCAAACAACTCGTCGAGCATCGGTTCGAGTGTCCACACCCCGGTTTGAATCGGGGTGAGCATGTTTTTGATGTCGTGGGAGATGTCGCCAATCAGGTTCACAATTGCGGCTTTGCGTGCTTCCTGGGCCAGGCGGGCATTTTCAAAAGCTGCGGCCGCGATGGCGCTGAGCACTTCAAGCACTTCCAGGTCGCGCTGGTCGAACAGGCGGCGGGCGTTGAGGATCTGCATCACGCCGATGGGGCGATTTTCGGCGCGGCGCACCGGAACCGTCATCATGCTCTCGGTGTGGAAGCCGGTCTTTTCATCGACACTGCGGTCGAACTCGGCGCGCTCGGCCACTTTCTGGGTGAGGTCTGATTGGGCGGTATGAAACACCCGGCCAGCAATACCTTGCGATGACGGCATGGCAAAACCGGTAAGGGTAGCGGCGGCTTCGCCGACGACGTAGCGGAAAACCAGGGTATCGTCTTTTTCATTGTAGAGCAGCAGGGAACCGGCACTGGCTTCGAGAACTTCAATGGCGATTTCAAGGGTATTGCGCACCAGGTCGTCGACCGAACGCGAAGTGAAGAGCGTGTCACAGGTGCGGCGCATGGCGTCAATCTGTCGTTCACGTTCCTCCAATTCCAAAACCAGCTCGTTAAGGCTCGGAACTGTGCCACGCGGCGGTGGATACACCGCATTCTGGTCGGTAGGTGGAATGGGGTTATTGAGAGAGATTTCGCTCATAAGAATTGTGCTGCTGTTTTGTGTACGAATAGATCGTCTTCGAAGTGTTACACCTGTACTGATTATGACCCGAAATGCGAACTTTCAAACCCATTTGGGCCTAAAAAATTATGGTTGGCAGCTCTATTTTTTGTGGAGCGCTATTTTGCAACTCCGTAGCCTGGTTTTCAGGGAGCGCATCGTTGAGAAAAGTCCCCGCGCCGGTTTCTATCGAAGCACGATACTTCATTTTATCAGGGCTGCGCTGAAGTGGGTAAAACTCGATATGAAAACGAAAGTCTTCGGCTGATCTCACATTGGTCAATTGCTGCATGAGCATCAGGGTAGGGAAACCGTATTTAGCGTCCGGCCATAAATTTTCGTAGCGAGCGGTCACATTACCCAGAATTGCGGCCAGTTCGCGGCGTTCCTGTGGCGTCATTTCAATCAGTGAAGAAACACCTGGACGGGTGGCCCAGATATGCACTTCATAGGGATAGCGCGCATAAAACGGCATCGCAGCCAGGAAGCCATCGGTGCGGGCGATGATACGGCTGTTATCTTGCAATTCTTTTTCGATGATGCGGTGCCACAAATCCGGCTGGGCCAGAGTTTGTTGATATTGTTTTCCTATAATGGGTGGCAAAAACGGAAAAGCATACATTTGCCCGTGAGGATGATCGAGCGTCATGCCTGCTTCGCGCTCCTTGTTCTCCATCAAGGCGACAAAACGCGTGCCGGGAAACTCGCAGAGTTGCTGATAACGGTCTCGCCATGCCTCTACCAGGAACAAAATTTCATTGGACGGCATCAGAGCCAATTTGCCGTGATGGTTTTGGGAGTAAACCACGAGATCGCAATGGCCGTGAGCGGTTTGTGTTCGCTGAAAAACATTATCGGCAATATCTTCGGTCGGTGCAGACGCCCGGTGCAAGTTAGAAAGGGCGGGGGCCAGATTTTCAAAGATGGCGACCTGGTAGGACAGGGGAATTTCCAGAATCCCCGGACACAGCGGGCAGGCATCCGGGCTGGGCAGCATGGGGCGGCTCATGCGGTGAGCGGCATAGACCACCCATTCACCCAGCGTCGGATTCCAGCGCATCTCGGAGGGGTGGGGAAGTGTTCTCGGACCGCGAGACGGATGGCTGTGGGCGGCCTGCTGATGGAGAGCAAAATATTCCGGCATCACACCGACCGGTGCGAAGTCGTAGTAGTTCAGTGTGCGCCCGTCATTCATACCGACGGCACTCTTGTGCATGAGATAAGGAGCCGGTGTCTGGTTTGGCATTGCTTATAGTGTAATGGAGCATCTCCCTGGTGAGGAGGAATACGCTAAAATACACGGCCATGCTTGTGACTTTAGCGCTGCTGGCCTACAATGAAGGAGATACAATCGCGCGAACCGTACGCGATGCTGCAGCGCAATTACAGGCCGATTTCCAGGACAGGGAATGGGAAATTCTCATCATCGACGACGGTTCGCGCGATCAGACGCCAGACATTTGCCGGCAACTCGCCGATGAATCGGCCAATGTTCGAGTTTTTCACCACAATCCCAATCGCGGTTATATCGAAGCGACACTCTCGGCGCTGCGTGAAGCTAATGGCGAGTTTATTTGTGTTTTTGATGGTGACGGCCAGCACTCGGCGGCTGATGTGGCGCGTTTCGTGGAGAAGTTGCAAAGTGGCGATGACATCGTATTCGGTTGGAAAAAACAGCGCTGCGATGCAGCGGGGCGCTTGTTGCTAACGCGTGGTTTGCGCCTGGCGGCCCGGCTATTGTTGGGTTCGCCACTGCACGATATTAATGCCGGGTGCCGTGGCTATCGCAAAGAGCACGTGGAAAAACTCTCGGCCATTAAATACCGGTTGAATTTCGTCGGGCCGGAACTCTATGTGCGTGCCCGCCTGCATGATTTACGTATCGGTGAAATCGTGGTCCATCATGCCCCGCGCGAAAGCGGCGAGAGTTCGCACCCGATAACGAAAATGCCCGGCGAAGTCCTTCAGGTTCTGAGATACCTGTGGGCTTTGCGCCGGGAATTAAAAACAGCGGACTAACTTCGAGCTAATTTAGCTTTCGCGCTGATACATCTGGTAAGCTTCGTCGGCCGTCATCTTGCGGTCGAGCACGGCACGGAGCGCTTTGCAGATCAGGCGCGGATTTTCATCGTCGAAGATAGTCCGGCCAAAGAGCGTTGCCCGCCCGCCGCCGTTAACGACGTTAGCGGCCAGTTCCAGCGTTTTGCGGGTGTTGATGCGCGGGCCGCCCAATGCACCGATGATGAGGTTGGAGTCGAACTCACACAGCTCTTTCCAGGTCGCAGCGCCGGTGTATTCGGTCTTAATAAAGCGCGGGCGCTGGTGCTTTTTGAGATAGCTCATGGTGCGCACTATAGAGTCGGCGATGTATTGGCCGCGCTTTTCATGATCGAGACCCGGAAGATTGATATTGGGCAAGAACACTTCCAGGAAGTGATCGAACTGGGGATGATCGCCCACTTCGCGTGCAAAGTTGAGATATTCGAGCAAGGTGCGACGGTCGGCATCGACATCGTTATTGAGCGTAATCGAATACAGACCGATGCGGACATGGCATTCCAAAGCTGAACCAACCGTGGTGCAATAGGCTGCTTCAGGGGCCTGGGCGCTCACTCTCACCGTGGTGAAAGGCTGGGCGGGTGTGCGGCGGTATTCGCCGTGACGCGGACTCCAGATGGAAGTTTCGGCGTTCAGACGCACCATGGGAGTGACGGCGGTGTTCTGGAAAAGCCGTTCTTCCACTGCCAGGGTTTCGGCATCGGCCGGAGTCAGCAAACAGCCATCGACATAGCCGTCTTTGGTGATGTCGCGGCAGAGCTGCAAAAACTCAGCCTGACGGCGTGCCCGCCAACGACCGCCTTCTTGAACCTTGCCCAAACCTCGTAAACCGCCAGCCGCCAAAGCATCGCCGGCAAACACCAAAATCGGTGAATTGTGCAGGCCTTGCGGATTACTTAACTTATCAAAAACTAACTCGCCCATTAATACTCCAATGCTCTAAATTCGTTGTGATGTATTTTGCAACATTTTGGAAAATTTTGCAAATTTAAGCAAGAATGAGATTGAGAATGTCTACTCACTCTCAATTTCGGGGATGAGTTGGGGGGTCACACGGCATTCTGCAACGCCGTGGCCTTCCGTAGCCAGCACTTCAAACTGCAGGTTTTCATAGTTCACGATATCGCCGGTGACGGGCGGGCGATCGAGGAGCGACAGCACCAATCCACTTACCGTATCGACTTCATCGTGTTCGAGGACGAGATCAAGTGCTTCGCCCACGTCATCGAGCCGGGTCATGCCCGACATACAAAGACGGCCTTCACTATCGCGTCGCAATTCACGCACATCTTCGCTGCCTTCTTCAAATTCACCAACGACTTCCACGCATAAATCTTCGATGGTAATAATACCGGCGGTGCCGCCGTGTTCGTCCATGACCACGATCATATGCGTGTGCCCTTTGTGCATCGCTTCGAGCACGCCATTAAGATCGGTGGTTTCGGGAACGAAGGCAATCGGGCGCACGCCCGATTGTTCGAGAGGGAGATTGTCACGCAACAAGCGTAAAACGTCTTTAATGTGGACGACTCCGGTGATCTGGTCGAGATTTTCGGTATAAACCGGATAACGTGTGCGCTGCGTCTCGTGCAAGATGGCACGAAGTTCTTCCGGCGTGGTGCCTAATTTGAGGCCGTCTACCCGAACACGCGGCACCATTACTTCACGCGCTGCCCGTTCGCCAAAGGCAAACAGGTCGCGCAAGACTTGTCCTTGCTCGGCACGCAGCATACCGCCTTGCTGGCTCTCTTCGACGATGTAACGCAACTCTTCCGAAGTGTGGTAGTTGCCGGTAGAAAATTCGCGTTTTACGCCCATCAAGCGCAAAATCCCGTTGCCCAGACCGTTGAGGCCGATCACCAGTGGGTAGAGCAGCGTCTTGATGAACAGCATGGGGCGCGTAATCCACAAAACGGTGCGCTCGGCGTGCATGAGCGCCATGCTCTTGGGCACCATTTCGCCGATGACGATATGGAAATACGTGAGGAACGAAATCGCAAGAATACTGGCCAAAGTGTGCGCGGCAATCCAGCGCGAGGTTCCCAGGCCTTCGAGCCGTTCTCCTATCCAATGGGCCAGGGTGTGTTCGCCATACATACCCAGCCCCAGGCTGGCGAAGGTGATACCGAGTTGGGCGGTGGCGATATAACGATCCTGACGGCGCGGGTCGTGGAGAATACCGCTGACCAATTGAGCCACGCGATGTCCCTCGGCGGCGCGTCGTTCGATGGCGGCACGCGGTGCGCCGATGATGGCGAACTCGGCGGCGACGAAGACACCGTTTAAGACAATGAGAACCGCGATGATGATTAAAGGAATGATGAGTTCGTTCATGCCGCACTCCTTGAATTCTCATCCCGTTCTTTGGCTGTGTCGTCCTGATAGTCGTCTGGCCGTGGGGTGATGATTAACGACTGCACGGCTTGACCATCCATATGTTCTACTTCGATTTTTACGCCGCTTACGGTAATCGCTTCACCGGGTAGGGGCAAATGGCCCAAGGTAGTGACAACCAATCCGGCGATGGTATCGACTTCCTCGTGCTCCAAAGGTGCTTTCGCCCATTTCAGCACTTCGTCCAGGCGAAGAATACCCGGCACCCGCACCCGTCCGTCCGGCAGTTGCTCGGGTTCGGGGTTGCCGCTCTTAAACTCATCGGCAATATCGCCCAGAAGTTCGTTGAGCACATCTTCGAGAGTGACGATGCCTTCAACACCGCCGTATTCGTCCATCACCACAGCCAGGCGGCTGCGTCGTTCGCGTAGCATCTTCAAAAGTTGGTCGGCTGAAACACTGCTCGGGACGCTGGTGATCGGGCGCATCACCTCTTCGATGGAGGTGATGCTGTCGCGGTTGCCGGTGCCGGACTGGGCATAGCGCGCCGCGAGGTCTTTGGTATGCATTAAGCCGATCACGTTATCGATGGAGTCGCGGTAAATCGGCAAACGCGTGTAGGGGCTTTCAATGGCGGTTTGCAGCACTTCGTTGAACGGAGTGTTGACATCGAGCATCTTCGTCATGCGGCGTGGCACCATCAGTTGGCGAGCGGTGCGGCGGCTCAGTACCAGAGCGTGATGCAGCCGTTCCTGTTCGTCGGGTTCCAGCAGACCGCCGTCGCGGCTTTCGGCAATGAGCATCTCAATTTCTTCGGGTGAATGGATATGACGATGTCCACCGACATTTCCCATGCCCAGCAGTTTAAGAAGTAGCAGGCCGCTACCATTTAAGAAGGCGATAAAACCAGCGTAAAGTACCAATGACCAACGCATCGGCCAATAGGTGTAGAGCGCCATGTTGGTGGGAAACTGCAAAGCCAGTGATTTGGGCACCAGTTCGCCAAAAACCACCTGAATCACGGTAATCAGGACAAGCGTGATGAGCGCCGCACTGCTTTGGGCAGCCAGAGTGGTGAGGCCCGCATTCTCTTGCAGCAGGAGAGAAAAGTCACGAGCAATGGTCGCTTGCCCGTAGGCACCGGCTCCCAGGCTGGTGAGCGTGATGCCGATCTGGCAGGCGGCGATATAGCGATCGAGGCTGTGCGAATCTTGTAGAACCGGCCACAGACGTTGGGCTAAGGAATTTCCGTCTTGGGCAAGCTGTCGAACCTGGCTGTGGCGCACGCTCACGGCTGCAAATTCAGCAGCGACATAGAGCGCATTGATAATGGTGAGAATAGCGATGACCGCCCAGGGCAACAAGCTCACGGCTTGACCTCCTGCAAGCGGTCGCTGCGTCTACTCGGAGGTTCTGCGGGTTGTGATGAATTCATAAAGTGATATAACAGGTCGGAATTGTATTCCGTGAAGTAAAATTTCAACAAGAATGAGGTTTGGTTGCAAGCCCAAGGTCCTTTATGACGGTTTTTCCATAAATTTGACAATAGATGTAACAAGAGTTTGTGAGAAATTCTTGGGAAAAATTTTGTGAAAACATCTTGTCGAAGTTGGGTATGCGCAATATAATATCTCAAGTAGTTCTTGGCTCCTTCGTCTAGCGGTTAGGACGCCAGATTTTCATTCTGGTAAGAGGGGTTCGATTCCCCTAGGGGCTATTTTAATATCTGAATCCGAAGCTTGTTCCTCCGGATTCAGGTTCACGTCACAGGAAACTCTTCACACTCTCAAATTATGGAAGCGCAACGTCCCGGCGATATACTTATTGTCGAGGACGATTCGGCGTTTCTCTCGTCGGCATGCTTAACGCTGACCCGCAGCCGCCACGGCGTAGTTTCCTGCTCTTCGGCTGAAGAGGCCTATAACCACCTCGAACGCATTCCCTTCGATATTGTTTTAGTCGGCGAGCATCTGCCCGATGCCGACGGTAAAGAGTTTTGCCGCGCTATCAAAGGCGACGCCAACCTGCACCATATTTCCGTTGCCCTGCTGATCGATCCGACTGCCGAAGTGAAGATAGGAGCCGATGCCTTGTCACGCGGATTTCCAGTGAGCCGCAGTTCGCTCGATAGCTTCAAGCCGGACGATTATATTCGTAAAGATGTCAGCACCAACGAACTGATCGTTCGTATTCGTTCGTTGCTTCGTCTAAGGCGCTATCTGGAAGAGATTCATTGCTCGGTGGCGACATTGATGGCCTTTGCCGAGGGCGTGGAAGAGCAAGACGAACGCACCAAAGGCCATTGTAAGCGCCTGGCTACCATGGCCATCGAGCTGGGAGCTGTATTGCGCCTGGATGATTGGAGCCTGACTACTCTCGAACGTGCCGGATATTTGCATGATGTCGGTAAAGCATGTATCCCTGGTGCCTTTTTGGAAAAAGTCCAGCCGCTTTCGCCGCGTGAAATGCAGATCGTGCAAAGTCATTGTGTCGTTGGCGAAAAGCTATGCCGCAATGTGGCGATGCTTGAGCCTGTGTTGCCGGTCATCCGCCATCATCATGAACGATTGGATGGAAGCGGTTATCCCGATGGTTTACGCGGTGAACAAATTCCAACCCTGGCGCAGGTGTTTTCCGTTGTCGATGTGTATGAGTCGTTGCGGCAGTGGCGGCCTTATCGGAGACCACTCTCGCAAGATCATGCTATCCATGTGATGACGCAGGAAGTGGAGAAGGGCTACTGGAATCGTAAAATATTCGAGTTGTTTCGAACTCAGGTTCTTCCCGGACTGGAAGGGCGGCTCCGGTCGCAGCATATTCTCTGGCCGGAAGACGATGACGCGTAGGTGTAGGACAAGCGAACGAAGAATGAATCGATCTCATTTTGCAGTGATTTATTCATTTTTTGAATTTTAGGAGTGTTTTTATTTTGAGACCTGTTAAGTACGGCGTAATCGGCGTTGGAGGAATGGGCGGTGGGCACTGTAAGGCATTGCATGAAATGCCGGAAACCGAGTTGGCCGCAGTGTGCGATGTCAACGAAGAGACGGCTAAGACCGTTGGAGCGCAGTATGGCGCTCAGGCGTTCACGGATTACAAAAAGCTCATCCGTAGCGGTAGCGTGGAAGCAATCGCTATTGTCACGCCGCACTTTTTCCATCCTCCGATCGCTGAATATGCCGCTCGTCATGGCGTTCACGTAATGACGGAAAAGCCGATTGCCGTCACTGTGAAAGCAGCCGATAAGATGGTGGCGACCTGCAAAGATGCCGGTGTACTTTTAGGTGTCATGTTCCAGTTGCGCACCCAGCCGTGGCGCAAGAAAATGCGTGAGCTGGTGCATTCGGGCGCTCTGGGCGGTTTACATCGCATTTCGATGTCGGTGCCGTGGTATCGCACTCAGGCCTACTACGATTCCGGCGCATGGCGCGGAACCTGGAAGGGTGAAGGCGGCGGTGTGTTGATGAACCAGGCCCCTCACTCCCTCGATCAGTTCCTGTGGATTGGCGGACAGCCCAAATCGGTGCAGGCTATCGCTGCTACTCGTTTACATAACATCGAAGTCGAAAATACCGGTGCCGCGCTGTGCGATTACGGCGATGGCAAGATCGGTATGTTCTACGTT
>DAITOV010000172.1:0-9954 GCA_036833945.1 Abditibacteriia bacterium
CCACTGTATTTTTGTTGCCGTCAGGTAGTGTAGGAGTAAACTCGGGGGATGGTGACAGCAGCTACACACAACTTTCGGCCATATATCTCTCTATTTCTGGCCAAGAAACTAATTATTTTCCTTAAAGGGGAATGGAAGTGAATCATTTCATGATAGTCCAAAAATAAATTTTCAAATGTATGCAAATTTGCACAGAGCTGAGGCATAAAAAATATTTTTCAGCACAGCAAAAAATTGAAGTATAATCAGAAACAGTTATTATCCTTAATCAAAGCAAAGAAATACTATTTACGGATTTCATAGATAGCAACACCAATCATTTTTGCAAAAGGCAGTCGTCTGGAAACGATATTAAAAAAGGATGAATCCAATGCCTCTTCCCTCTAAAGTAGAAACACAAAGACATATTCACGGCTTTACCCTTATCGAGCTCTTAGTCGTCATTGCTATCATATGTATCCTGGCATCAATCCTCTTTCCTGTCTTCGCCCGCGCCCGCGAAAATGCGCGACGCACTTCATGTCTGAACAATATTAAACAAATGAGCCTGGGCATGCTGCAGTATTCCCAGGACTATGACGAGCGCTTCCATGGGGCCAGCGCTCGAAACACCCCTTTCCCGGGAGTGGGTTGGGCTGGGGCGATTTACCCCTATGTAAAAAGTAGCCAAGTCTATAGGTGTCCCAATGATACCAATGAGGGAAACAGCACAAATGTGCCGGTATCGTATGCCTTTAACTACTACGCCGCTTCGACTGCCCTAGCAGCCCACCAGTATCCTGCAATGGGTATTCTTTTTAGCGAAATTTCAGGCACCGACGTCAATGTGACCGATCTGCTAGAAGTAGGTTCTGCGAACTATTCGGCGATCGACAATGGACAAATTTTACTCTGGGCCGATTCTAGCGGTGTTGTGAAGTGTTGTAAGTTTGGCGATGCGGTTTATCACACCCGTGGTGCCGGCGTTCTCGATCATTCCAAAGGCCGCATGGACGATTCGGATGAATGGGGTCCACAACCGACACAACCTCGCCACTTTAACGGTGCGAACTATGCCTTTATGGATGGCCATGCCAAATGGGTTCGTCCACAAGCCGTACGCTCTTTCAACTATAGCTACGGCCCCGTCCCGTCTGGCCATCTCTATATTACAGCTTCGGATTCAACCGGAGCGGCTTATTATAGCGGTCAGTAATTCTTCAAAACTTCTTCTATGCCCCTCCGCACGCGCCGCTACTTATCGTTAGGTTTGCTCGCCGCTATTGCTTTATCATCAGGAAGTTGTCATTACACAACAGCCACACCGGCATCGCAGCCAAGAACTTATTCCCACATCCGGGATGTGATCTATGGGCGCAAATACGGTCTATCCCTGACAATGGACGTGCTCACACCACGTAAGAATGCCAACGGCACGGCTGTCATTTGGATTGTGAGCGGTGCCTGGTTTTCAACGCCCGAAGCAATTTCCACGGATATTTCACAAACAGTCATCGATAGTCTTATCGCACGAGGTTATACCGTTTTTGCCGTATGCCACAGCAGCCAGCCTAAATTCAACATTCCAGAAATCATTCCAGACTTATACCGTGCTGTTCGCTATGTCCGCTATCACGCCACGGATTACGGCATTAATCCGGACTCCATTGGCATGATAGGGGCTTCATCTGGCGGTCATCTCGCTCTGTTGGAAAGCATGAGTGCCAAGGATGGTGGTGAGCTTAAAACACAAGATCCCGTCGAGCGTGTTTCAAGCCGCGTGCAGGCAGTCGCTTGCTTCTTTCCACCTACCGATTTCCTGAATTACGGACAACCAGGCGTCGATGCACTTGGACGCGGCCGTTTGAAAGGTTTCCCGGGGCCTTTTAATTTTTATCAGGAAGATAATAAAAAGAAACGACAAGTAGGTTGGGGAATTTCACCGATAAACCACGTCACTTTCGACGATCCGCCTACACTTATTATTCATGGCAGCAACGATGACCTGGTGCCACTACAGCAATCCGAAATAATGGTTGCCAAACTTAAGGCTGCAGGTGTTCCTACCCGGCTCATCATCAAACCGCAAGCGGGCCACGGCTGGCCCGAATTACAAAAAGATATGCCGGCAGTGGCTAACTGGTTTGATAAATATTTGCTACCACATTAATTTTTGCAACATTCCTTTAGCATTTTATAGCTTAAAGGAATTTGCTCTCAGCTAAATTTTGCCTGGATAACAAGAACTTCCTCTCTCAACTGGAAAAAGAGGTCGAGCAGTTGAGGATCGAAATGCCGCCCCCGTTCGTCGCGCATAATGTCCCAGGCAACTTCGTTGCTAAAAGCTTCTTTATAAGGGCGCTCGTTCGTCAGGGCATCGAAGACATCGGCTACGGCACAAATACGCCCCCATAAGGGAATGTTTGAACCAGACCACCCGTTAGGATAACCGGTGCCATCCCATTTCTCATGGTGCGAAAGCGCAATAATTTCCCCAGCTTGCAATAGTTTTGAAGAGGAGCCTCTCAAGATACGCGCGCCAATGGTGGTATGCTCTTTCATAATGGCCCATTCTTCAGGAGTTAACTTGCTGGGCTTGAGCAAGATAGCATCAGGAATGCCTAATTTCCCCACATCATGCATTGGGCTGGCCGCACAGATGATTTCGATTTCCTCTGGCGGTAATTGAAGATGCTTGGCCATCAAGCCACAGTAATTGCCAACCCGCCGAATATGCATTGCCGTGGCCGAATCTTTATACTCCGATGCCACGGCAAGGCGATAAATCGTATCCAGGTGGGCTTTGTCGGCTTCAGACTGGGCTATCGTGACATCTTCCAGAGCTTGCTGAAGCGAACGGGTGCGCTGCTTGACGGTTTCTTCCAGCTCTTCCTTATGTCGTTTAATGCCGTCTTGCGCTTCTTTCATCTTGAGAAGCGAGTTGATACGGGTTTGCAATTCAACTTTATCGATGGGTTTGGTGATAAAGTCGTTAGCTCCGGCCTCAACTGCGCGCAACCGATCTTCCATGCTGGTGAGAGCCGTCACCATGACGATCGGTAGGTCGTTAGTTACCGGGTTTTGACGAATGGCACGAGTTACCTCGAAACCATTCATGCCCGGCATCATGATATCGAGCAGCACCAGGTCAGGTGTTTGCAACGAGTCAGAACCATGCAATCGCGTTAAAGCGCTTAATCCATCGTGCACAATTTCTGTCTGGTGCCCAAAACTTTCGAGGTGAGCTTCAACTAATTCACAATTGGCTTCTTCGTCGTCTACAATCAAAATTAATTTTGATTGTAGGTTAACTTCGCTACTTTTCCGGCTCGCAACATTAACCCCGATAAAATGGGTGACCATCTTCAAAAACTTTCTCGTATCGATGGGTTTGGCCAGATAGCCGTTGCAACCTGCCTGGAATGCCTTGGCTTCATCGCCGGACATGGCATGGGCCGTCATGACAATAATCGGAATATCTTTAGTGGCAGGATCTTGCTTGAGAATTCGAACCGCAGTTAACCCGTCCATACCCGGCAGGCTTACATCCATCAGTATCAGATGGGGCTGCTCGGACTTTGCTAATTCTATTCCCGTTTCCGCCTGGGTTGCGCCAAGCGCAGTGCAACCGGCCTCTTCCAATAGCGCGGTTGCCAGTTCCATATTCATCGCATTGTCTTCAACAACTAATACTTTCTCTGCGATCATTTTTTTCCTCTATCGTTAATAAGTTAAGGCTTTACGAGTTAGATTGCATAATATTGAGCTTGGCTAACTCGTGTAATAAGTTTTCCTTCCCTGCCTTAGGTACGATGGCACGGACATGACAGTTGAGCTGCCGGCGCTCTTCTTCGGTAATATCTTTGGCTGTAAAAATAAATATGGGAATGTCTTTAGCTTGCGGATGTTCTCGTAAACGATGCACGACGTCAAAGCCGGTGATTTGCGGCATGATTAAGTCGAGGATAATAATATCCGGCAATTTTTCCTCGGCCAATCTAATCCCCTCTCGTCCACTCAAGGCTGTAAGCACTTCGCATTCCATACTCTCCAAAGTGGTGGAGAGAGCTTCTACATTGAGAGGTTCGTCATCAACCACTAAAACCGTAACCAGCGGCTTTTGCGTTTTGCTGCGAGCCTGATGCACCGATTCAATAAGATGTTCGCGCTTGACCGGCTTCACAAAATATTCAATCGCTCCCATGCTGAAGCCTAATTCACGGTTTTCGGTAATGGAAACGATGATGATGGGTATTGCACGGGTATCGGGGCGCGACTTCAACTCGGTCAGGACATTCCACCCATCTTTTTTAGGAAGAAAAATATCAAGAATAATGGCATGTGGATTGAGTTCGCGTGCCATGTGAAGCGCCTGTTCACCGTCCACTGCATTTGCCACTGCATAACCAGCCTCGGAAAGATAATGGGTAAATAATTCACTCGCTTGCCTTTCATCCTCCACCACCAACACAACAGGCCGGGTATCACCGTCGGAAGGATAGGCACGTTCCGGAATCGATAATGTGTTGATATGCCGATGTTTTTCCGATTCGACGTTCAACGGTAACTCAAAGGCAAAGGTGCTACCGCTGCCTTCAGTGCCTTTGCTTTCAACCCAAATCCGTCCGCCGTGCAGCTCCACAAAGCGTTGAGTGAGAGTCAGGCCCAGCCCCGTTCCCTGTTGCTGCCGACCGTAGGTAGAATCGACTTGCTCAAACTCACCAAAAATACGCGCCTGATCTTCCGGTTTAATACCGATGCCGGAATCGCTTACCGCCAATTGAATGCCCGGCATGCCATTGCCCAGAGTCGTCTGACGCGCCTTTACCCAAACTTTGCCGCCATCTGGAGTGAACTTGATGGCGTTACTCAAAAGATTGTAAAGAATCTGCTTAAACTTAGATTCATCGGCCATGAGTGCGGGTAAGCCTGGCTCTACTTCCACTTCAAGCTCGATACGTTTCTTGCTTGCCAGTGTTTTAACGATCGTGACAACATTACCCAAAGTCGCAGCCACGTTGACCGACACCAGATCTAAAGCAACATGCCCCGATTCAATTTTTGAGAGGTCCAGAATATCGTTGATGAGTTGGAGAAGATGCCGTCCACTGCTCAAGACATTGCCGATATATTTTTCCTGACGGACGTTGAGTTCGCCAAAAGTCTTATCTTCCAATATCTCCGAAAAGCCAATAATCGCGTTAAGCGGCGTACGCAGTTCATGGCTCATGTTGGCCAGGAATTCACTTTTAGCCTGGTCGGCGGCTTCAGCGGCTTCTTTCGCTTGCTGAAGGGCCATCTCCGCATGGGTGCGCTCCGTGATCTCGTTTTCCAGCTCACGATTGGTTTTTGAAAGTTCCTTAGTGTTTCGGGTCAGCATAATTGAAAGCCCAATGGCCAGCAAAATAGCAAAGCCGCCACCCAACACTAAAACGACCTGATTTAAGGTCTGGAACTGCTGCATCTTTTGCATATGTAACAAAAGTTGCTCAGATGAAGTCCGGTTAATATCTTTGACCAGGGCATACATAGCCTCGGTATAAGGCTTACCCTGTTTGGCGACGCTAAGCACGATGTCTGGGTCGACTCGTTTATCCGCATTCGCACGCCATTCCTTCTCTAACGGCTCGAAATAGACCTTAACCCATTTATCATAAGTGCTGCGAAGTCTTTGTAACCGTTCCTGCTGCACGGGGCTACTGGCCGTCATCTTTTTGGCTTCTTCCCAATGCCGCAGAAAATCTTTCTGGCCCTGGAACAAAGGAGGCAAAAACTCCATTTCACCGGTGATGACAAAACCACGCGCGGCGATATCCATGTTGATAAGGCCTTCCCGTAACGCCTGGGTTTCCACCAGAACCTGATAAGAATGCTCTCTCCAGGAATTTGCTTCCGCCATCTTCCAGAAGCTCAGGAAGGCGACACAGACCAGAACCACCAGAATCAGGATTATGGCCCCAAAACCAAGATAAAGTTTCTTAAAAATACTCACGTTACTCTTCTTTTACGGGATATTTGTCGTTATTACATATCTACTTACCCTGGCGCAATGCGTTATACCACATGTTACGAGGCAATTTAGCAAAACATTAAACTGAAGTATTATTTTACACATTAATACCCTATGAGTGATAGTTTTTTTCTGACATAAAAGCATACCGAGCTAAAAAATTTTATTTGCAAATGATTCCATAAAAAAACCGCTCCCTATTTTAAATAAGGAGCGGTTTTTATCTATCTATGGCACATGTATTGCTCTCGTAAGCTAAATTTTGCCCTGTATTTGTCTTATTACATCAACATATCAGTTGACGTATAGGGCATCCCAAAAGCTTCCGCTACACCTTGATAGGTCACCTTACCGTGTACGATGTTCAAACCATTTCGCAAAGCGGTGTCGCGGCTTGCCGCCTCTTTCCAGCCATGTGTTGCCAGGTTGCGCAGATACGGGAAGGTTGCATTGGTCAGTGCGAACGTGCTGGTGCGCGGCACTGCCCCGGGCATATTCGTGACACAATAATGCACTACGCCGTCGACGGCAAACGTTGGGTTTTCATGCGTCGTGGGTTTGCTGGTTTCAATGCAGCCTCCCTGGTCGATAGCGACGTCTACCATCACCGTACCTTCCTGCATGGTTTTAAGATTGTCGCGACGTACAAGTTGAGGCGCTTTCTTTCCGGGCAATAACACTGCACCGATAACAAGGTCGGCACGTTCCAGATTTTCACGGATGGTGTGCGCATCGGAATAGAGCGCCGTCACGTTCTTGGGCAGTACATCTTCCAGATGGCGCAAACGATCGAGATTCACATCGAGAATCGTGACGTTAGCTCCCAAACCGGCTGCGATCTTGGCCGAGTTGAACCCAACGATACCGCCGCCAATAACGAGCACTTCCGCGCGCGGCGTTCCGGGCACGCCACCCAGCAACAAGCCACGGCCGCCATAAAGCTTCTCCAGATACTTAGCACCTTCCTGGGCCGCCATCCGTCCGGCAACTTCGCTCATCGGCACCAGCAGCGGCAGGGAACCGTTGGCTTCCTGCACCGTTTCGTAGGCGATAGCGACAGCGCCGGAATCCATCACGGCACGAGTGAGCGTTTCATCGGCTGCAAAATGAAAGTAAGTGAAAAGAGTCTGGCCTTCGCGCATCAGGTGATATTCCGAAGGCATCGGTTCTTTTACCTTAACCACCATATCGGCTGCCCACACTTCCTCAGCAGTATCGACGACGCGCGCTCCGGCCTGGGCAAACTGCTCATCGGAAAAACCACTGCCCACACCGGCCAGGGTCTCGATCATCACATCGTGCCCGTCACGCACCAGTTGCTCAACACCTGCCGGGCGAATCGCGACACGATTCTCGTGTGCCTTCACTTCCAAAGGGATTCCAATTTTCATTTTAAGCTTCTTTCCAAAAATCACGAATTTTCGCTACAGTGTAACGCGCCAGCACTTCTCCGCCCTCTGCCCCAACCGGATTACTGGCCGGAACGGCTCCATAACCACCGCCATCGGCAGCGCGCTTGCTGGGAATATAGGTGCCATTACCCGCTAACTGTACCAAAAAAGTCTGTATGGCCGGACTTTGCACCTTAATGCGGATACCATAATCAAGATAATACTCAAACGGGTTCGTTGCAAATGCAATATCGCCTAAACGGATAATATGCACTTCCGCCGGGAAATTAGGATCGGTCTTTTGGCGCTCAAAACGGTCGATAACGCCCTGATACCACCCTGCCCGGCTGTAGGCACCGGTAAACGTCACATACCACCGTGGCTGCTGCTGTAAAGAGGGGTCGTCGAACAGCTTTTGTTTTTCTTGAACCAACATCTCTTCTAATTCCTGTTGGTTTTTGCGGGCATCTTCCACATCGGCTTCCGAAAGATTATTCAAAGGTAACTGCAGCACTTCATATTGATGTTGCAACTGCGGCGCATAATCAATTTCATCGGTAATATATGGCAGGATACGGCCCACTGCATCGGCAATGCGCACCGCCACTTCCTGACGCGCAGTGCGGTTGCGCAAGCGCAACATACGCTCATGCGGAGCTTTCTCAAAGATGAGGTGCGATGTCTGGTCGCCCGCCGCGCTGCACTGGGGCAAGATAAACAGATGCTCACCAAAACGTTCTCTCAGTTCTCGCCGGGTTTCATGCCAGAAATCGGCGCTAATGGAAAACGAGCCTTCATCTTCTTGTGAAGGACTGGGGACATTCACCACAAGCCCGGTCAGAGCACCGTCAGTATCGTAGGTTGCCATTACATTGAGGCTGTGGTCTTCATAACCTTCAATATGGCTGAACGTATCGGCGGTCGTTTCATTGAGGCGGTACATCGTCGCTTCGCCTTCGGTATTGAACCAGCGGCGGTTCCGGCCGACAACAGCATAGTCCAACCCGTAGGCTACCCCACCCTCCGCACGCTTTTGCCAGGCCTGCGAAACTGCCGACGCAATACGCGCAGCAGCGAAACTTACATATTCGTCTGAGGGACGTGCATCGAGCTTGAGGTTTGAGTCAGCTTCCTGCCAGGGGCGGTAGGAACCGTTCGAGACTAAACGGTTTAAAGGTGCTTCATGGGTGTGCGTGGCATTCAGCACGACTTTTTGCGGATCGAGTCCTTCCTCGTTCAGCAAGTCGCGCACTCCCTGCCACAGCGGCTCGGAGATACTGACTGTATCGACCGTCACAAAAACGACGTGGTCGTCACCGGTATCCAATACGAGCGCGGTTGCTTTTATAGGGTCGAGAACGCCTTCCGAGACCCGAGCATGAAATTGCCCGGCAATACAGACCGGCAGTTCTTGCGGTGTAATATCAACCTCTGCCCAACCAATTTTCAATGACATAATTTTCCTCAATATTTTCTGACAATAATCGCCTATCGTCCGGCTATCAATGAGTATTTTCTTCAGCCCACAACGAGCGAATTAACCTAACGGATTCGTCCGCCAACACCTGCCCGCCCTCCGGGCCGACAACATTACTAACGGGAGTGGAGCCATAACCTCCCCCGCCAATGGAACGAAGACTGGGGATATAGCTACCGTTGCCCGCCAATTGTACAATGAAGGTTTGAACGGCGGGGCTGCGCGCTTTGATCTGAATGCCGTAATCCAGATAATATTCGAATGGATTGGAGATAAAGACAATATCACTCAAGCGAATCGCATGAATCTCCGTTAGTAGAGAGTTGCTGGTTTGCTGCTCTTGGTAACGTTGAATGAGATTGTGATAACGGCTGATGTGCCGGAAAGCCCGCGTCGCCGCAGAGTACCAGAGTTTCTCTTCCTTTAGCGCAGGATTATCTTCAAGTTTTTTCAATTCTTCTTCATAATTTTCTTGCCAGTGCTCCAATTCCTGCCTGGCATCCTGCACGTCTTTTTCCGTGAGCAGGTTTTTCGGTAATTCCACCGTTTCACTCAAATGGCAAAAAACCGGTTCCTTTTCAATTGTCGCGGTCAGGTATGGCAGCGTGTTTTGGGCTGCTTGTGCAATACGACGCGCCAATTCCTCGCGCATGCTGTAATTTTTTAGTTTCAGCATACGGGCATTGGCTTCTTTTTCATAAAGCTGGTGGGGCGACAAATCTCCCGCAGCGCTGACCTGAGGAAAGACAAAGAGGTTTTCGCCGAATTGTTGGCGCAATTCCTGCCGCGCATAATGCCAGACATCGGCGCTGACTTCATGCGCGCCGCCAATCTCCTGCGCTGTCATCGCCATATTCACGAAAAGACCAGTGAGTTGATCGTGGGCATCATAAGTCGCTAAAAAATTGACGCCATGATCTTCTGAGCCTTCAATATGCGAAAATCGCTCCGGGGCGAGGCCATACATCTTCGCCGCACCTTCGCGATCGACCCAACGACGATTACGAGCTAAAACCGCATAATCCAGCCCATAAGCAATGCCACCCGGCTGGCGTTCGTGCCAGGCTGTTGCAATTGCCTGGGCAATTTGAGTGGAC
>DAITOV010000173.1:0-9934 GCA_036833945.1 Abditibacteriia bacterium
GCTTTGGTTTGAAAAACGACTTCGGCGTTGCCTTGCGCGTCGGTTTGAGTTTCGCCTTCCTTGACGATTTCGCCCGAACCTTCGCCGCCGATGTTGCGGCGGCCGGTGTTGTAGTCGCCTTCGCCCCAGTAGCTCCACAGCCACTCGAAGGGGCGTGGGAAGCGGTAGCTGGCCCACCAGGTGCTTTTGCGCACGGTGTATTTCACCTTGGCGTTAGGCACCGGCGAACCGAAGTAGTATTTGAGGTTGACTCGCGCAGCCACGGTTTCGCCGGGGCGCACGGCCTGGGCGGGAGCGTCAATATCGACCTGGAATTCAGGGCGCTTGTATTCTTCGACGCGGAACCGGTTGCCACCGCTGGCCGCGAGTTGGGCGTTGGTGGCATCGGGCACATTGACATTAATATAGTATTCACCCAGCGGAGTTTCTTCGGGCAAGGTGAACTCGCCGTTCACGGTGCCGAACTCCGAAGAGGTGAGCGTTTCGCTGTAGATTTCTTCACCCTTGGGGTTGCGCACCTGCACTGTTACTTTGGCGTCTTTCACCGGCTGCTGGTCGCCACCACCAATGCGGCGGGTGATGATTTCACGGAAATAAACCTTCTGGCCGGGGCGATAAACCGGACGGTCGGTATAGGCATAGACCTTGAGTTCATCGCGGTTATCGCCATAGCGATTGCCGTAGTAACCGTAATAGCCCTGGCCAGTCATGGCATAGCGGTCGCCAATCCAGGCAAAAGCCGCGATATTCTGGGAGTAAATATTCTGGCCGCGCATCAGTTTCTTATCGAAGAAGCCAAGTTCGCCGCTCTGGCCGCGACCGATGGAGACTTTTTGGACGGAGTTCTGGTGATACCATTCTTTGAGCACCACATTGGCATTCATCACCGGCTGGCCACTCACGGCATCGGCGACGTAGACGAAAGCGTTGTCACGGTCGGTTTTCTTGAGCAGGGCGAGGTCGGAAATAATCAGCAGTTCGCCAAAACGAATACTGCCGCCATCGCCGACGATGACATAAGCACCAAGCTCTTTGAGTGGAGTATCGATAGTTTCGTTAATGCCGTTGTAATCACCTTTATCTTTGGTGTTGAATGCCCACGAAGCCACCGGCTTGCCCAATTTCTGGCGCACCTGGGAAATGTTGCCGAAATTCTTACCGAACTCCTGGAAACTGGTTTGATGGTCGTTGAGACGGGCCGGAACGGCGAGATAATCTTCCAGCTTGATTTTATAAGCCGTGAACCGCACCTCTTTGAGGTTGCGGGTGTTCACGCTGATTTTGGCGTTCTTGCCCGGCTGCTGCTGGGCCATGGTATCGAAACGCAGCTCTTTGCGCGTAATCTGCTGAATATTGGCTTTGGCATCGTTTATCCATTTCGATTTGGGATATTTGTTAACCACCAGCTGATAGGCGGCCAGCACTTTTACGTTATCGCCTTCCTGCTGATGGATTTGCGCAATCAGAATCTGAGTTTGCGGAGCCAGCGGGTTGTTGGGGAACTGCTCCACAACCTGCTGCAATACGGGAATCGGTTCGAGATGGTCAAACGGATATTCGCGTGTCACATACTTCTTCTGCTCATCGTCATACTGATTCGCCCAGCCATCCATCTGCTGGCGATAGGCGCGGATGAACATGCCCTTGGCGAGGTAAGAAAGCGCAGTGTCTTGCTTGCCCTTCACTTCGTCGAGGCGTGGGATTTCGTTATAAAGATGAATCACCTTTACCGGCAAATTCCACTCGCGGTTGTAGGCACGGGTGTGATCGGCACTTTCATCGAGCTTGCGGTTTTCCTTCACCGCTTTGTTCATCTCTTCAATGAATTCCTGCTGCTTCACCTGTGGCAGAAAAGCGGCCAAATCGAAGTTAAGGTCGATTTCTTCATGCTGCTGCAAAAAATGCGCGGGTGTGGTGAGCAGCGCGCTCATGGCGAAGTTGCGCTCGGGCGTCGAGGCGAGTTTGGCACGCTCGAAGTAGTCGAGGGTCTTCTGCTGATTTTCGACTTGCAGGTAAACGCGTTGTGGAGCCTCGGCCCCTTCAATCTTCGGGTAGTCGTCGCCGCGATAGAGCTTGTCGCCCACTTTCCAGGCCTGGGCAGGCATCACGGTATAAAGACGACCCAGCCAGTAATAGACACGGGCTTTCCATAGGCTCTTTTCCGCCAGAGCTTCACCGGCGGTCACGGCTTCATCCCACTTCTGGGTGGAACCCAGCGAAACCGCGATGCGGAATTCCACTTCGTCGCGGTCGCGCACGTCTTTGGTTCCGAGAACCTTGCGATAGAGTTCCAATGCGCGGGCATAGGATTTCTCCTCCCAGGCGGCATCGGCCTGCTTGAGGAGATCGGGTTGTGCGTGTGATGGTGTGAATAGAGCCATGAGCACTCCCAGTGTGAAAACGGCGATCCAGAGATGTTTCATAGTGTTTGCTGCCTCGGTAAATTTTTCCTTACTGCGGCGTTCGACCGGTTTCGCTCAAAAATTGTTCCAAGACGGGAAAATAATTTTTTTTGAAGAACCACGCGCGTGAGCAAGTGGAAGGGGTCGAGATTTTTGCTTACCCCGGCATCCATTCCGTCCTCGCATAGTCTTCACCCCGTCCACTTGCTCACGCGCGTGGTTCTTCGGGATATTAGCCAGCGATTAAAATCGCGGTCGGGGGCGCGATTTTAATCGCTGGTTTAAAGAGAGTCATCCTGACGTTAAGTACCCCACAGTCCACTTGCTCACGCGCGTGGTTCTTCAAACCCTCCCTCCTCTCTATGCTAAACTGTTTTCCGCTCATTTTTTAAGAAATATTTTGGAGTTTCGAAACGATGTTTTTATTGGGAACACAACAAATTAACGACGCCGGTCATCTGGAAATCGGCGGTTGCGATACGGTCGAGTTGGCAAAAGAATACGGCACCCCGCTGTATGTGATGGACGAAGCCCACATCCGCGGCCAGATGCGCGGCATGAAAGAGGCTTTCCAGAAACTGCACGCCGAGACCGAAGTCATCTATGCTTCCAAGGCGTTCTCCTGTCTGGCGATTGCCCGCATTGCCGATGAAGAGGGTTTGATGCTCGACGTGGCTTCGGCCGGTGAACTCTACACCGCCCTGCGTGCCGATTTCCCGGCTGAGCGCATCGTCTTCCACGGCAACAACAAGTCGCGCGAAGAGCTTGCTATGGCCCTGCAGGCCGGTGTGGGCCGTGTCATCGTCGATAACGAACGCGAACTGGGCATTCTCAACGAACTGGCCGGTGAGCATGGCATCAAGCAGAAAATCGCCCTCCGCCTCACCCCGGCTGTCGATGCCCACACCCATAAACTGATCCAGACCGGCCGTGTCGATACCAAGTTCGGCTTCAACATCCTGGGCGGCATGGCCCGCAACGGCGTCGAACGCGCTTTGGAACAGGAAAACCTCGAATTGGTGGGCCTCTCCAGCCACATCGGCAGCCAGATTCTCGAAGCCGACTTCTTCAAGATGGGCGCTCGCCTGATGTGCGAATTCCTCGCTGAAATCAAGAAAGACCTCGGCTTCACTGTTGAGGAACTCGACCTCGGCGGTGGCCTGGGTATTCGCTACTTGCCCGAGCACACCCCGCCTTCGATGGAGGAGTATGCACAAACCGTGGTCGGTGCCGTGTATGAATACTGCAAAGAGTTCGGCCTCGAAGTGCCGCGTTTGGCCGTCGAACCGGGCCGCTCGCTGGTGGGCGAAGCTGGAACCACGCTTTATGAAGTGGGAACCATCAAGCACATCCCCGGCGTGCGCACCTATGTTTCAGTCGATGGCGGCCTGAGCGACAACCCCCGTCCGGCCCTCTACGATGCGAAGTATTTCTGCCTCAACGCCAGCCGTGCCAACGAAACCGAGATGGAAACCTTCGCCATTGCCGGTAAGCACTGCGAAACCGACGTGCTGATCGAAGAAACCCAGATCGCCCGTCCGCAAGATTTCGATATTCTGGCAGTCTACTCCACCGGTGCCTACAACCAGGCGATGGCCAACAACTACAACCGCTTCCGCCGCCCCGCCGTGGTGCTGGTGAACGACGGCCAGGCCGATATCATTGTGGAGCGGGAAACTCTGGAAGATTTGATCTCGCACGATCAACTGCCCCAGCGCTTGCTGCTCAGCGAAAGCGTAGCGTAAAAAACATCACGGGGACATGGCGTGCCATGTCCCCACTTTTATAGCTGCCGCTCGCTTGCGGTGGCTTTCACCATTTATATGGATAAAGTTCTTTATCTGTTATTGCTGGCTCCAGCGTTCGTTTCGGCGCTCACCATTCACGAGTTCGCTCACGCGTGGGCAGCTTATAAGTTGGGTGACGATACAGCGCAGCGACAAGGGCGCCTTACACTCGATCCTTTGGCGCATCTCGACCCAATCGGTACGCTCTTGATTGTGGTGGCTATTTTTACGGGTGCACCTCTCATTGGCTGGGCAAAACCTGTTCCTTTTCAGATGCGGAATTTGGGTAACCCGCGTCGCGATGCAATGCTAATCGCTCTGGCGGGACCTGTCTCCAACATTTTGCAAGCCATTTTCTGGTTAATTATGCTGGTGATTTTCCGGTTTGTCACCCAAAGCAGTGGGGTCGTCTTCAATGGGGGTGAGGTTGTAGATATGATAAGGATTAATCCCGATCTCAACTCCATTCCATCGATTATCGGCACTATTTTAATTACGGCTTTCTCCATGAATATTATGTTAGCTGTTTTTAACATGATACCGCTGCCGCCTCTGGATGGACACTACGTCTTAGAGCACTATGCTCCGCCAGCTATCTCAGATCTCTTCGACCAAATTCGCCCCTACTCGTTCATGATTCTTTTAGGTTTGCTTTGGTTTGGTGTGTTGGGAGCCATTCTGGCACCTTTCCGAGATTTAGTCTTTCAAATCATTGCAGTAGTATTCGGTATGACATACACACGGTGATGGAAAATATCGGGACAGCGGTTATTGAAAAACAGGAACAGGAGATTCAGGAATCACCCGCCCAAAACGGCGCGATTCCCGATCAGCCACAGGTGCGCGACCCCGACCGGTTTACCGGGCACAAAATTCGCCTGCGCATCTTCGAGGGGCCGCTCGACCTGTTACTGTATCTGATTCGCGGACACCGTTACGATATTTTCGATATTCCTATTTCCGAAGTGACGTCGCAGTTCGTCGAATATCTACGCACTATGGACGAACTGGCCAAGGCCGATGACGCACAGATTGCCAATGTCGATATCGAATATGCCGGAGACTTCTGCGTGACAGCGGCAACGTTGATGCAAGTAAAGTCGCGCATGCTGCTGCCCAAGAACGAATCGGCCAGCGAGGAAGAAGAAGGCGAAGCCGAGAAAGACCCGCGCCGCGAGCTGGTGGAGCGGCTGCTCGAATATCAGCGCATGCAAAGCGCCGCGCAGACCCTCGAAGAGATGCGCGATGAGCGTGCCCTGCTGATGAACCGCCCACCGGTGCCGCCCGAACGCTCGGTGCCACCCGATGTAGCTGCCGAGACGCTCGCCACGCCCGAAGCTGATGCGGCTTCGCTGCTCAAGGACGTTTCGACCTTCGATCTGCTGCGCGCGTTAGGCCGCGTGCTTAAGAAGTTGGAAGAGCGACCGGTGGCCCTCATTCGCCGTGAGCCGTTCTCCATTCACGAGCGCACACGCGATGTTTATAGCCGACTCAAAAGCGGTGAGCCTTTCAATTTCGAGATGCTCTGCGAAGATTGCGAGAGCCGGTTGGAAGTCGTCATTACCTTCCTTTCCATCCTCGAACTGGTCCGTCGCGGCAAAGCCCAGGTGCGCCAGCGCACCGCCTTCGACGAAATTTGGGTCGAAATTAAAGAGAGCAGTTTTGTTTCCGCATGAGCAACAAAGTTTCTAAAACCGATATTATCGAAGCCATTCTCTTCGCCGCCGAAACGCCGATGTCGATTGAAAAAATCGCACATATCCTCGAACTCAGCGAGGAACAGGCAATGGCCGAACTGGAAATGCTGCGCGAGGAAAAATCGCACATCGGCGGCTTGCAAATCATCGAAGTCTCTGGCGGCTGGCAAATGCTGACCAAGCCCGAACTCGCCCCCTTCGTCTTCAAGCTGCGCGAAGCCCCACGCCAGAAACTCTCGCGCGCCGCCTTCGAAGTGCTGGCCGTCACCGCCTACCGCCAGCCGCTCACCCGCGCTGAAATCGAAGAACTGCGCGGTGTCGATTGCTCACGCCCGCTGATGTTTTTGCTGGACAAGAAACTGGTGCAGTTCGCCGGACGCAAAGATTCACCGGGGCGTCCCTGGCTCTACGAAACGACCCAGCAATTCCTCGATCACTTCGGGCTGCGCTCCATTGCCGACCTGCCGCCCTTAGCCGAGTTAGCTGAAATGGCGCAGGAAGGCGGCACGCTCTCGCTCTTCTCCAAAGGCCCGATGCAGGAGATGCAGCACAACGAAGCCCAGGGTGAAGAGGAAGGCGAAGAAGTGGTAACGGCCGAGCAAGAGGGTGAGGAAAAAGCGGAAGAAGTCGCCGAAACGCCAGCCGAGAGTGAACCAGCAGCAGAAGCCAACTCAGAAGAAACAGGAAACGTGTCGGACGAAACGCCCGTGACGGACGAAAATGAGGCTGAAGAGGTAGCAGAAGAGACAACCGAAGAAGAGCCGCAACCTGCCCCGCAGGAGGAGGCGGTCGCATGAAGCAGTCTTTGCGTCGCCTTTTATTATGTGGCTCCCTGGTTTGCGCATTGAGCAGCGGCAGTGTCTCGCCTCTGCTCCAACCGGTGGCGGTCGCTCAATCGACTCTCAATCCTAAAGCCGATCCTCAAGCGGTTGCGGCCCTTTCTTATGTATTGCTGGATGCTGAAACCGGGCGTGTGTTGGCCTCTCACAATATGCACCAGCGCCGCGCACCGGCTTCCACCACCAAAACCATGACGGCGTTGCTGGCTGTGGAAAAAGGCGACCTCAATGCCCAATACACCATCGGCCCCAATCCGCCGCAGGTGGGCGAATCGAGCATTGCGCTGCAAAAAGGCGAACAGCTCACCTTGTTTGAATTGGTCGAAGCCGCCATGATTCGCTCGGCCAACGATTCGTGTGTCGCCATCGCTGAAGCAGTGGCCGGAACCGAAGGCGAGTTCGTTAAGATGATGAACGCCCGTGCCAAGCAGTTGGGGGCGAAGAATACGCATTTCGTCAACCCGCACGGTCTCAACGATCCCGAGCACTACACCACCGCCTACGACCTGGCGCTGATTGCGCGCGAGGCCATGACGCACGATATTTTCCGCCAGATCGTCAAGACCAAAGAAACCACCATACGCGGCAACGCCAAGGTGGGTGCAGTGCGCCAGTTGCATAACCGCAACCGCTTGCTGTTTCGCTGGGACGAAGCCGACGGCATAAAAACCGGCTACACCCGCCAGGCCGGGCGCTGCCTCATTGCATCGGCGACGCGTATCGACCCGAAAACCAATCGTCCGTGGCAGCTCATCGGTGTGGTGCTCAATTCTCCCGATAGCTGGAACGACAGCGCCAACCTGCTGATTCGCCACGGCTTCGAGAAATTCAAACCGACTCTGATCGCGCGCGGTGGACAGGAACTGGCCACCGTTCCCATCGAAGGCGGCGCCAGTGATGCTATCGCCGAAGCCGAGCGCGAAATTCGCCTTCCACTCCGCCCCTGGGAACAGAGCGCACTCACCACGCACGTGCATCCGCTTGAGCGCACGGCACCTATTAAAGAAAAACAACCCGTCGCCTGGCTGGAATGGCGGCTCAACGGTCATAAAATTGCCAGTGTGCCGCTGGTCGCCAAAGAAGCGGTGCCGGAATCATTTGTCGCTAAATATACTCCCTGGCTGGGAACCTTAATGCCGTCGCAACCCATCGGGCGCTGGAGCGTATATGCTTTAGGCCTGGTGGGAGTTTTGCTGCTGACCGGTTGGAAAGTGAAGGATAATAATGAAAGAAAAAGAAAACGCCAAGCTCGGCAGCGAGCACGCAGACAACAACAATACGACCGCTGATGGCGGCGAAGAACGACTCCAAAAACTTCTTTCGCGGGCCGGTATCGCCTCGCGCCGTGCCGCTGAAAAACTCATCGCCGAGGGCCAGGTGCGCGTCAATGGCGAAATCATCACCGAACTGGGCGCTAAAGCCCACCCCACCCGCGACAGAATTACCGTCAGCGGCAAGCCGCTTCGCGTCTCAGACGACACCACCACCGTGGTCCTGCTGCACAAGCCACGCCACATCGTCACCACGAAAAACGATCCCCAGGGCCGCGCTACGGTGATCGACTTATTGCCCAAAAAGCTGCAAAAGCTCAATCCGGTGGGACGTCTCGACTTCGATACATCCGGCTTGCTGCTGCTCACCGACGACGGCGATTTGCTGCATATGCTGACCCACCCTTCGCACGGTGTGGAGAAGACCTATCACGCGCGCTGTGGCGGAAAGCTCACGCCGGAAGTCGTCAAAATTCTTCAAGAGGGCGTTTTTATTCCCGAAGAAGGCAGCAAGAAAAGAGTCAAGACGGCACCTTGCCGCGTCACCGTTAAAGCACAAACCGAAACCAACGCGCTGGTAGAAATTTCCCTGCGCGAAGGCCGCAATCGCCAGGTGCGCAAGATGCTGGAAGTGATGGGCCACCGCGTTTCCAGCCTGCGCCGCGTGAAATTCGCCGGGTTAGAACTCGATGAACTCGCACCCGGCGACTACCGCATCCTCCTGCCGGGCGAAGTGCATGCTCTGCGCAAAGCAGCCGAGAAAGGCTTCAAGATTAAAGCCAGCCGTGCCGGCAAAGTGCCTGCTGCCCGTCCCAGCATCGCCAAGCCTAAAGTCGAAGACGAGAAAAAGGGTGGCAGGCCCTCAGCACGCGCATCCCGCGAAGAAGACGCACCGCCAACCAGAGCTTATGGCACCAAGTCGCGGGCAGCGAAATCTTCGGGCACACCTGCTTCAGGACGGTCATCGGCGGCGAAATCGCCTTCAAGTAAACCTTCGTCTTCTCGTAAATCCGGGCCATTGGGCGAGCGGATTCGGCGTGAGTGGAAGTGAGTCCGTAACGTAAGCGCTTCAAATCCCTCCCCCAACCCCTCCCTGAGGGAGGGGAGTTTTACGCACATCGGACTATAGCTCCTCCCCCGCAGGGGGAGGCTGGGTGGGGGAGTTCAGGCATAAGCGTTACCAAACAGTGACAAAGAAAACCAAGTTACAAAATAATGAGTAGCTTCAACCCCGCCCATAAACGTCCCGCCGCTCTCTTAATGGGCGTTTGCCTGTTTGCCTTCGCTCTCACCCTGTGGTGGTTGGCCAAAGCCAAATGGCCCCTCGGTGTGGCGGGTGAATGGCAAATCAAACCGGCAGAAGGTGCCTGGCCCGCCCAGGCATGGGGACTGCCGCTGGCGGTGATTTTCATTTTCGGCGGCCTGGCTGCGCTCTCGGCCTACGATCGCTTCAAGCGCGCCAAAAGCGATAAGGAACGGCGCGGTTCGACCCGGTTGTGTATTCTGGGCCTCACCATTGTGGCTTTCGCCCTACCCTGGGCGCTGCTGGGGCCGGGCGGCACAACCAACCTTGTCTCCTCGCAGTTCAGCGACATTTCGAACGAATATTTCGGCACCGCCTACCAGATTCAAAACCCGCGCGATTTCTCGCGCGACTACGCCACCAAACACCAAACCCCACAATCGGCAGTGCAGGCTCATGCCGCCACCCACCCGCCGGGGGCGATTCTTTTCTACTACTTCGCCCAGCGTGTGTATGAAGGCTCACCGCTGCTGCAATCGACCTTTGAAACCATTGCCGTTTCGCTGACCAACGAAACCATCCCGCAAATAGCCAAACAGGCCAACGACCTGCGCCTGAGCGCCGAGCGTTCGGCAGGCGTGAAAAACCCCGATCCGCCCCTGCCCGGCACGGCTGTGGGGGCCGCGGTGTGGTGC
>DAITOV010000174.1:0-9883 GCA_036833945.1 Abditibacteriia bacterium
CAGCGCATCGGCTTTCTTCCCGATGGTCCCTATTTCTACGACCATCTCAACTCGGAAGAAGTTCTCGATTTCTATGGCAAGCTGTTTGGCTATAGCGACGCCGAGCGCAAAAAGCGCATTCCCGAACTGCTCGATACGGTATCGCTCAACCCCGCCGACCGCAAGCGCGTGATTCGCACCTACTCCAAGGGTATGGTGCAGCGTGTCGGTTTGGCCCAAGCCCTCATTAATAATCCGGAACTGCTCTTCCTGGATGAACCGACTACCGGTCTCGACCCCATCGGCGCCCGCCAGATGAAAGACGCCATCCTGCGTCAGCGCGACGCCGGAAAAACCGTGCTGGTGTGTTCCCACTTGTTGGCCGACGTGCAGGCGATTTGCGACCGTGTCGCGATTCTCTCCGAAGGCAAGCTGGTGAAATTCGGCACGGTGCGCGAACTGGTTGGCCCCAGCCAGACCTTTGAAATCTACGCCCAAAATATCGATGACGCCACGCTGCAGCGTGCCACTGCCGCTGCTTATGCCTACGAAAAGCACGACAACCACGTGTTGCTGCATGCCGATAGCGCTGAAAAGCTCGATGAAGTGTTGCGTTTCGTGCGTGATGCCAACGGACGGGTCGTGGACGTGAAAGGTCACAGTGAAACGCTCGAAGACGTGTTCGTGCGTAGCGTAAAAAGTGACGGACGGTAGACAGTTTTAGCCATTGCTTTGGCGTATCTCAAAGCGGTGGCCTTTTTCTAAGGAAAGATAACCATGAGTTCTACAGCAGCAACTGCGCCTGCAGGCGGCGCGCTCAAACCGAGCGCGTCCGACCGTGTGGAAGTGCCCCAGCGCTGGCGTGTCGGACAAATTATCGTTACAGTTCTTATTCTGCTTGTCGCAGCATATTATAATACGCGCGGCTACAAGAGTCCGATTCCCGAAGCCGGTTTGGCCGATAAAGTCACAGTGTTCGACCAGGTTGGTTTTGTTCTTCTCATCGCGCTGACCTGGCTCACCACGCCTGCAGCCGGGGTCATTGCCACCACCACCTTCCAGGAAGCGATTCGCCGCCGCTGGATGTCGGCCATGCTGGTTTTCGCCCTGGTGATGCTCTCGCTCTCCACCTTCTTTACATGGATGCAGCCGGGTGAAGAAGAAAAGTTCCTTCGCGACTTCGGCATGGGCTTTATCGTCATCATCACCATGTTGATGGCAATCTTCCTGGGTGTGGCCCTGGTCCCACCGGAGATTGAGCGCCGCACTATTTTTACCATTCTCTCCAAGCCCGTCGATCGCCTTGAATTTCTCATCGGCAAATTTCTGGGTCTGGCTCTCACGCTGTTTATCAACCTCTTCTTTCTGTCGCTCATGTTTTTGCTCTCATACGCCATCTTCAAGATTCGGCGCGAGGGTTTTGCCGGAGCCATGGAAATTGTGCCCCAAACTCACCCCGGCTTAGCGTTCGATTTGCTGAACCTGGCCCGCGCCCTCATCCTGCAATACGGACAGTTGCTCATCATGGCCGCTTTGGCCCTGATGCTCTCTCTGATTGTCTCCAACATCACCGCCATCGTCTTCTGTTTCGTGGTCTACTTCGGCGGCCAGGGTGCTTCGTTCCTGGAGCATTTGGGTGGCGAACATGCCGGTGACGATAAAGGCCTATCTGGCCCGGTGTTGGGCTTGGTAAAATCGCTGACCTTCATTCTGCCCCGTCTTGACCGCTTCGATGTGCGTGAACGCCTGGTGAACGATATGCCAGTGGCGTTCAATTACATTTGGAAAGCCTATGGCGCGGGGTTGATTTATATTGCCGTGTTGCTCACGATCGCCTACCTGATCTTCAGCGACCGGGAATTTTAAGAGTGGAGTTGGGAGGTGGGAGATAGGAGTTGGTGTATTCCAGGCCTATCGCTCATCTTATTTCCAACTCGAAAGGATATGTCATGAAACGCTGGGGATTAGCAGGTTCAGCCCTTGTTTTATTAGTTCTCTATAACGCCGGCCAGGCGGATCTGTCGCGTTTCCGAACCATGAATTTCGGGCCTGAAAAGAACCCGGAAATGGAAGCCAAAACCGACGAGCAGAAAAAGATCAAGCGTCAGTTACAGAAAGAGCGCTACGGTCCGTCGCTGGCCTGGCTTAGTAATGTGATGCGCGCCTCGGGTGCCAGTGTGCCGGGTATGGAAGATCAATACTCGCCCAAGCTCGATGCGCGTGTTCTCTCGTCGTTGATGGTGGCAGGTCTGGCTTCGGGCTTTAAAAGCCAGGTTGCCAACCTGTTGTGGATGAAGTCGGATGAATACTGGCATAAAGGTTTGCTTACCCGCCAGAACCCGTTGATGGAAATGGTGGTCACGCTTGATCCGCAGTTCATCGAAGCGTGGAGCACCGCCGGTTGGCACTGGGCTTACAACATCTACGCCGACATTCCGATGAACGATGTCTACAAAAACATCGAACCGGAAAAGCTGCGCAACAAGACGATTCGTGAAAAGCAGCAGACTGCCATCGATACCGGTTTGGGTTACCTGAGCCGTGGTGCCAACATGAACCCCGAAACCTACCGCTTGTGGTTCGAATGGGGTTGGACTCGCGCGGAAAAAGCCGGTTACTACAACGAAGAAACGGTGGAGCTTTTCAAGACGGCACGCAAACAGACCGACGCTCGCGAAATTGAAAAGACCAACGTCATCGATGGCAAACAGGTGACGACTAAAGAGCAAGGCGGCCTGGACGTGGTGGGACACACCATCGCGCACATCTACGAAAAAACCCCGATTGTCGATCAGGCTCTGAAAATGTGGGGCGGCGACCTGCTCAAGGGCACCCCCGCCGAGTTGGCTACGCTGACCTCGGTCGGAAAATACTGGCGTCTTTACGGCTCCGATTATCAGCTTATTGCTCAGCTTTACCGCAGCGGTGATACGATCATCAAGAGCCGCATTCGTCAGCTTGTGCCCGATATCGACGGTTTGTTAAAAGCCCAGGAAATGCGTGAGAAAATGCAGGCTCGTGGCGGCACACCTACCGGTGCATTTGTGACGATTGCTGCCCGCTACCTCCCGGCCTGGGAGTTACGCAAGCAGAAGCGTTATAAAGAAGCGGTGGATAACCTGATTGGTGTGATGAACGCCAACCCGCGCTACCACCTCACCGACCTGGACACCATGGGCAAGATCTACGAACTGCGCGGCGATGCTCCGGCTGCTATCAAAACTCAGTTGGATAATCTTCGCCAGATCGAGCGCACCGCTACTCAGGACATCGGCTTGCACTTCCTGGCCTTGCTTTATGGCGACATGGAAACCGTTGCCAAGAGCGAAAAGGAAAAGAAAGCCTACCAACACCTGGCCTACGAAACCTGGTATCGTTCGCGTGAACGCGACCAACTCGACTTTTATGCCCTGCGCAAAACGCGTGAGTATGAAGACAAATACGACTTCTCCGCTCCGAAGAACATCATCGACGAGATCAAGAAGTCGCGTAAATCGGGCGACGTGAAAGCCTCACCCGCGCTGCCGCCCAACGTGGAACAGTATTACCAGGCTCCGCACGCGCACTAAGCTGAAAAGTTGAATTGAAAGAGGCTACCGAATTTTTGGTAGCCTCTTTTTTTGTCTCACGCAGAGGCGCAGAGGACGCAGAGAGATTTGAGAGTGAGGAATGGATAATGGAAAATCATGCAAGCATTGCGCTCTGTGAAGCACCCTCATTCTCCACTTTCCATTTTCAACTTTCACTTTTCTCTGCGTCCTCTGCGCCTCTGCGTGAGATTCTTTTCAAAAAAATGTTTAACGCCCATTCTTTTGGGGAATAATAAACACGCATGGAACGTTCCATGAAAGTTATGAACACTTCCGCTTCCGAGAAAAAGAAATCGCTGACCATTGTAGACGTGGCCCAAATGTTGGGCGTTTCCAAGTCCACCGTCTCGGCGGCGTTTACCGGCAATGGTACCATCGCTCCCGAGCGGCGCGAGGCGGTGCGCAAAGCCGCGATTGAGCTTGGCTACCGGCCTAACGCTAATGCCCAGCGCCTGGTGCATCAGTTGCAAGACAATACCGTGGCGTTAGTCACTTCTTATCTCGACCTGGACGTGCGCACTCAGAAGCTACAGCTTTTGCAGCGCATGCTCAGCGACCGGGGCTACAACGCTTCGATTCATGCGCTGGGGAATGTCCTTTCCGCGCCGGATGCCGAGCCGGAGGTTGTCATTCGCAACCTGCGCCGTTTGCGTCCGCTCGGCATTGTGTGCAATCAATGGGAACTCAATGAGGTTGCCCGTGAAGAACTCAAGCGGTTTTGTGAAGAAGGTGGGCATTTGGTCTATTACGACGTGCCGCTCGACCTCGATTGCGATCAGGTCATTTTCGACCGCGAAGAGAATACCTACGTCGCCATGCGCCACTTGTTGGAGATGGGGCATCGTGAGATCGGCTTTTCATTGCCGCCCGACGACGAGTGGCGCATCAAAGGTGTACGCCGCGCTTTTGCCGAGTTCGGTGTGCCGGTGCGGCAGGAATGGCTCAATGCACCGCGCCTGGGCCGTTATGAGGATGCCGGTGGATACCTGGCCGATTATTTCTGTTCATTGCCCAACCGGCCCACGGCTATGGGCGTAATTCACGATAATGTCGCCATTGGCTTCATTGCGCGTTTGCAGCGCCGGGGATTGCGGGTGCCCGAAGATGTGAGCGTTATCAGCCATCACGATACTCCGGCAGCATTGTGGGGTTCGAATGTGCAACTGACTTCGGCCACACAGCCGATTGAAACCATTGCCGAAAAAGTCGCCGACATGTTGCTGGAACGCATCGAAGGCAAATGCAGCGGGACGCCGCGCAAAATGCTGGTGCAGGGGAAATTGGTGGTGCGCGAAAGCACGGCACCGCCGCCCGAGGTGTAGGAAATTGCTGCTCTCGTACGAGAGCAGCGCAGAAAAAACTGTATTGTTTTAAGGAGACGTCATGAAACGTCGTGGTTTTACTCTCATTGAGTTGCTTGTTGTTATAGCCATCATATCTATCCTCGCCGCGATTTTGTTTCCGGTGTTTGCCAGGGCACGGGAAAATGCGCGTCGGACAAGTTGCCTGAACAACCTTAAGCAAATTGGTTTAGGCATTATGATGTATGTTCAGGACTATGATGAGATTTATCCGCCCTACCGTCGCTCTGCGCCGGGGGAAACGCCACCATTCCCATCGTATCAGGGTAACAACTGGGAGTGGCAACATACCATCCATGCCTACACCAAAAACCTTCAAATTTATCAGTGTCCTGATGGAAACCCAGCCTATGAGTTTGGAAACTACGGATCATATGGTGCCAACGTAGTGGCATTGCCCGATACCGGTTTGAAGATGGCTGCAGTATTAGCGCCCGCCAGCCTTTATGTGGTTATGGATTCGGGACGAACTTACATTACAGCTTCACGTGCCAGCACTGCGCCAAGTGGTGCGTTCTATCTGCCAGGAGGCGGCATTGTTCGGCCGGACCTACTTTCAAGTATTAGTGGCGCATGGGCCCAATCCGATTATACGACCGGACGCCATTTTGACGGTGTAAATGTGGTTTTCGGTGATGGGCATGTGAAGTGGCTTAAATCTCGCGTCGTATATCAAGAAGCTACTAAATACAGCGGCACTACCCATCCCCCCAGCGCCTGGGATCCTGTCGCTAATAATTCCTAAACACGTTGAAAAGAATAAACAGCCGCCACAAGAAGCTCGTGGTGGCTGTTGACGATTTAAAAGTTAACCTTATGCCGAAAAAAAATCTTTTATTGCAGTCTGCTCTTAAAAATCGCCTCTCTCTTCTGGCGACTTCATTCATTTTATTGCCGTCTGTCAGTAGTGTTGCGCAAGCGCCAACCCCCATCTTTCAGGCCACTTTCGATAGCACGACCACTGCCGAAATTGCCGGTAGTCTGGCCAAACCGCTGGAAGATAGCGCAACGAAGCTGCCGCAAGGTGCGTTTAGCGCGGGTATTAGTGTGCCGCGCGGCGAGAACCTGATCTACGAAGGGGCGGGCAATGCCTATATGCCTGCGGGCACGCTCAGCTTTTTCTGGCGGCCCGATGAAACGCTGGGGCGCGAAGAAAACAACGTCTTCACCATCAGCGGTTTCCAGCGCTTTTACTTCTGTCGTTGGCTGCGCGTTTTCACGCAGGGCGGCCGCTTGCGATTGGGCTTTTACACCAGTGAAAACAACAACGGCACCGGGCTGACTCTTTCGGCCAATAATACCACGCTCGAAAAGAACGCCTGGCACCATGTAGCAGTGAGTTGGAATCAGGGACGTGGCGTGTCGCTGTATGTCGATGGCAAACTGGCAGCTTCTTCCGATAAGCCCTGGTTCTATGGCGGCAATATCAATCACATCGGCCTGGGGGTTCAGGCTTCGAGTTATTCCAAACCCGTCGGTGCAACGTGGGCGCAGTCGTTCGATGAGGTGCGCATCTATGAAAGCCCGTTGAGCGCAGAAGATATCGCGCGGCTGGCGAAGAACGAGAGTCCACAAAACGCAACTATCGACATCCAGCCGTTGTTACAGGAACGCCGCAAACGGTTGGGGCTGGAAAGTAACGCTTCTCTCCCTGCCGTCCCCATGAACGGACAAGCGATGCAGCTTAAGCAGTTGGCAATGCCCACTGCGCGCGATGTGCTCAGTAGCTCTCGTTCGGGGCTGGATGGCGACCTGGGACGCGCTTGGCCGATGATGCAGGGCTACAGCAACGCCGGTAAACAACTGGCGATTTCGCTGGAACCTGGTGCGTCCTTTGATACGCTACAGGCGTTTGGGCGCGGTTCGATGAAATTCACAGTCGGAACGGCACCACGCACTCTGCTCGACATGCCTGCAGGAAATACGCAGATGCGCGCGGTGAAGCTGGATAACGCTATGAAGGCCGATGAACTACTGGTGCAGCGCGAAGAAGGGTTGCTGTTTAATGTGCAGCTTTTCAATTCCAGCAGCGACAACCTGCCTACCTCTGGGCAGGAGGGCTGGGAGTTTGCGCCGTTGGGTGTGGAGAATCCGTCGCGATCTCGCCAGCCGATCATTCGGCAGGAGTTTCCCTCTTACGACCGCCTTGCCCTGACCAGCCACCCACACACTACCACGGGTTCGGGAGTGCTTACACTTCCCGCGATGCAAGCCGTGCATCTGCTGGGGCCAACCGATAGTAAACAACGTGGTTTGCGGGCGATAGCATTCGATTTAGCCGTGCAACAAGCCACGCCTGGAACAGCACTTTCGCTGGCGGTAGTCGATCCGCTCAACTACGAGCGTCGCACTGCGATGGTGAACCTCAAGACCGGTAGCCAGGCTAATGGACGCTTGCGGGTGGCACTCGACTTACGCGACTTGGTTCTGCCTGCCGGGCAGCAGCCGTGGCTGGTGCTGTATACGCAAAATGCGGTGCAGCTCAATATGGCCGATTCGAGCCTTGGTTTCCAGTGGACGACGGTGGATAATGCACTTGGCGAGTTCTTGCCCGACCAGATGGCTTATGCACGCGATACTTTCCAGGAACTCAGCGAAGCGCGACCCTGGGCGCACGACCCCAACAAGCGCAAATGGCTGCGTTCTTTCTACAATATTGTTAATACCATGCACACCCTGCGCCCCGATAATGCGCAGGTGAAAGGCTACTGGCATTGGACACACCCGCGCGAGACCATCGCTCTGACAAAACTACCAGAAGTGCCGCAGGGCGTAGCTCCGTGGGCGCTTTACACCGCTAATTCCATCGACCAGTTCAAGCAAGCGGCGCACTGGTGGATTGATAACCGTATGACTCCGGTAGGCGAGTTCGGTGCGCCGGATGGCATTAATGACGATACCGACCTGATTCAAGATTGGGCCGCTATCGACCTGATGAACGGCCCAGACCCGAAGATTCGCCACGCAATCGACCTAGTTGCCAATGCCAGTTGGTTCCAGACCACTACCGATGGCGTTTCCAACCAGGTTACCGATACGCTGCATATCTACGAGTGGGGCATCAACGCGCAAACGCTGGCGTTTATGCTTAACATCGGCGACCCGGTGTACTACGAGCGCTTGCTGCGCTTTGCTTCGCGCTACAACGACCTGATGGCGACCACCGGCGATAAAGGCCACCTGCATTTCAAATCGTGGTATTTCGGGGCCGATAAAACCGTGACTGAAGGAGTATACGGCGAAGATCGCCAGATCAACGCCTTGTTGCTGCAGCCTGCCATGCTGCTGGCCTGGTATAACGGCGACCCGCAGGCACGCGATATCGTGGTGAACTGGTCGCGTGCCATGATGGAGCATACTGATGAGTTGGCAAAGACTAACTCACGTGTGCCGGGGAACTCGGTGCATTTTGCTACCAATAAAACCCTGCCGGTGCGCAATTTCGGCATTGCTTTTCCGAGTGCTATCTACGCAGCCTACGACCTTACCGGCGAGAAAGAGTTTCTCGATGCGTTGGGCCGTTTGACCGAATATGAAGTGAAGCGCAAACCTCAAGAAAATTTGCTGCGTATGCCTTCGGTGTTTCCAGCCTACCTGCGCGCCAGTGGCGATAGCCGTTGGGACGCTTTCCTGAAAACCAGCGTTTCAGACCCCACGCTGTGGACGACTTCACAGCATAATAGCAACTACCGCCCACTTCACGATATCTATGCCACATGGGTGCGCACCGGCGACGATAAGTGGCTCAATGAAGGAAGCGGCCTGGCGCTACACCATATGACGTGGTCGCTGCCCATGCTCACCGAAGCCGAGCAAACCACCGACCGCGTGTGGCTGCCGCAGGCGTTAGCCAACAGCACTACATTGGGCGACCTCTCGATTCTGCGCAACAAAATCTATCCCAAGCATTCCGTAAGTTGGGAAGGCGCTAACGGCCGCTTTGCCCCACTGGTGCGCAAGCAAGGGCGCGATGAGTTGGAGATTGAAATCGTCAACCTCGAAAACCGCCCCGTGCAAGTCGGCGCACGCCTGTGGCGCTTGTACCACGGGCAGTATGAAGTGAAAACCGTCTCGGCCTTGCAAAGCGATAAAAGCAAAACCACGACAAATACGGCGAACCAAAAACTCGCGCGTTATAGCCTGCTGCCGCTGACCCTGGCGCCTTCCAGTGTGACGACGGTAACGCTCAAACAAACCCAGGCCCTGGCCGACCTCAGCCGCGCCGCCGACCTGGGCGTAAGTAAGCACGACGCAACCTACGCCGATGGTAAGCTCACCTTCAAGGTGCATAATATCGGCGCGAAAGCCAGCGTTGCGTTCCGTGTGCGGGTGACGCAGCAAGATAAGCAATTAGCCGAGCAAAACCATGCCGCGTTGGGTGTGCCGCAGGATTACCGCACGCAGAAAGCTATCTTTACCGTGCCGGTAGCCGATGCAAAAAGCCCGGTGACAATCGAAATTGTGCCGGAAGGCGGGTTGGATGAGATTACGACGGTGAATAATAAGATAGTTGTGGTGCCGGGAGAATTGCTGGCGAAAGAGCGGGAGTTTGTGAGGGCTGTGCAGTAGTTGTAGCTTCGGAAGTAGAACGGCACGGGAATGTTCCCGTGCCGTTTTTTGTTGATAAATGTGTTACACACTTTTATGGAGCTATATGTTTCTTTTACGCGTGGCTTCAACGACAGCTCCTATTATCCCACCTACTATTGCGCCGATAGGTGCAAGCATCACCATGGTTAGCCCAAATTGTCCGTCAACACCAACCATCATAAAACTGATTCCAACGACTACGGATGGGAGGGTAATAGCTCCTATCAAACAGCCAAGCGCACAACCGTTATTCTCTGTTGTATTGGGCTGAGAGTTTTGAACTTTCAGCATGTTATTTTCTTACTAACTAGTTTGTAAAATATTTATTTACAGACTCTTTGTTTTGTCCGATACTTGCAGCAT
>DAITOV010000175.1:0-9793 GCA_036833945.1 Abditibacteriia bacterium
GTTTCCAAAGTTGGGGAGAAGCTAATTGTGCGGCAGCGGGGATATAGGATGATGTCATGTCGATTTGCAATAAGTTCTATTACTCTGAACGATCTTTAGCGCTCGCACGGATTTGCGACAGAATATCCAGCCCTACCCTCGCATTCCAAGCATTCATTATCTCGTAAAACAACGGGCCAATTTTACCATCGCCCACTGCTTGCCCGTTAATGTGGGTGCAGGGCGCCAAGCAATAAGGCGTGGTGGTGAGCCAGGCTTCATCGGCATTTACAACATCGTAAATTTGCAGGTCTTTTTCCACCCAATCCAGGCCCAGTTCCGCGCCCAGTTCCTGCACGGTTTGCAGGCTCACTCCGCCCAGAATATTGCGGCTGGTGGGCGAATAGATGGTGCGGCCCTTCACCACCACGAAATTTGAGCCGGAGCATTCGGTGATGTTACCATCTAAATCTAATAACAAGCTAATCGCTTTAGGATCAACCTGATGAGTCTGCTGATCGGCCAGGTGCCAATGAAAGCGGCTGCGGTTTTTGGTTTTAGGGTCGAGGCATTGCGGCGGGATATGGCGAATCGCCGGCGTCACCACATGCGCGCCCGTTTCAAAAAGATGTTGCCAGGCAAAAAACGGCAATGAAAACGAGTGAATACAAATGGTAGGTGTGAGTCGCGCCGTGCCCATCGCACTCCCGGCGTAGAGCGGTTGCTCGCCCGGCGTCACAAAATGCACGATGCCTAAATCTTCGTCTTCACCAAGTAGTTGGCAGTTGGCGGTCACAAGCTCAGTGGTTTTCTCCAGCATCTCCTGCGCGGAAAACGGAAGTTTGATATTGGCATATTTACACGACCGATATAATCGGCCGATATGATCTTCAAGGCGAAACGGCACATGCTTGAAGGTGCGCGTCATTTCGGTGAGAGTTGCGCCCAATACCACGCCAAGGTCATAAATATTGAGATGCGCCTGAGAGGCAGGAATCAATTTGTCATTGAGAAAAACAAGAGGTTCGTTCATAACTATCGCTTTAAGAAATAAGGGTATTAGGCGTTCCCCAGTGAATTCGCGCTAATAGCGTATCGCCGCACCAATCGGCCACCACCGCTTCACCGACGGTAATCCACGATTCTTCCGGTGAGACGTTGGTAACATGAAAATTACCAAGTTGTTCGCCATCAAGCACGATCTGCTCAGTGGAGCGAATCAAACGCCTCTTTTGCGTATCGACTTGTGCCACAAAAAGAGGCGACCGCCAGCGAAAGATGTCGCGGTTATCTTCCGTTCGGCGGGTATATACCAGAAATAACGCATCGCTGTGCGTGAGCCAGCGTTGCTGCGTGGTAGACATCATCAACACTTCATCATCATCAAACATCCACGGCACCATCTCGCCCCACTTCAACCCGTCTGTTGAAGTGGCAAAATAACCGTGATCGGCTTCGGCGCGAATGGTCAAATAGAATAGATCACCGAAGCGCGTGATAGATGGTTCCTGTAAGCCACGGTTAACATCGAGGCGCAATTCCCGGCCTACTTCCTCAAGCCGCAACAACTCGCCATCGAAAGAACACCGCACCGTGGTCACGGCATAGCCCGTGTGGGTTTCGCGGCTATAATACAGCGGCACCAGCACATCACCGTTTTCCAACGTGTAGCGTTGCGCGCAACCACAGGAGCGATAGCCGACGGCGCGCGGATCGTCCCATTCCAACACACGACGCGGACTCCAAGCGCCATTACCATCGCTCACACTATAAACCGAATGACGCCCTTTCCAACCCGGCGGCGGATAGGGATAGTGCCCGTCGTCTTGATAAAAAACGTTGTGCCCCATCGCAAGCATTTTGCCGGTGGGCGCGTGGTATTCAGGCACCACGTCGCACACCCCTTCTTCAAAACCATTGCCGATTTCCCGACGGGCAAACGCCGCCACCGGCTGCGGCTTACTCCAGGATACGCCGTTGTCCGTAGTCTTGCTCCAATGCACCTGGCCAAAATTATCCGAGCCGATAATGTTCTGACAGGTCATGAGAATACTACCATCGGGTAATCGTCCAGCGCGCGGATGAAACCAGGTGCCGCCGTTCTTGCGACCGTTCCAGATAATCTCGCGTTCAATTCTTTTAATGGCCATGATACTAATTGCTATTATCTACAAATGGATTCCAGGCACTTTTTTGGGTCGGCACCACCGGCGGACTGCCAAAATGCCCGGTAACAGGAAATTTCCGCGCTTCATCGAGCACGATATTACTCTTGACCCACTTCACATGGCCATCGGCAAACCCGACATTCACTCCGCCGAAGTGACGTCCCCGATTAAAATCCTGCTTCAGAACCGCGATGCTCGTCGCGGTCAATTCACCCAGGTTAGCGGCTGATCCGGGGCCGGTGCCAGGAATATACTGAACAGCCGATTCGGGATGCAACGTATAGTAAGGTGCCGTAGAAATCCCTCCTCCATCCATCATCATATAGGTGCTGGCAGGCGAGACGATAGTAGAATCGTTCACCGGTAAACGCCCCGCATACTGTATCCGGCTCAAAACGATCATGTTGCCGGCATAACTGCCGTTGATGGGACTATTAGGTGTGAAACGGAAACTATCGGGGGTGTTGGGACAAATATAGACCTGATTGTTTTTGGTATAGGGATAAATGATTTGCGGCCAAAACCAACTATCGGCATACCAGGTTCTCCCATCGGGAGGCAGAGAGGAATCAACCCTGTCGCTGGGCGGAAAATAGCTGTCGTTATCCTGAATATACTGTTGCACAGCTAACCCCATCTGCTTGAGATTGTTCAAACAAGACGTCCGCCTGGCATTTTCCCTGACTCGTGCAAAAACCGGAAAAAGAATCGCTGCAAGTATTGATATTATCGCTATTACGACAAGTAATTCTATTAAGGTAAAGCCCTGTAACTCGTCTCGCCGTGCACGCCAATTCACATCATTTTCCCATTGCATCTTCATCCCTCCAAACCATTTTTATTTTTGCGTCTCTACCCATCTTGCGATACTCTTCTATTGCAGTTGAAGCAAAGTTCCGTCACCCGGCGCTAACTCCAGTTGGACCGTGTTTTGGCTTAGCGGGAGTGTTTTACCCGCTTTCTTATCGACCACCCGACTTATGTTTTGGGTGGGTAAAACCAAATCGAATGAACGCCTTGCATTAACATCCTTATTTACTGCCATCAGGAAATACTGGCCTTCTTTATTACGAAAGCCCTGCACATCGAGATAAGCAGGAAATTGACCGCTGATTTTCACACGCTGCAACGTCAACAACGTAGGAATCAAGCGGGAAAACTCTTCAGCAACCTGCCCTAATTCGATCAATGTAAGCTGTGGTTTCCCGGCGGCATCAAATAAGATCGAATCCATTGAATTGTAGTTGTAGTAAAGGATACCGGTCGCACCGTATGCCGCACTGAGGTATGCCTGCACACGAATTTCGGCTGGTGTGGGAGGACGCAGCACGTTCTTGTAGTAACCAATCGATTGCGGTGCAATCCACAAAGGACGACCAGCAGCTTGGCGAACATTGTCATCCAATGCCTCGGCATAACGATCCATGAACTTGGCACTCTCTGAAGCGGGAATACGAATCGGATATAAATCGTTGAACAGCACCTCGGCTCCGGCACCTTCCACAAACCGTTTCATGTTATCGATGCCACGGTAAGTGCCTTCGTCCACATCCCAGGCGGCACGGCACAAATAGCCAACTACAGGATGCTTGGGGTCAAGCCGGCGAATGTAATCATGAACCACACGATAGCCCTGTGCTTCTTCCCAGAACGGTTCATCGTAAAGATAATAAGCCAGTAATGCGGGGTGGTCTTTAATGTTTTCGATGACCGCCTTGAAGCGCCCTTCAACCAAATTTTGCCCAGCATTGGGGTCGGTGCGTTGACGCGTTGGCGTCGTTAGAAACTCAGCCAACCGGCCTTCAATATTCGCATGATATTCGCCTATGTCGACAATCACTTTGAGGCCGTAGCGTTGTCCAAGATCCAATACTGCCACATGCGCCTCAGTCGAAGTAATGTTCGCTACCAGAACCGTGTTCATATGCATGGCTTTCACTTGCTTGAACACCGATTCCATGCGCGCTGCGGCATCCGCAGGATTATGATCTTCATGGACGACATTGGAACGGCGCGCGCGCTCCAGTAATTCGGCTCCCTGCCAGGTGACGGTTGCCCCACCATCTTCGGGAACGAAACGAATACCATTTAAGGTGGTGGAGTGCTTCGCGCGATGCCCGATCACGATAGCCTGGCCGGTTACATCCAACTTCTTCCAGCTAATCCATTCTTTCTCATCACGAGCATTAGGGATTTCGATGTGGTTGAACTCCTTGTCCTGTGCCGATTTGACATTCAGTTCCAACGGCAACTGCACCGCCAACTGTCCACTGCCGCGCCACGCCTCGGGCATCCGAAACTGCACGGTGTAATTGCCTTTCAGCTCGACCGGAAACCGCAACTCACCGCGCTGCCGCTCTTCTTCGACCAGAGCAATGAACCGGCCCGTTTCCCGTTGCCCCAACCAACGCCAGAGCAAATTGGGCGAATATCCCAAGTTTGTGACCGCCACCACGCCGAATGGAAAAACACCGCGCGCTGTGGAAGGCACGTGGCCATAATCAACCGGTTCGTTAAAAGAGCTGACGGTCGCAATATCGGCCGCCAAGACACGGGATGCACAGCTTAATAATACGCCACTCAAAACCAGGCAATAACTTGCGCCAAGTAATTTTCGAAACACTCTCTCACTCCATTTCTAAAATGCGTTTTGTGTAAAAGCACTTCTTTCTCAACGCTGCCAACGCCGGATACTTTCTTCCAAAATGGATTTTGCTAGCGTCGCGTCGTTGTTTTGTAATGCCCGGATCAATTCCCTGTGCTCCTGCTCGTCCTTTTCTTGTGAACCAAAAACGTTACCTATTGTTTGTTGTCCTTTTTGAAAAAAGCGATTGAAGAAAGGCAAGAATTCCATCAAAATCGGGTTGCCCGTGGCACGCACCAACTGCTCGTGAAAGGCCAACTCGGCTGCTCTGTCTTCCTCGCTGTTTTTCGCTGCCCCGATGCGACCGGCGGCTTCTTCGAGCAAAGTAATATCTTCGTCTGTCAGGCGACCAGCCACTAATTCGAGAATGCCTTTCTCAAAAATTACACGAGCTTCGATGAGGTGTTTCAACTCATGCTGTTGGCGGCGAATGACAAAGTTGAAATGGTTCGCCAGCGTCTCAAATCCGAATTCCGCCACAAAAACGCCATTGCCAGGCTGAACTTCCAGAACGCCGGTTGCCTGCAACGCACTAATGGCTTCACGCGTGACATTACGGCTGACGCCCAACGACGATGCCAATTCACGCTCACCAGGAAGCTTGGCCCCAGACCGTAAATCGTTGGCTTCAATGTATTCTTTTATCCGCTCCACTACCTGTTCAGTGAGTTGGGTGCGCTGCACTGGTGCTATTTGCAATTTTTCAGACATAATGTTTTCCAGAAACATATTTTGGTCCACTGGTAGGACCACCAGCAAGAATTGTAACCGTTACTTATCGATGCTGTCAAGAAATAATTATTTACGATAATAACTAAACGCCAACTGCTGCTAAACGAATATTAGCTGGGAGTTGTTTTGTATGCACCACGTAGCGTATCTTTTACATTGTCGAAAAACGACACTTGAGCCTGAGCCACACTGACCACAAATTCAATCGCAAGACGCGATAAGAGGACACTTACACCCCCTCCTTTCCCTCAGGAAAATAAATATTATGTCCCGTCAACAGAGTTGCGAAGAAGAGAAAGCATCTGCGGTAACCAGCGAAAACGTAAGGACTTCTCCTCACTGGAACGTTCCCCTGGCTCGTCTGTTGGAGTCGCGGCTTATCTATGCCATCGATTCCGAACAACTCAATCGTACCAGCCGCCATTGCCAACCTGGCTTTGAAATTAACCTTACTTGCCAGGGGCGAGGCACATTACATGTGGGAGCGCAAGCATTCCCTCTGGTTGCCGGAACACTCGTTTTCATTCCCCACCCGATAATCCATCAATTGGAAGTTCACACGCTCGGCCGTTACGTTCGGAGCGTATTGTGTATTGCTCCCACAACACGCGACACCAGGCCATTTACCCAGGCACTACGCGCGATGCTATGCAAGCCCACTTTTGACAAGCCGCAATGCTTGTATCTGGATGAAGGCTCTGCGGCTCAAGTGCGTAACCTGATTTCCCGCATTGCCACCGAGTCGCAACAACGGGCCGGTTGCTGGCAGGAGATCGTTCTCGCACAGGCTTACGAACTCTTGGCCCTCTCCGCTCGCTTGTCCACTTTACCCCACCCGGCACAACCACCCGGCAACCACCTGATAACCGAAGCATCTGCCTACGTCGCATCGCATCTCGACGGCGATCTCACTGCCACAACGGTCGCCAGACATTTAGGTGTCACCCGCGAACATCTGAGCCGTGCTTTTCATCAACATTGCGGCATTACCTATCAAAACTACGTCATGAACCGCCGCCTCGCTGCCGCCCGCCATTTGCTCACCGAAACAAACACGTCCTCTTCTCTACTGGACATCGCGCTCGCCACCGGGTTTGGGTCCCACGCTCATTTCAGCCGTGTCTTTCGCAAACACGAAGGGATTACACCCACGCAGTTCCGAGCGTTGCATAAATTGCGGATTTAAATAATGGGGCTGGAGGCTGGGAAAGATAAGGCAGAAGTCGGAATGATGAATGCTGAAGTGTGGTTAAGAACAAGCAACAGACCTCTCGCCCCTGCAAAAAGCCGTGTCCTGGCTCCCCACGTTCGCGAGGATGACTGACCTTGAGGCTAACTGCCGCAGCACTCCGGTCACCTTCCCAGCCTCCAGCCTCTAACCTCCAGCCCCCGATATGACCTCACAAATCAACAAAAAACCGCGTCACGCACAGACAAGCAGGGATACAACGGCCACAGTAAATTTGTCCTCATGGACACCTACCCGATCATTGATTGCGACGTTCATCAATCCAGCCCGACCAAAGACCAACTCGTCGAATACCTGGAAGAACCCTACCGAACCGAGATCGCCCGTTACGGCACTCGTAAAATCGCTTCAGGAATCCGCGGAGAGGAGGGCGGCAACCGCCGCGATCTGGATGCCTCAGCTTTGAGCGATCCCCATTATTTCGTCTCCGCGCTGTTAGACCGCTACCAACACCGTTTTGCCCTGCTCTCGGGCGTGACGGCAAGTATCGCCGGTATGCCCGACCCGGATTACGTCAACGCCATCTGCCGGGCTCTCAACAATTTCTACATCGATCACTGGTTACCGGTGGATAAACGCTTCCATCTCGGCATTAAAATAGGCCTGCAAGATCCTGCGACGGCAGTACACGAAATCGAACGGCTGGCAGATGTTCCACAAGTTTCGGCGGTGTGCTTCTTTGCCACAGCTAACCGCATTCCTTTTGGCGATCGCTACTACTGGCCTATTTACGAAGCCTGCCAGCGGCTTGATCTTCCCATTCACATTCACCCCTCAACCGGAAGCACTATTACAAACGCCGCCATGACACCGGCAGGCAATGCGACTACCTATCTGGAAAGCCACGTTTGCATGCCGCAGTTTTATATGGCCCAAGTGGCGAGCATGATTCTCAATGGAATTTTCGAGAAATTCCCCAATCTCCGTGTGATTCTGGTCGAAGGTGGTATCTCCTGGATGCCGCATCTTCTCTGGCGTATGAATGCCGAATTCAAAGCCCTGCGCCAGCAGGCTCCATTTCTCAAGCGCATGCCAAGTGAATATGTGCGCGACAACATCCGCCTCACCACCCAGCCCATCGAGGAACCTGAAAAAGCCGAACAGTTACTGCAGATTTTCAATATGATCGACGCCGATCACACCGTCATGTATGCGAGTGATTTCCCACACTGGGATTTCGATGAACCAACGAAACTGCCTCGCATTCTGGGGGAATCGACCATTCGACGCATTCTGCACGATAACGCCTGTGAATTTTTCCGATTGCCTTCGCTTGAAGCTCAGGCACCCGCAAATTCTGTTCTTCAACTCAATTAACTTATGGCCTGGCTACCTTTATTCACTTCCGAGGAACTCCCCGAAGGCGGCATGAAACTCCATTCCCTGGGCAAGCGTGAGGTCGGCGTTTTCCGGCAACAGGGCAAGTTGTATGCTGTCTTGAACTATTGCCCTCATGCCGGTGCGCCTATTTGCCTTGGCGAAATTGATCACCCGATTACCACTGATACCCCCGGCGGTTCCACTGTGCGCGACTTCGCTCGCCCCGTTGTCCGTTGTCCGTGGCACCACTGGGAATTCGACCTTCAAACCGGCAAAGCACTCTGTCCCATCGCTCCCCGTATCAAGACCTATCCAGTGCGTGAAGAGAAAGGCCGCATCTGGATTGACTTTTAAACACGATCAATACAGTTTTTATAGGCTTTCAAGTTAATTCCTGGTCGTGAACAATATTTTCATCGCCACTGTCCGGCTTCAACGCGTCCATCAATACCCGTTTTCAAGTTGGCACCACCAACCGGTATTGCACCGATATCAGGGCGCAGATTTCCTTCCGTTCGCAGTGGGTCAGGCCATTCCACAGGCAAAAGCACGCCCGCGCTTTTAGCAGGGCTATCAGGCTGCAATCGCACATCGACCGAATGCCGGCCCGTGACGTATGACATTAAGCGAGGATCAGCGACCAGGGAATGAGCATCCCAACCATCGGCATATTGCTTTTTATTGAGCAATGATAACGGCGCATTACGTGTGCCTTTGAAATAGGAGGCCGCTTCCGGCATTTTGACGCCAGGCTCACTGTTCCAATGCAGATTGCCATCGAAAACAATATCAGCCGGTTCTTGCCTTTCCACATTCGCGACTGGATAGGTTTTACTGCCGAAATAGACATGGAGATTATTAAATACTCGCCGTTGCGAACCGGGCGAAAAGCCACCAACCATGCCACCGCCATAGCTGCTGAGCGGATGCCCTACTCGCGTAAGCGTGGTGTTCTGGTAAAAATACACATCTTCCATGTGAATGATCTTGCTACTATTATGGACTTGCCATGCCGATTGCCCACCATCGGCAATCATGCCTTCGGGTTTATCCGGCATTGGCCGGAGATATTGGATCGGCGCGCGCATATCTACCACATTGCGATAGATATAAATTTTGCCGCCAGGCCCGCCGCGCGAATGCGCTCCCAGCGCCGTCACACACTGTCGAATCAGGTTTTGATAGATATACAAACCATCGGTGGCATAAGGCACCGGACTGGAAACGTAGACGGCATCATCCTGCATGTTATCGACCAGGTTGTGATGGAAACGAATGTCGCGCCCCGAAAGGTAAACACCATCGTGTCCATCGGTAAATTCGCTGTAGGAAATATCCCAGTCGTGGTTGAAAGGGTAGGCGAAGGTTTCAAATTCATTGAAACCTTCGGTTGCCAGAACGGCATGTGTGGGCATGCGTGAGATATGGCGTGTTGCCTTTGCCGGATCGATTGCGTTTTCGGGCCTATCGATGCCATCGGTAAAAGGCGGATAGATCTTGGCCGAATAGGAATAAAGAACATTTTCCTGACGAAACATCCAAGGTGCGATCATGCCGTAGACACCACTATTTACGATCTTCAAAGGCCCGGTACCTTTAGCCCAAATGCCGTAGTTACCGGCATAAATCGTGCAGCGGTCGAAAGTAATATTAATTGCGGTTTTCATCCGCACCGTGGTTTCACCGCCACCACGAATCGCT
>DAITOV010000176.1:0-9780 GCA_036833945.1 Abditibacteriia bacterium
CTTATCGCCGCCACCGCCGGGACGTTGCACCGAATGGGTGGCGTCGAAGCAGATGGGGGCAAATTCGCGCATGGTATCGAAGCCACGATAATCGACCACCAGGTTGTTATAGCCAAAAGTCGTGCCGCGCTCGGTGAGGAACACGTTCTCGCAACCACCAGCGCGCACTTTGTCGGCGGCGTGCTTCATGCCTTCGGGCGCGAGGAACTGGCCTTTCTTGATATTGACCGCACCGCCATTCTCACCGGCAGCTTTTCCAGCAGCCAGTAATAGGTCGGTCTGACGGCACAAAAACGCTGGAATCTGCAGGATATCGCAAACCGTAGCGATTTCGGCTGCTTGTCCGCTCTCATGCACATCGGTCGTCACCGGCAACGAGAACTCCTGCTTAATAGTGGAAAGAATCTCCAGCCCACCCGCCAAGCCCGGACCGCGCTCGGTGTGAATCGCAGTGCGGTTGGCCTTATCGAACGAAGCCTTGAACACGTAATTGATGCCATTGGCAGCGCAATATTCCTTGAGCGTGCCCGCCACTTCCCGGCACAATTCGATGCTCTCGGCCACGCACGGCCCGGCGATAAGCAAAAGCGGCTGGTCTTTCCCTACTTTATAATCGGCAACTTGAATAGTCATGATTGGGGTAAACACAAAGTACACGAAGTTTACACAAAGAACACAAAGAATTTTCTTCTTTTCTTTACGATCCCTTTGTGGACTTTGTGAATCCTTAGTGTTCTTTGTGTTGAAAAAAACTAAGCGCCCAGATAGGCTTCTTTCACTCGTGGGTTAGCAGCAATTTCCTTGGCATCGCCTTCCAGAATGACACGGCCGGTCTCCAGCACATAGGCTCGGTCGGCAATTTCCAGTGCCATGTGGGCGTTTTGCTCCACCAGCAGAATCGTCACCCCGCGGGCACGGATTTTCTTCAAATCCTGGAAAATTTCTTTCACCAGTAGCGGCGCGATACCCAGGCTGGGTTCATCCAACAGCAAGAGTTTAGGCTTGCTCATCAGGGCGCGCCCAATCGCCAGCATTTGCTGCTCGCCGCCCGAAAGGGTGCCCGCTGCCTGATTGCGGCGCTCTTTAAGGCGGGGAAACATCTCGTAGACCTCGTCCCAATCGGCGCGGATCTGCGCTTTGTCTTTGCGGGTGTAAGCGCCCAGGTCGAGGTTTTCATCGACGGTCAGTGAAGCGAAGACGCGTCGGCCTTCGGGCGATTGCACCAATCCCAGCCCCACCCGAGCGTGGGCGGAAACGTCGCGCAAATCGCTGCCGCAGAACTCGATACGCCCCGATTGCGTTGGCACGATGCCTGAGAGCGTCATCAGTGTGGTGCTTTTACCTGCCCCATTAGAGCCGATCAGCGTCACGATTTCACCTTCGCGCACCTCCAGCGAAACATCGTGCAGGGCCTGAATCACGCCGTAATAGACGTTGAGATTTTGAATTTTCAGCATTTAGAAACCGAATTTTTCCCGGAGACGCTCCTCCACGCAAGTTGGCACCGAGCCGGGAATGATACGCCGCCCAAACTCGCTCGCCTGGCGCACGACGCTTGAACTGAGATAAAGATAATTGACGCTGGGCATGATGAAAACGGTCTGGATACTGTTATCTAATTGCTCATTAGCCAGCAATAGCGAGAATTCATGCTCGAAATCGGTCACCGCTCGTAGGCCGCGCACGATATATTCGGCATTCCATTCCCGCGCGCAATCGACAGTCAAACCCGCAAAAGCCACTGCTTCTACATTTGCCAACCCAGCTTCGGCCGCCGCTTCGCGCAGCATCGTTACTCGCTCTTCGGCCGGGAACAGCGGCACTTTACCCGGATTAATACCCACTGCACCCACCACGCGATCGAATAGTTTCGATGCGCCGCGCAAAATATCGAGGTGCCCACAGGTGACAGGATCGAAAGTTCCAGGATAGATGGCGATTTTCATAAATCGAGGTTATGGGTAATAGGCCTTGGATTTTAGAATTCTAATATCATTCCATCATGGGCGGCGATGACGTCGGGGCATTCGTGGCGCAGGCTGTCTTCGCTGAGTGGGTCGCCAGCGATCAGGGGATTGAAATGGTTCAAAACCAGCCGTTTGGCGCGCGATTCGCGGACGACACGAATGACGTCCTCGGTCGTGCAATGTCCTGAGAGTTCGGCCAATTCTTGCAGGCTGTCGGAAAAATTGCGCTCGTGAAGCAGCAGGTCGACGTCTTTAATAAAGTCGATATAACGCCCGTCGCCTACGGTATCTGTGACGTAGGCCAGCGATTTATCCGGCCACTCGAACCGATAGGCCAGTGAGCCGCCGGGATGGGTGAGCGGGTGCGCCGAAACCTGCACGCCGCAAACTTCAAACGGCTTGCCAGGTTCCACCACAACGCTGTTGCCGCGATAGGCCACCGGAAAGAGGGGCGAATCGAACAAGCTGAAAACGGCATCCAGGCACTCTTGTGCGCCATAGATGGTAAGTTCGGTGGGAACTTTGGCGCAGTGAAGCAGGTCGAGGTAAAACGTCAGCCCCCACACGTGGTCGAGGTGGGCGTGGGAGAGGAAGATGTGAATATTGGGCGGCAAGGGGCGGCCGATGAGCCGGAAAAAACCGGTGCCGGCATCCAGCACGAAGCAGCAATCCGGTGCGGCATCGGAAATAAATGCGCAACTCGTCTGACGCGTTTCACTGGGGTGATAACCAGCCGTTCCTAAAAATTCAATATTCATTGAGTGAATGCATCCAGCTTCATACCAACAAAATGGCCAGTATTTTTTAAAGAATTATGCCACAGCTTCACCAGTTTCTATAGCGCGATCGACTGCGACATCCGGCTCGCCCAGATAGGCCGCGATAACATGCGGATTATTTTGGATTTCCGTTGGGATGTCGTCCGCGAGCTTGACTCCGCCATCCAGCACGATTACTCGCTCGCAGATGCCCATGACCACGCTCATATGATGCTCGATGAGGAGAATCGTGAGGTCGAACTCCCGGTGCACCTTGTCGATCATGGCGGTCACGGTTTCGGTTTCGGCCGGGTTCATACCCGAAGTCGGCTCGTCCAACAGCAAAATCTTCGGTTGTGTCGCCAAAGCGCGCGCAATCTCCAGCCGCCGCTGGTCGCCATAGGGCAAATTGCGAGCGTGGGTTGTGGCGCGGTGCGTCAGGCCGAAAATTTCCAGCAGATGGGCGGTCTCCTGTGCGATGAACCGTTCCTGGGTATTTTGCTTGCCAGTGCGTGCCAGCGTGGAAAGCAAACCGTAAGGCTTGGCCTTGCCCAAAGTGTGGCGCGATGCAAAAGCACTCCGCACATTGTCTTCCACGCTCATATCGCCAAAGAGACGAATGTTCTGGAAAGTGCGTGCAATGCCACGCTTAGCCAACTGATGAGGCCGCAGCGATTTATTGGTGGAAGCGACCTTCTCGCCTTCAAACCAAATCTCGCCCCCAGTGGGTGCATACACGCCGGTAATGAGATTGAAAACCGTAGTTTTCCCCGCTCCGTTAGGCCCGATGATAGCGGCCTTTTGCCCTCGTGGAATATCAAACGAGAGCGGTGCGACGGCCGTCAAGCCACCAAACTTAATTGTCGCATCTTTAAATTGGAGGCAGGGAGAACTCATAGTTTTTATTTACGCATCAATCCAACAATGGTAAGGACTCCGCCACTAATAATTAAAGCGACGAATATACCTAACATCAGGCCCATTAGAGCACCGTCTGTTTTTCCCAATACTGCACCCAACAGAATACATAAAAGCCAGACTCCGAGAAAGATTTTGGCCTGTAATGCATTATCGCTTTTACGAACATTAGGAACGAATCCAATTTTATCGGCAACGAAGTTATAAGTATCGTTTGACGTCGAAGGTGAAGAACCGCCGCCTTTGCCTGAAGGATCGGGCAAAGGCGCAGAAACCGGCTGCTCTTTGGATTGTTCGTTCGTCTGTTCAGGCATGAGTATGGAGCAACTATGTTTGTTTTGGCCCGCGTACGAGAACGATACGCCCTGTCCGCACTAATTCCAGAATTTCGAACTTCTCCAGCATCGCTTGAATGGCGTCTACCTTGTCCTGTTCGCCAGTCACTTCCACCATCAGCGTTTCTTCGCTGATATCGACCAGGTTGGCGCGGAAGATGGTGGCGATCTGCATCACTTCACTGCGCTGCTCCACATTCTGCACGCGCACTTTGATGAGCGCCAATTCGCGGCCCACCAGCTTGTCGCGAGTGTGATCGATCACTTTAATCACGTCGATGAGCTTGTAAATTTGCTTGCCCATCTGCGTGAAGGCGGCATCGTCACCGGCCACCACGATGGTCATGCGCGAAACGGTCGGGTCTTCGGTGCGAGAGACAGCCAGGCTTTCGATGTTGAAACCGCGCCGCGCGAATACGTGCGCGACACGTGCCAACACGCCGGGGGCATTCTCGACCAGCACCGAGATGGTATGCAACTGCTCGTTGCCGCTCACGATGTTGACACTGGGCGCGCCGCCTTCCTTGCCGCTGGCCAGGATGGTGGGCACGCCGTTCAAGGACGTCAGCCCTTCGGCCTGCGGCGGCACGTTACTTTGAATAATCGGTTTATCGCTCATGACTTTATCTCGAAACCTACCAAGGCGTGGAGAGATACTAAGGCTTTTCTCTCAAAAAATCTCTGTGTTCTCTGCGTCCTCTGTGGTGAATTAAATTTAAATCTGCCGTTCCCCAGCCTTCAGGTCGTCGTTCCACTCGGAAACATAGACTGCTTCCTCGACCTCAGCCACAACCTCGTCAGAAGGCGTTTCGCCGATTTCCTTACCGGCAGCGGCGTTCACGAACACGCGGCCCTGTTCGTCGGGCACTTTGATGGGGCCGGTGTCGTCCAGCACCATATCGTGAATCGTCTTACCACCGGGAATCATCGGATACACGTCGGCTTCCTTGTCAGTCATGAAGTTCAAAAGCACAGTGCCGGGGTTCTTCTGCGCTTCACGGATGGCATCGGCCACTTCGTCGTTTTCGGTCACGGTGATGCCGGTGGCGGAATAGGCTTCGGCAATTTTGGCAAAGTCCGGACACTTGGCCAGGTCGATGCCGCTCCAGCGACGCTCGTAGAACAGCTTCTGCCACTGGCGCACCATGCCCAGGCTGGAGTTGTTGAGCATCATGATTTTCACCGGGATGTCATACAGCACGGCGGTCGCCAGCTCCTGGATGTTCATCTGGAAGCTGCCGTCGCCGGTGATACACCATACTTCGCGGTCGAAGCAGCCCACTTTCGCGCCAATCGCGGCCGGGTAGCCGTAACCCATGGTGCCCAGGCCGCCGCTGGTGAGGAACGAGCGGGTGTGCTTGGGATTGTAATACTGCGCCGCCCACATCTGATGCTGGCCCACGTCGGTCGAAACGATCGCTTCGCCGTCGGTGGCTTTTTGCAGCTCGGAAATCACGAACTGCGGCTTGAGTTTGCCTTCCTTGGGGTAGGTCAGCGGTGCGGCCTGCTTCCAGTTGTCGATGCGCTGGAGCCAGTCGTTATGCTGCTTGGGAGCCACGGCGGCGGTCAACTGTTTGATCACGGTTTTCACGTCGCCCAGAATCGGCACCTGCGCGGCACGGATTTTCCCCAGCTCGGCCTGGTCGATATCCACGTGGATCACCTTGGCGTTGGGCGCAAACTCTTTCGGATTGCCCGTCACACGGTCGTCGAAACGTGCGCCCAGGGTAATCAGCAGGTCGCACTCGTGAATCGCCCAGTTGGCGTAGGCGGTGCCGTGCATACCCAGCATGTCGAGTGCCAGCGCATGCCCGCCGGGGAACGCGCCGCGTCCCAGCAAAGTGGTGGTCACCGGGCAGTTGAGCTTTTCGGCTAATTGTTTCAATTCATCGGCCGAATTCGACTGGTTCACGCCATTGCCCACATACAGCACCGGGCGCTTGGCCTGGGCAATCAAGGCGGCAGCAGCTTTAATCTGAGCATCGGCGGCGGGCATTTCGGGGTCGTAACCACGCAAATGCACTTCTTCGGGCTGGAAAAAGCCGTCGAGTTCACCTTCGGAGACGTCTTTAGGAATGTCGATCAGCACCGGGCCGGGACGTCCCGTGCTGGCGATGTGGAACGCTTCCTTCACGATGCGCGGCAGGTCGTTGGCCCGCTTCACCAGATAGGAGTGCTTCACAATCGGCATGGTGATGCCGAAGGTATCGGCTTCCTGGAAGGCGTCCTTGCCGATGTTGGGCGAAGCAACCTGGCCGCTGAGGAACACGGTGGGCGTGGAATCCATGTAGGCATCGGTGATGGCGGTGACGAGGTTGGTCGCGCCCGGCCCCGAAGTGCCGATGCAGCAGCCGACCTTGCCGGTGGCGCGTGCATAGCCCTCGGCCATGTGCCCCGCACCCTGCTCGTGGCGGGTGAGGATGCTCCAGATGTCCTGCTGCTTGCCCAGGGCATCGTAGATCGGCAAAATAGCGCCGCCCGAGATGCCAAACAGCACGTCCACGCCCTCGCGTTTCAATGCCTCTAAAAGTGCTTCTGCTCCATTCATTGTTGCTCACTCCGTTCGCGGAGGTGGGGGTTGGGAGGTGGGAGTTGGAGGCAACCGCATTGCAAATGTGCAGTCCTTCCCCCAACTCCCACCTCCTATCTCCTAACTCCAAAACAAAAAAACTCCCGCCCTGCAAGCCGCGAACTCACTTGAAAAGCTCAAGTTTATCGCAGTCTCGCGGGACGGGAGTTTGAAAAATCGTAATTCAGTTACTCTCGCGGTACCACCCACGTTCTTTTTGAATGATGAGTTATGAACGATGAATGATGAATTTTTGCATCACTCGGATCCGCTCTCCACTTCTTTCAAAAAGCTCTTCATCTCTGCTGTTACGGGCATACCCGTCTGTACTTAATCAGATTTCAGGGAAGCGTCGAAGAACGATCAGTTCATCGTTCATCATTCACAATTCATCGTTTCAGTCCAGCGACTCCAAGGCGACTTCGGCGGCGATTCGCTACTTTTCTTTCAGCACATCGAAAAGCTCTCTTGAACGTTCGGCCCGCGTACTACTCCTCTTCACGGTCTTTCATCGAGTTGTCAAAGGCAGTATAGGAAAATGGAGGGAGGCTGTCAAAAAATATCTTTACGGCAAAAATCGCTCTCTTTCCTGTGGCGTGGGAATGCGGCAAGTCTCTTTTTTCCCGAACCAGCGATAACGATTATTGGCGATAACGCGATAAACCGGGTCTCGAATGAAGCGCGGGATAAAACGCAGCCAGCCTAACACTCCCCAAATTCCCCCGACTCTTTTATAAACCGCGAGCGATGCGTCCGACTGCTGGTAGATGCCGGATTCATCCAGATAGACCATCGACCACTCTTTGGGATTCTCACTCATAGGTGGTAACAGCTCTTGCGCGGTGGTGCCTTGAATCGGTGCGAACAGAAACACCTGTCTGTGGTCGATACGAATGATAATATCGACGAAAGCATTGCACATGGCGCAAACGCCGTCGAAGAAGATGATGGGTTTTTGGGGTTTGTTCTCAGTCAGCATGCCAGGCCTTGAATAATACCAATCGCACAAATTAAGGTCCTAACTCTTCCCGGTTTCATAGCACGCAAAGCCTTCGGCTACGCAAACTTCGTCGCAAGTTTTCGCTATCTTTTTAATTAGCCACAGATTGACACAGATTACACGGATTGAGATTAGATTTCCGATCCGTAATAGGCTTGCATCAACTGATGACGGGATAAAACGTTTAAACGACTTCTGTCTCCTATCTGTGTAATCTGTGTTAATCTGTGGCTAATTTTTTTTAAGAGAGGGCATTACTCGTTTTCCAGACTGTCCGGCTTGTACTGCGTAGCCAGTATCCGGGTAAGCTCGTTGGCATCGACCGCTTTACTGAAGAGAAATCCCTGCATAATATCGCAGTCGTGTGCCGCTAAGAAATCCATCTGCTGTTGAAGTTCAACGCCTTCCGCAATGACGCTGAGATTAAGGCTTTGCGCCAGGAGAATGATGCTTTTGGCAATGGCGGCGTTGCGCGGATCGCCCAGCATCGAGTGAATGAACGACTTGTCGATTTTGACGGTGTCCATGGGCAGCGACGAAAGGTTACTGAGCGATGAATACCCGGTACCAAAATCATCCAGAGACAAGTGAACGCCCAGCTTCTTGATCTCTTGCATGTTGACCAGAAGGCTTGCAAGATTCTCGATAGCAACACTTTCGGTGATCTCCAGGTCGAGCAGATCGGGTTCCAGGCCCGTTCTGGAAAGCACGTCGGCGACGAATTTCGCGAAGTCGTTTTGCTGGAATTGATACAGGGAAATATTCACGGAAAGCCGCAACCGGCAGTTGCCTTCCTGATTCCATGCAGCGACCTGGCTGCAAGCCGTTTCAAGAATCCACGCTCCGAGCGGAATAATGAGTCCCGTCTCTTCGCAGAGCGGAATAAACTCTTCAGGCGCAATGGTTCCAAGTTCGGGGTGTGCCCAGCGAACGAGCGCCTCCATGCCCATTATCTCGCCGCTCTTGATTCCCACTTGAGGCTGATAATAAACCACGAACTCGTCGTTCACCAGTGCTCTGCGTAAATTCGATTCCAGCAGCAAATCTCCGCGCGCCTGCAGCGACAGTTCGGGTGTGAACTGTTCGTAGCGATTTCTGCCTTTCTCTTTTGCGTGGTACATCGCCGTGTCGGCGTTCTTAATCAGCGAGTCGGAGTTATCTGAGTCGATTTGCCAAACCGCCGCGCCAATGCTGCAAGTGACGAATATTTCATGGCCTGCGATGAGGAAGGTGGCCTCCATCTGCTCGAGAATACGCGTCGCGACATCGTTCATATCCTCGATATCTTCAATCTCAGCCAGCAGAATGACGAACTCGTCGCCAGCCCAACGAGCCAGGGTATCGCCCTTGCGGATGCATCGCTGTAGGCGCTCGGTAAACTGGCTCAGCAGCGCATCGCCGCCTTTATGGCCCAGGCTGTCGTTGACACTTTTAAACCGATCTAAATCGAGAAAAAGAACGCCCAACTGCCGTCTGTGACGAGCAGCCTGGTCGATACAGACATCGAGCCGGTCCTTGAGAAGCCGGCGATTCGGTAATTGCGTCAGTGTGTCGTGGTACGCTAAAAACTGAATGCGATCGGAGGCCCTTTCCCGTTCGACAACGCGGCCCAGCAAGGTTCCAATATGCTCCATGACGGCAAGCGTGGAAGTATTGATGGGAAGAGATTCTTGGGTAAAGAATTCGAGAACGGCAATGCCGTCGTCATCGCCCCATACGCCGAACGCAAAACCTGCACGTAAATCGCATTCCCGCGCGACCGCTGTCCGAGAGAAGTTCACGTCGGTGGAGACATCGGTAAACCATGTCGGTTGCTTCGACAGCATCACCGTGCCGGGAAGGCCCATTCCCCGACGCAAATGCATAGCCTCGGTTACCCTGCGAAACGGTTCATAGAGGTGGGGAGCGGAGAAATGCCAGATGCCCGTAGAAATCAGTTGGTCCGGATTCGCCGGATCGCTCACGTAAACGTGTCCTATTGGCCAGCCGATGTGCTCGCAAATATGAGTGAGTGTGTGCTGAAGGACATCGTTAAGGGAGTAGGCCCGATTGGCGGCGCTGGCTATTTCCTGCAGCAGTTCAATATCCCGCTGTTTCTCGTAAAGCGTGCGCAAGCCATTTTCTGCAATTGATTCCGCCTCCGCACGTGCTTTACGCTCGCGTTCTAAACGCCTGGTGAGGCGTTGAATCTGGGTATGCGCCTCCGTCAATGAGTCGTGAGGCATCTCAATCG
>DAITOV010000177.1:0-9764 GCA_036833945.1 Abditibacteriia bacterium
GCGCCCAACCCGAAGTCTCTGGTTTATCGTCCGACCAATAGCGATAACCATTAATAGCCCAGCGATAGCGAAAAGCTGGTTTTACCGTGCGCCGTTGTATCGGCAGCTTCACATCGCCCAGTTGGGGCACATGCTCGCCCCACGGGTCGGGACGGTACCAACGGACACCCAGTGAATCGAGAAGTTCATAAACTCCGAATAAGGTGCCGCGATCCTGCGTGCCTATGCGTCCTCCGGCGATGCGCAGGCGATTGGCGCTCACGTCTATGACAGAATCTTCTGCTCCCAACTTCTCCGGATGCAAATCGGCATTCGCCGGATGCTGTCCGAGAATGATAACCGGCTGCCCATCGGGGACAGTCTCATCTTCGACAACGGTGATCTGCTGTCCGGTCATCTTTTGCAGATAAGTTGCCAGTTCTTTTGCAGCAAACTTTTCAGCGGAAGTGCCCGAAGGCGAAACGATAATCTGAGGCTTCGTCCCCTTGTCGATGAGAGTAAGTTGCTGCGGAGCGGCTCCGACTGCCGAAGCCGCCAATAAGCTGAAATATATTGTTGCCATGATTTTCGCGGCTGATGCGAGAGGGTGTTTCATTGAGTTCTCATCTTCCTTTATCCCAAGCAAACTAATTGCTCATCGGATCCCATGCACTTGCCACATGAGTTGCTCCGTCGTATTTCTGAGCTTCCCGGATAACCACAGCACTCTTCAACCACTTTGCATGGCCATCGGCAAAAGTGACGTTCAAGCCGTCAAAATGGCGACCTTCTGCCTGGCAATCGGGCGTATACGTTTGACCCGCTAAACAGGCAATCCCGGCATTTTTATAAGCACCGGGCAAATAGCGCCAACCATTTGATACCAAAACACCCCCCGATCCTACCGGAGAAGGATCATATCCACCAGAATCCATCAGCATATACGTATCAGCGACTTTAGTTAACGACGCTATGCTCAATGACTGAGCTGGGTACGTAAAAACCAGGCGGTTCGCACCATAATTAAAGGCATAATAACCTGCATATAAGGTTTGATTGATGGAAGATGGGCAGGCGTACATCTGTTCGCTCTTTGTATATGGATAAATAATTTCCTGCCATACCCAATAACCAGGACCTCCTGAGTAAGGTATCCAGGATGGTTTACCCGTAGGGGCATTAGGAGCTGCAGGAGAAATATACGCCATCGGATATTTCTCATCATTATCCTGCGTATATTGCATAACAGCCAAACCCATCTGCTTTAAATTACTCAAACAGCTCGTTCGCCGCGCGTTTTCCCTGGCTCGCGCAAAAACCGGAAACAAAATCGCCGCTAGAATAGCCATAATAGCTATAACAACAAGCAACTCGATCAAAGTAAAACCTTCGCGACAGTGCCTTCCGCCTATTTTCTCACAACTGTTCATCCCAATCACTCCTTAAGTAAGTATTATCTTGCGATTACAATTAATAGTTCAGCGCATTCCCTTTAATACTCAGGGAGGAGGCGCAACCGACGCACGCTCTACTAATTCCACGGGAACAACGCACTTCCTCGGTTCATAGGTTCGCCCTTGAATCAACTCCACCACTGCTTCCATCGCACGACGCCCCACTTCTTCGCATGAAAAATGAACGCTGGTCAGGCCGCGCTGCGCCGGTTGCGCCAGGTCATCCATACCAATCACCGATAAATCCTGCGGCACCTTCAAACCATGCTCCTGCGCAACATCCCAGGCAAAAGTTGCCGCCGCATCGTTGTGGCCGATAACAGCCGTAATATCATGCTGCTTAATGATTTTCATCAGTTCCCCAGCTATTTCGGGCGCAGGCAAATTCTCGGCTTTTAACACCAAAGGCTCTAAGTTTCTTTGCTGCATGGCCTGCTCATATCCGTCAAGGCGGGCTTGAAAATCCGTTCGCCGTGCGCTGACCGTTAGATGCAGAATCCGTTCATGCCCTTTCTCATGCAAGCATTGCACGGCTTGAGCCATCGCATCACGGTTATCGACCACAATCCACGGCACTTCCGGCGGCACATCGCCCATGTAACAGGCAACAACCGGCAGCTTGCGCTTCACCAACGTTTCCAACACTTGCCGCTGATCGACAGGAGCGATAAAAATCAAGCCATCGCTACGCCTATCGAGAAACTGCATCTCTTGCTGATCGGCCATCCATTCGGGCCTGGTGCGGGTATGAACCAGCAAGTCGTAATCGAGTCGCTGCGCCGCTTCGCGGAAACCGAAAAACGTCGGTTGTCCCCACACCCCTTCAAAATGCGTACCGACGAAATGAAGGCCAATGACACGGGTTTCAAAATTACGGCTTTGCGTTACGGGTTGTGCCACCGGCACATACTCCAACTCGCGCACTACCTTGAGCACACGCTGCCGTGTTTCATCGGAAAAACCGCCATCGTTGCCATTGAGGACACGCGATACCGTCATCCGCGAAACGCCTGCGCGTTCAGCAACTTGTCGAATAGAAGGGCGTTGGGTGACTGTCACGTAAACATGTATACCCCAAATGGTTTCGCTTTAAACATTTTTTTTGCTCCATTTAAAAATCGATAGCCAGGAAGTGCCAAAAGCGGAACCAAGAAGATCTCGATTCCGCTTCTATTAGTGCCTAATTTGACCTGCCGATTATTTTTGAATGCGAATTACACCGGAAAAACCGGCTTCTACAGGGAAACGCAATGTTTGTTTGGTAACTTTAACTGGACGCTTGGTAGCATCTCCCATTTGCAAAGTTATTGCAGAATCAGCTTTTAAGACAAATTTTCCGTTATTGAGTACGAGAACACCGCCTTGAGGCACCTCGACTCTCAGCGTCACATTATCTTGATCGTAATAAATATCCGAAACTTGGGCTTCTCCCCTATTCGTTTCAAAACTCAAGGGCAAGCACTCCAGAACAATAGCTTCCTTCTCCCCTAATTCAATCTGGCTGCGAGCACCTTTGGAAGAAATCGCGATGGGAAAATCTCTCTGGGTTAATTTACCCTGGGAATTAAAGTGCAGGGTCTTAAACAATGTTTTTTGGCCGTGCCAACCGTAATTTCCCGAATGTGTCGCAATGATACGCTCCTGTCCTAACAAATAACCAGCATGCAACTCGATGGGAGTAAACGGAAAAAGATGCGGCATGATTTCATGCGAATAGAGCTGCTTATCTCCGTATTTCGTGATGGGTAGCAAGCTAATCGGCAACATGCCGAATTTGAATGCCCGCAAGAAATTCTCCCAGCTATATCCTGCCGCCTGAAAACCGAGCGGTGTTTGCAAATGGCCCTGGTAAGCAAAAATATCGTTGTGCTGAATCTCCACCATGCGCGGAATGCCCATTTGCATTTCATTCAGGCTTCCGGTAGGGCCATTCCCAAGCCACTCCCCTCCCTTCTTCTGCACCGCTTGAATCGCTGCTTGGCGAAACGAAGAACTGATGAGCGGAATGAGAGCGACTTCCTTTTGAATTGTCCATGTCTTCGGGTTGAGAATGCAGCTACGCCCATCTTGCCTATTATAGGTAATGAGCGGTGAGTTGAAAGCGACGAGTTCAACTTCATCCCAATAAACGCCATCCATTTTCAAGTCGTCGATGTATCTTTCGGCCAATTCCACGGCTGCTTTTCCAAAATTATTATCGAGCGTGGGCACCATATTATAGCTCCACGTGTAACGGCCTCCCCAATCTGTGCTCAGTTGTTTACCGGTCGCATCGGTCAGCCAACTATCGGAAAACTTCTTCAAACTTTCATGAGAACTATCACGCTGCACATCGTAATACCCCAACACTTTGGTGCCGGGCACGGCTTTGCGAATCTTATCTGCAGCTTCGAGCATCTGTCTTCGAAAATCGGCATACTCTTCATCAAACACAGCCGTCCCAAACGCCAGTAAGGCTGGTTGATCTTTCCGAGACAAGGCCCAACTCCCCGTCAGCATCACGTAGCGAATACCGTTCTTCAATAGCGTTTCACGCAGATCGTCCTGCGACATCTTCAAGATGGTAGCCGGATGATGCACCCCCTGGCTCATCCACCACACTCCGCCATTGACGGTGAAATTCGCGTGCCAGTCTTTGCGCACGGCATTAATGAAGTCGTAGTAATCCGGCCCAGCCACCGGATACACCGCCCAACGCAGGGTCTCCGATTCTCCAGGCCCCAGGCGCAACATGTCCGTGCGAATGCCGGCAACCCCCTCACCATCCGGGCTATTCTCATTCGTATACATCCTGGCCTGGTTACGTAAAACATCATCTTCAGCGATGATTCCTAAACCCCCAAACGGAGTCGTCACATGAACACTGGGATTACCCGGTGCATAGTAGTTATTGACAGCCGGATCGAGGCTTCCGGCAATGCGAATTTGAGGATGTTCGAGTGAACTGGTAGCCATCTCATGCCGCACCGCCATCCCCAGAGGTGCGTCCACGCTCAGGTTTTTGATGGTATCGGCAATTTCTACACGCTGCGCACGAAACATAATTTTCCGCTCAACACGATATTGCGGCCCCTGAGCAATAATTTCACCTTGCCCGTTGCCGCGCCGCACTTTCCATTGCGCCTGTCCTCGCCGATCGGCTTCGCCTGCCGAGAGATAATTAAACCCGGCGTTGGGAAAGGAAAAGGCACTGGAAAACCGCAGCGTATTTTGTCCTACCGTAATGCTAAAGCCACCACCGGGCAGTACTTCGCCTCGATATTGAGCCGGTCCTGCTGCCGGCTCGCCACGATTGATGACGTCACCAGCCGTTTCAACAGTCATCATCGGGCTGGGCTGCGGCCTGGTTTTAATTTCAAGCCGATCTATCACAAGCTCAGCATCGGTTGAGGTGAATTTCTTAATTGCTTCAGTAGCCGTATTGGTGATTTTCAAGCGATTTTCCGCTACCGGATTCGTCAAATCGGTTACATCCAAAACCACCGTATAAGGATCGCCTTCGTAAAACGATTGTTTGGCAGCCGCCTGAAAGTCAGGGGCGTAGACCACGCGCCATCCGGAATTCTCGCTATACCAGGAACCGGAAATGTTCGGTGTTACCGGTGAGTTGAGCGATTTATTAACCAAGCGCACCGCGTTCCTCCCTTTCGCGGCCGTCACCGTGTGGCCATTCAATTCGACTTTTAAAAAATGGGAGGAGCCATCTTGCTTTTTTGAATCCAGACGGCTGGTAATTTTCAAGAGCACCGTAGTCCCCGCCTGTGGCACAGTTCCGAACCCAAATTCTTTCGATTGCCCGATAGCAACACGTTCCCCGTCGGTCAACAACCTTCTTTCCTCTGCCGCTCCCCAGCGCGTTAATACCAATAAGCTTAAAATTAAAAAACACCACTTAAAAACATATTTTCCGTATCTTTGCACTATCATTTACACACTTCCTCACTTCATTAATTTTGATATGCGGGATTCCATTTCACCCAGATTGGATCACTCGCGGAAGCCGGATTAGTCGTCACCCAATCGCTCATTTTTACGGTTTTTGCATGTCCGTCGGCAAAGGCCATACTGAAGGTTTCCAGATGACGGGCTACAGGCGGGTCTGTATTGTCGGCTGTAGCATAGGCCGTGCAAGTGGTATTTTCCAATGTTGCGGCAGACGTGCAACCCCGGTCGGCATTGACCAGGTAATAGGTGCTGTCCATAATTACAGGGGTTTCAGCGACACGGCTAATCATAGCCATTGAGCGGCCCTGCACGCCATAGGGCGAAGAGCTATACGGCGGGACGGCCATGTTGATATTGTACCCGTAGGGCGCATAATTGCCTTTGCCGGTAACAGTGGGGTAATAGTTGCCATTCCAGGTCGCATTGGTGCTGGGACACACAAAAACTTGCGTGCTTTTGACGTAGGGATAGAACTGATGCCACCAGAGATGAGATAATCCTGAGGTTCCCGGATTAGAGGAAAATGGCTGTGCAGTGCCGAAATGAATGGCAATGCCGGGAAACTTTTCGTCGTAATCCTGGGTATATTGCATGAACCCCAAAGAAATCTGCTTGAGATTGCTCACACAACTGGTACGCCGTGCATTCTCCCTCGCCCGGGCAAACACGGGAAAAAGAATCGCTGCTAATATTGATATAATAGCTATGACAACAAGTAACTCTATCAATGTGAAGCCTTTCAAATGACATCTTCTTTCTGTTTTTATCGAGTTTTCCATTACCGCCACTCCATTTATCATTGCGGCCATTACAGCCTCTACTATTTGGGTGGAACGACCGACGAACGTTCCACTAACTGAACTGGAACCACATCGCGTTCAATTTTTACTTTTTCTCCCTGAATGAGGTTGATTACCGCGTTGAGCGCACGGCGTCCGGCGTCTTCACAGGAATATTCAACCGAGGTCAATCCTCGCTGCATCGCTTTGGGGAGGTCATCCATACCAACGATGGAAAGATCTTCCGGAACTTTAAAACCATGCGCCTGCAAGACGTCCCAGGCAAATATGGCTGCATCGTCATTGCGGCAAACCAGGGCTGTAGGCTGGTATTTTTTAATTGCCTCCATCAACTCAGTCGCGGCTGGCTCGCTCCACGGAGAATGTGCACCAATTTCCAGCACTTGCGGCTCTAACTGCAACTGCTGCATTGCCGCCTCATATCCCCTCCGTCGTGCTTGAAAGTCGGAGCGATGCGACTGAGTCAGATGCATGATACGCTCATGGCCCTGTGCATGTACATACTCCACAGCTTTTTGCATTGCTCCTGCATTATCCAGTGCTATTGAAGGAATACCGGCGGGAACATCGTCGAGATAACACGAGACAACCGGTAAGCCGTGTTTTACCAGCGCTTCCAGAATGTGGTTTTGTCCTTCCGGCAACACAAAAACAAGGCCATCTGTGCGCCGGTCTAAAAATAGCTTTTCGGTTTGATCTGCCATCCACTCCCGATAGGTCCGGGTCAAAACCAGCATATCGTAGTTACGCTCTTCGGCAACTTCACGGAATCCAACAAAGGTTGGCAGACCCCACTGGCTTTCAAAGCGTGTCCCGATGAAAACCAAACCCACGACTCGCGTCTCAACCTTGCGACTTTGGGTCATCGGTTGGGCTACGGGAACATACTCCAGCTCACGTACGGCCTTGAGGACGCGTTCGCGCGTCTCCTGAGAGACTCTGTGGTTTTCGTCACCTAACACACGAGAAACCGTCATCCGCGAAACTCCTGCGAGTTCCGCTACCTGGCGAATTGTTGGGCGCAATGTGACTGTCACATCCCTATTATACCCACTCACTTGAGACATTAAACATTATTTTTTGAAAAAACTATGTTGCTACATGAAAAAGTCCTGATACTCTCAGGAATATCAGGACTTTTCATGACGAAATTAGCGCGGTAAAGGAACCGGCTGGTGCGGACCAGTGTTAGGAAGTTGCTTCCGGTCTGGGATTCTCCTTGGTACTGGCGTAGGAGTTGGAATTGGGCGCCTCTCCGGTATTCTTCTGGTATCCGGAATTTTGCGTCCATCCGGAATTTTTTTCATATCGGTGTTGGTTTCTGCTTTTTTTGTATCACCGGTTTGCAGCCTATCCTTCATCGGCTCCGAGAGCTCAATTTCCTTTGTTGGAGAAATAAAATCTAAAAAGCGATTCTCATTAAGCAAGACGCTACGCAATACTCCGGTCTTGGCAAAACCTCCAGTATTAAGTGTCAACACGCGCGATTTTCCGCCTTCGAGTTCAAAATCGCGCCCGTCGTTATAAACAGTCCCCGCTTGCAATTGGGTTAAACCGCTACCACGCCTATCGAAAGCAAAGATTTCAATCGCATCGACTTTCCAATCGGCAGCAGCACCTTCACCAATGGCGCGCAGGAATTCGCTTTTTACATTACGCGTACTTTCTTCGGCCTTGCCGGCGAACTTGTCGAGCAGCTCGTTGCGGGCATTGGCGGTTTCGTCGTCGCTTTCGAACTGCGAGAGCGCCAATGTCAAAATGCCTGAATTCTTGGGAATCGCCACTTCCTGAAAATTATGGTTGATAGTACGGCTTTCCCCAGTATCGACGTCATCGGCAGGGTTAGTGCGAAATTTCTGAATATTGCCCGGCAGTGGATTGAGCACAGCCAGTGTAAACGGCTCATCGGAGTTGCTACCCCTATCCCATTTCGATTCTTTGTGACAGTGAAAACGGTCGAGGCGCACGGCATAGTAATCGTTTACGGCATCGCTACGTGTGCGTGTGATGCGGCCATAAACTTCATAGTCACCTTCTCCGCCACCGTTAAGCCGCACCGAAAACGCTTGCCCGACATTGGTGACGGACGCCAAATTCTCCGGCATCCACACGATTTTGTTGGTTGCCACATGATCGGCATGACCGCCGACGATGCTCAATGCCAGGTCACCAATCGAATTGACGGCACCTGTCACTAATCGCACGAAATCGTTGCCCAAGCCTTTGACCATCGCCCCGCCACCAGGAGCGTTATTGCGCAAGGTAATCTGGCTTGGCACATTATTAAACGGCCCGACGATATAGGCATCGTCATCACCCGCTTCAAAATCGTTGTATGAGAGAGCAACGTTCACACCGCGCCCCCAGTCGAGCACATGATTTCGTCCCTCAGCCTGCACGATGATATCGGCATCAGTACCGGCCATTGAGTCGTGAGATGTTTTGATGTTCAGACGCAGGTAAACGCCATCGGCATTGCCATTGGGATATGGCCCCGCTGTCATGAACATATAGGGCAACTGTTTATAGCTTTCAAACTGGAAGGTGCGGTTATCCTTACGAACGCCTTCCGTTTGAACGCGACGCCAGAAAGCCTCGTGTTGAGGCCCGGCTTCCTTCATCGCTTTACCCAATGCCACCAACCACTGCTCCGATTGGCGGAGTGCGAGATTATAAGCAATGTCGAACGCCTGTTGGCCGTTAATATCGCGCAAGCCTCGTTGTTGCACACCAATAGGAGCAATCCAAGTGTTATCGAGCGCGATACCGGGAGGGGCCAGAGTGAGGACATGCTTGGGAACTGTAATTCCTTTTACCTGTGGCTGCACGGTGACGCCACTCTTGGAGAGGCGATACTGATTGCACATCTCCGATTTAGACATGGGCGAAATCGCCGAACACGCCATGTCCATCACCGGGGCCACACCGGGCTGTTTCCACACCACACCCGAAGGCAGAAACTTACCGTGGTGCTTAACCCCTAACGTATCGCTGTGTTCGTAGGCACCAGTGTAAATCGCTAACTGCTGACGTCCACTGGCCGAGAAATCGAAATAGGTTTTATCGCGTCTGTCAGGCTGGTCGATCCAGTTGGAATGTGAGTAAAAATCCTGCACCGCATGCAGTGAAGCCCCCAGGATATTTTGCGCGGCGGCCACATCGTTTTTCTCTTTGGCCCACATCAGCCCGGCAAAAGTTCCCAAAGCATAGCGTTTCCAGGTATCGTTGACCTTCGGTGCGGAAAACAGGTCATCGAAATGCAGTTTTTCCAATTCGCCCTGTGTCATGAGCGCCGCACGAAAACGTGGTAATCCGCCCTCGGCCCACCACATCGGGTTATAAAGATAGGAATCGACATAATCGGCATGCCACGCTATCGAAGCGGCAGCAGAAGTGCCGGATGCGGCAGTTCTCACATCAGAAAACCCGGCTGCCTTGGCCGCTTGCAGGGAGAGTTGTTCGTGATGCCAGGGATTGCCAAATACCGGGTCTTCCCCGGAAAACGCCTGGGCTGCGCTCCCCACCATTAGACTGCACCCTACCGACAAAATGGCCGCCCACAACTTTTGCGATATTTTGCAAGACC
>DAITOV010000178.1:0-9739 GCA_036833945.1 Abditibacteriia bacterium
GCGCCTGCTTCTACCTGCTCGCGGCCGGACGCGGGCGCAGCGCCGCCCCCGGCGGTGGCTGTCAGTAGTAGTAGCCGCCCCCGGCATCGTGGACGGTGCCCAGCGCGATGGTATCGAAGCCATAGGCCAGGCCGTGCAGGGCATCGCGGATATACCACTCGGCCTGGTTCTTTAAACCGGCAGAAGGCGCACGGCGGCCCATCCATTCGTAAGAGGCGGTGAGCGGAATATCGTCGTAGCCCAGCTTGCGCGCGGTTTCGCGCAGATACCATGAATCCTGCACCGCATAGAGGCCGGGGCTTTCAGGGATGATGACCTGCCCCAGATCTTCCGAGGCGATGCTATCGATATACTCGCGCGGAAACTTGCGGCGCAGCAGTTCGGCGATGTGGAACAGGCTGGTGCCGCTGTTGCCGTATTGCAGCTTGAACTGCGGGAACTTCTCTCGCACCATTTTGGCTAAAGCGGTGAGATAGGTGATTTCGTCTTGCCAGGCTTTTTCGGATGCGGCATCGAGCGGCGGCGGGGTTTGGCCCCACAGTTCGGTGGGGAACGAAGCCTTGTGGTAACTGCTCTCGTGCCAGATTTTCATGCTATCGACGCTGGGCCACAGTTCGAGGTATTTGCGGATATAGGCCTCATGTTCGGCCAGGCGCTGTTCGAGGGGCAATTTAGTATTGACGCCGCGCCACGGCACCATCCACGCCGAGACGCCGTATTTTTTGGTAACCGATTCCGGCAGGCTGTCGGGCAACTGGGTATGGCGCAAACCGGCGCGCTGCATCATAGGCCCCACCAGCTCGATATTCGGCTCGCCGCCATGCGCCCAGTGGAACCACCAGGTGCCATAGGGCGATTCAAAACCGGCCTTGCGTGTATCGGGCGGCAGGAAAACGAACGAGGTTTGATGCTCGACCAACGGCTCACCAGTGCTTGTGGTGAGTTGAAAGCGAACGGCATACCAGCCGTTACCGACCGTCACCGGCACCGACACAGTTTCGCCTTCGGGCGTAGCCGCGAGTGTGAGCGGTTTCTTACCCTGCGCCACAATGCGGCCATCTACATCAGCGATTTGCCACGACACGTTGTAGGTTCCGGCTTTACGTGCCACCACTTTGGCGCGCAGCTCCGGCTGATCGGAGGCGTAGAAAATCAGCAGCGGCGTGTTGGCGCGCACTTCCAATGAGGCCGGGCTTTCTTCGAGCATCGCACCAAAGACATGAACCGAGCTTTGTTTGTCGTCGGGCCGGGTTTTAGCACGGGTCACGGGGTCGCGTCGCAAATTCCACTGATAATGCGGCGAACCACCCGGCGTATAGACGCGGTTGTTGGTTTTCATCAGCGGCGGGAACTGGTCGGAAGCCTCCACATCGGGCATGGGGTCGAGCAGTTCCACTTCGAGATAGCGATGAGTGCTCAGGAGGGAGTTCTTCAGCTTATCGTCATAAATCAAGTCCTGAATCTGTCCGCTTTTCAGCGGCACCCGCACCAGCCACAGCGGCGTGGTTTTGCGGGCAGTGCCATAGGTGACTTCACCCACACGCCGCGCCTGCGCGCCGCCATTGCCGGAAGGCAACGTCACCACGGTATCGGCCATCGCATCACCGCGATTGCGGCCATAGCGCGTCAGGCGCACGGTGAAAGAAGGCGTTTTCGCCGGGTCATCTTCAGCCGCGCACAGTAAGTTGATATGAGAATAAGTCGCCAGCGGCACACTGAAAAGGCGGGCTTCGGGCAAGGCATCGAGCGCACTGCGCCGCCAGGCGTGGCTTTCGAGATCGATAGTGACAGCCGGAATACGGCCCAGGCCGGCGACAGCGATGCTTTTACCCGGAGCCGCTGCCAGTGCTGCCGGAAGGTTGGCGTCGGGGAGGAGCTTGATTTGCGCTTCGCTCATCGTGCCGGGAATCGCGTAATCGGCCACCGGCAAGGCGAATTTGCCATCAGCAGTGCTTGGTTTTTCGCTTTGCACCGTCGCCAGTGCCGCGCCCGGCGTGAGGGCGGCTTCGCATTGCACGAACGGGCCAGCCGCAGCCATCTCACCGATAAACTGGCCGTCGAGCCAAATTTGCATGTTCTGCCCATCACGGCGCAGCTCCAGCGTGAAAGCGTGCTGCGAGGCGGCTGGCATGGTGTCCCATTTCTGGCTGAGTTCTTCGCGCTTTTCATCGCCGTAGAGAGTGAGTTTGGGGCGCACAAAAATGCCGCCCTTGCCGCCGGGCCAACTCACTTGCAGATTGGCATCGGGGAAAACCTGGCCGTTTTGCTTGCCCCAGTTGCCACGCAGTTCCTGGGTGGTGATGGCCAGCGCGATGGCTTTTTTGTTAGCGTCTTTAAAAACCAGGCGTAACCCGGCTTTTTCTGCGCCGCTTTTGCCGCGAATGCGAATGACATCTTGCACCGGCGAAAGCGGCAGCGTGATGGTGGAGGCGGCTTTGGCGGTGGCCCAACCGGCGGTTTGCTCGACTTGGCCGGTGATTTTGGCATCGGGCGGGAGGGTTTCCTGCGCGCAGCCGAGGGTGGGGAGGAGAAGAAGTAATAAGCCGCCGGATAAATGGAGAAAGCGCATGAGAGAGTGCGGATTTTATCAGTTTGAAATCTTGTGAAGAACCACGCGCGTGAGCGAGTGGAAGGGGGTGGGCTTTTGCCTCTTCCCGGCACCTGCTCGTTTGGCATTACGCTGTACCTCGTCCACTTGCTTACGCGCGTGGTTCTTCATTGCGGCATCGTAAGCGCGAACTCCCCTCCCTCAGGGAGGGGTTGGGGGGAGGGAGTCGAAGCGTTACCGGAACGATGAATTATGAATGCTGAACGATGAACTTTATCCTATCCGTCGTGTTTTATTTAGCGTTAAGCTTCAAATCCCCCACCCAACCTCCCCCTGAGGGGGAGGAGTTACGTTGCCCTAATTTCCACCCAAACCCGACAGGCGAATACGGGGTTGTTTTACATCCTGTAACCGATCCACCTGCACGATTTTATCGCGCATCGTCACCACCAGTTTTGAAACCTGCACCGGATAATCGACCACGCCATCGCCGCCGCTGCTGCGCCAGTTGTTCTGTTGGGGTTGGTAGAAACCGCTGGCGTAGTTTTTGGGCAGTTTTACGGAGATGTAGTTCCAACCATCGAAGTTGATGGCGGTTACGCCTTCCCAATCGGCCAGATTCCAGCCACTGTCACCGGCACCGAGGCTAGAAAACTTCTCGCCTTTAGCATCGCGCAGCTCGAACAAAACCCGGCCCCAATTGGAGTTGCCCTTCACCCACACCCCAACCGATTCCGGCTGGCCTGCAAGCAGTGTGGGCTGCTGCGGGCGCAGGGTGATGTAGCGCTCCACCGGCCACGGCAGTTCGGGCTGCGGGTGCAGGGTCAGTTCAAGCGCGGTTTTCTTTTGCGCGTCGGCAACAGGCCGCGCTATGATGTTTCCGAGATGGCGCGGGAAGTCGAAATGCGCGGTTTCCAGTTCGGCATCGGGCGTGGTGTCGAGCTTCCACTGCGAAAGGTCAATCTCTATTGCAACCGGTTTGGGAGCGGCGATAACCGTCGCGCCACTGTTGAAACCGGCGACGGGGGCGGTTGAACGCAGGTAGAGCGGCGAGTCGCTCACCGTAATCGTGGCCTGACGTCCGCGCATTGCCACCGGCACGGAGCGACCATTCATATCGACGATTGTGGGTTTGGCTTCATCGGCAAAACCGACTCGCACCATTTTCTCGCCGCGCGGCACCCATAAGGCAGTCACAAATTCATCGTTTTGCTTGAACTCCAGCGCATGCAACGTGAGAGAATCGGTTTCCCGCACGCGTACGAACTTTGCCTGATCTAACTGTTGGGTGAGCACCGCCATCGCCACGTAGCTGGGTTTGGGCGTGAGCAAGGGATAGCGCCGGGTGTAGCCGCCCGAACCCCAGCGGCTGTAGTAATAGGCATCGCCCGCATCGTGGATGAGGCCGGGGTTGATGCTTTTTGCACCATAGGCCAGTGCGCGCAGCACGTCGCGGGTGTAGTATTGCGCCTGCTTCAATTCGGTGAGGTTGCCGGGGTTGGTGCCGCGCCCGCGCCACTCGTAGGCTGTGGTCACCGGCTTGTTATAGCCATATTTCTTGCTGTATTCCGCAATCCAGTAGAAATCGCTCTGGCCGCTGTTGGGCGGGGCTTCAGGAATGATGGCCTGCCCCACTTCTTCATCGCCCCAGGCATCGACCAGCTCTTTGGGGTAGCCGTTTTGCATCAGCCCGGAGATAAACGGTAGCGGGCCGTTACCGACGACCAGTTCGAGGTGGGGATATTTTTCGCGGATCGCGCGGGCGTAGGCAATGCCGCGAGGCACGGCGTTGTCATAAGAAGCCTGCTGTTTCTCGTTCATCGTGGGTTTTGGCTTACCGATGAACTCCGGCGGGAACTGCCAGCCTGCGCCCGAACCGCTTTCGTGGAAGACCATCGCGCGGTTAACGCCGGGGTTTTTGGCGATCAGGTTATCGAGCTGTGCCAATGCCTCTTCCACACTGCCTTTGCGCAAATAGGGCAAGGTGCTCAGGCTCAGGCCGTGCTCGGCTAATACGGCACCTTCAGGTTTGGGCACCGCCCCGACCGGGTTCACATGCCGGAAACCCATGCGTTGATAGAGCGGGGCGATTTCGGCAGTGGAATCGGTACCGCCGTGAATGGAGCGAAACCACCAGGCTCCATACGGCGATTCCTGCCCGGCGCGACGCGTATTGGGGGCCAGCACGGCAAACGAAGTCGGTTGGCTCCACACCACGCTGCCCTTACTATCCAGTAATGAAATTTCGGCCTCGTTCCAGCCGAGCGGCCACTCTTTCAGGTCGATACTGAAGGTAGAGGAAGCATCCTGCACCCGCACATTTTGCTCGCGGGTGATGGTTTTGCCGTAGAAGTCGGTCAGTTGATAGCGCACCTTACCGGCAAAAGGCCCTCCGGTGCGGTTTTCCAGGGCCAGATCGAAACCAACGTTTTCGGTTTGAGAGAAGATATTCCCCGTCTGGCGCGGACGCAGGCGCACTTTCACCGGCGCGCGTTCGAGGGTGAGGCCATAGACCAGCGCCGCACTGGGTTTGCCAACCGGTTTGATGGAAAAGGTACTGTAGTTTTTGGTGCGAACCGGTTGTAGTTCGCGGCTCAATTCCAGGTCCATATACTGCGTAGAGCGGCCGCGCACAATGCCGGTTTCGTCGATGACATCGGGAATTTCCCCGCTACGAATGGGAATTGTCACCTGAAGCAGCGGCATGGTCTGGTCGCGTCCAGCCCCGTCTTTGCCTTTCACCGTTCCCACCTGCCGCACACCCTGGGGCCAGCGTCCGTTTTTGCGTTCGAGTCGGATGGTGGAATAGGCCACGCCATCGCCTCGCCCGCCGGAATCGCCGCTGTCGTTGAGCAAACGGGTGAAGGCCAGCGATAGAACGGGGGTTTTATTAGGGTCGGGATCGACAGCGGCCAAGACATGCGCCTGTGAGTAGTCATCGGTCGGCACGGCCAGCAATGCGTTGTCGGGGCGGCGGTCGAAGCTGCTGCGGGAGTATTGGGTATCGGCATAATCTTCCGGGCCGACTTTCTCACCCAGCCAGCGGGTTTGGGCAATGTCGAGCACTTCACCCGGTGCGGCGACCTGGAACGGCACGCCGCCAAGACTTTGCATTTCGCCACGCTTGAACGGAAGCGTGGCGTGTTCCCTGGCTCCACGGCTATATCCTTGAAAACTGAGTGGTACAAAAGGGCTTTTCTTCCTCAGAAAGGTGTGCGTCCGGACCAGGCTCACCGGAGTGCCCCCAATTCGCATTGCTGCCGGGAAGGTAAGCGGACTGCTGCCTACAAAACGATCATCAACCCATATTGAGACATCATCGCCGGTAGTGATGAATTTCACCTGCAATTCATGTTGGCTGGCAGACGGAAGTGTTGCCCAGCGTTCGAGAAGAGCGGTGCGTTCCTGCCCTTTGTAGGAGTAGGGGTTGGGACGAATGTAATAATCTTCCTTAAAGATCACGCCCTCGGAAGTGGTCAGTTGAATTTTTACCAGAGCATCTTCGAGAGGTGCAGGGTGCTTGCGCAATGTGCCATCGCCAGCTTCCAAGGTGAGAACCAATGGCTTGGCACCAGCCCCTTGCAATGTGAGGGTGGTTTTTCGTTTGAGTCCTAAACGAAAAGAGAACCGGACTTGAGAATACGACCTTAAAGCGGCATCCTCTTGATTGCTGACCTGACTGGCTTGCAATGACGGCACTTGTTGAGGAACAGCAGAAACCAAACCGGCTACAGCCACCGACGCGAGAAGAACACGATAACGAGGAGAAAGCATCATATTTTAGAATGAGAAAAGGCCAGAAGAAATATTAAAAAATTCTAGTAGAAAGGCACACTTAGCGGGGCAACGACCAACCAAAAACGATGGGCAAATTTGCGGCTGTGGCTTCGGTAGCACCGGTTCCCTGCTGAACGTAAACACTATCGACGGTTTCTTTTTTGAGCCATTTCACATGGCCATCAACATAGGCGTAATTACCGCCTTCGAGATGGCGATTTCGTTCGAGCCAGTTAATCAAGGCGTCGGTGGATCTTGCTCCAAAAGCTGTGCCCCCATGCCCATTGACGAGATAGTTACTAGTCAATCCTGAACTATAGTGGGTTTCGCCCAACAAACAGGTCTGTGCTACGTTAGGCAGGGAATCGAGCAAGGTTGTCGAAGAACGATATGAACTGGGAGGATTGTCAATCCTGACGACAGCCGACGCAAAATACCGCGAAGAACTAATTGAACCAAAACCCGAATCCGTTGCGAAACCATAGTGTGAAGCCCATGCACCGGAGAAATTAGTCGAATTGTAGCGAGGCGCGCTGGGGCAAAAATAGACCTGTTGATTTTTAATGTAAGGCTGAACCGGTTCGAAGCGGTTCCAATCGGAATTATTGCCCGGACCGCCGATATAACCCATGATCCGCCCATCGTTATCCTGGGCATACTGCAATACTCCCAGCGCCAGTTGCTTGAGATTGCTCTGACAACTCGAACGGCGCGCGTTTTCCCTGGCGCGAGCAAAGACCGGAAAGAGAATGGCGGCCAGTATAGCTATAATAGCAATTACGACAAGAAGTTCTATCAGAGTAAATGCCGATTGTTTGCGTGCGTATTGCCCGGTATTCATTTGGTTCTCCTATCCCCGCTCCTCTTGTAAAGAGCTATCACTCATCATACCCCGAAATAAAGTCCGGCAAACTGAGAAATCGTATCGAAATCCGTGTTATCGTATCTCATTTCGATATTCACTCGGTGTACACCCCACCCTGCGCCGGAATGCCACGCAAAAATAGTTGGGATCGGGAAAACCAGTGCGCCAGGCGATCTCCTTAATACTGCTGGAAGTGGTGGTCAGCATGTGCTTGGCGCGCTCAATACGGTTACGCAAAAGGTAGGCAGCAAACGTTTCCCCGGTGTGGCGTTGGAACTCGCGTGAGAGCCGCACCCGTGAGGTGAACACGGCGCGCGCCACAATTTCAAGTGTCATATGGTTCATCAGGTTGGCATCGATATATTTCTGGGCGCGTGGACCGATTTCTTCGACCTGCTGGGCCTCCACGCCGGGAATTTCCCGCAACGTCCGGCGATTGGTCACAAACTGTCCCGCGTGTAGCCTGCGCAACAACCGGTCGTAAATGACCCAGAGCAGTTGCGTGGCGGCCTGCGACACTCGGTCGTTGGAGATCTCCTCCTGCAACTGCTCGATGAGCGTCAGCATGCGGTTATCGGAAATGAAAAGATGCCGCGAGCCCAAACGCTGGGTGCTGTAACGCCAGTTCAAATGCAGCACTACTTCCTGGGGATTCACGAAAATCCACAGTGAATCACTTTCTTCATCGGCCAATTCCTTGCGAATCGTTTCCGAGCCTCGCTCGCTCCATCGGTGCGGCAGGAAAACGAAATTACCGCGGTAGCAGGTGACGCGGCGATTTGCCAGCACGATATCAGTCTCGCCGCGCATGACATAGACCAGCCCCAGCAAGGAAACTTTTTGCCAATGATTGGGAAAGTTACTCGATTGATCAATGACCGGCAGCAGAGCCGGGTGCGATAATGCCGTCGCTCCCGGCCAGGGCGGCAAGGTAACGACGCGCGGCTCTTTTTCGGTCGCCACCAAATATGAAGGCCGCCCACTCTGTAGCTGCGCCAACACCTCTTTTTCAATGGCCTGGATAATAAAAGGAGAAGCATCAATCACCTGCCCCGGTGGAACCTGGCGATGACGTTGTTTGGTTTGAGCCATGAATGTTAATGATGAATGATGAAGTAAGGTTGAGAATAAGCGGTTTGGTTTTGTTCTATTCAACAAGCCGTGTACTGGCTCCCCGCGTTCGCGAGGATGACGAGCGTGGAAGGCCGCAGGTTGGCATCAACGTCCGGTTGCCTACTTCACCATTCTGACTTCAGACTTAATTCCCCCGGTTGCCGCCCTGTTTCCTATATTCTGCCTACTGTCTTCCTACTGTATAGGAAGATAATATCTGGGATTGGTGTTGGGACGCAAGCGCATTGCCATACAAGGGCTTTTGATGGTGTCGTTGCGAACGTTATTGATAGTCCGGGTCCCACGTCCACAGCCTATCCGCCGCGTTGTCGCTTGTCGTAATTGTGGGACAAACAGCACTTCCTCCCCGCTTGACCCATTTGGTATGTCCATCCGCAAAGGTGACGTTTTGTCCTGCAAAATGAGGCCATAGCGCCTCATGCATCGCGGCACCGGGCGTTATCGCACCGTTGGTACTACAGTAGGAATGACCATACGCATCGACGTGAGTGTAAAAACTCGGTGCTTCTATAATCAGGATAGTTTGGGAGGACAATTTTATTGCCGACAAAGCGAGCGGAGGCTGGGACGGATAGGGCTTGAGATTGCTTACCGAGCCATTGTAACCATAGCTGGGGGTAGAAGCTCTTTGCTGGCTGCTCACTTTTATCGCATAAGAGGGGCAGGTAAATATCTGCACACTTTTCACATAGGGAAAGATGAAATCCATCCAGCCGTAATAATGGCCGAATCCACTCCCCGGCGAAAATTCATACTTGCCGGCGGGAGTGCCCGCATCGACAGGGCTTTGCATAATAAACGTGTGGCCGGAACTGCCGGCGGCCGTTGAGGTATACGTTGAGGCGCTCTCCCACATTGGCAACGGGTAGCGTTCATCGTAGTCCTGGGCATACTGCATGAAGCCCAATCCAATCTGCTTCAAATTACTCATGCAACTGGTCCGGCGCGCGTTGTCCCTTGCCCGGGCAAAAACCGGGAAAAGAATCGCGGCGAGGATTGCTATAATGGCAATAACGACAAGAAGCTCGATGAGTGTAAAAGCACGTGTTAACTTCGCATTGTTTCGGGAATTCATTGAGTCCTCCAACATCCTGTATCTCCACATTCCATGTACCATCATACCCTGAATCCAACACGCCTAAACTGAGAAATCGTATCAAAATCTTTTTTACCGTATCTTCTTTCGATACTCACTGGGCGTGCAGCCCACCCTGCGCCGGAAGGCCGCGCAAAAGTAGTCGGGATCGGGAAAACCGGTGCGCCAGGCGACCTCCTTGACGGTATCGGAGGTGGTGGACAGCAGGTGTTGGGCGCGCTCGATACGGTTACGCATAAGGTAGGCCGCGAATGTTTCCCCGGTGTGTTGTTGGAACTCACGCGATAGCCTCACCCGCGAGGTGAATACGGCGCGCGCT
>DAITOV010000179.1:0-9674 GCA_036833945.1 Abditibacteriia bacterium
TTCGGCGACAAGATTCCTCTGGGTGCCTTTGTGAGCAAAGGACTGACGATGAAGTCGGGCCAGACCCATGTGCAGCGTTATCTGCAACCGCTGCTCGAATTGATTGAGGGTGGAAAAATCGATCCTTCGTTCGTGATTACCCATATTTTGCCCCTCGATTTGGCTCCTCAAGCCTATGAAACCTTCAAGCAGAAAGAAGATGGCTGCATCAAAGTGGTTCTCAAACCTTGGGAAACGGGTGCATCTGGTAAGGTGAAGCAATTTGCCCATGAACATAAACCGGTCGATCCTTCCCAAAGCCCTGCAACTGCGATCGTTTAACTACATGTTAGAAATTTAAATTCAAGGAGAACGCCATGACACACATTCACGAACAAGACCAACCTTTTCGTCCTGATATCAAAGAAACAGAGCGCAATGACGACAGCGATGCAACCTTTGCTCTCGATGCGGCCGACCCGGCCCGGGTAGATAACCGCAATGGGTTAAACAATACGGAAATTGAACCTGACACCTCAGGTGCCAGAAGTGAATATTCTTCCGATCCTTCCTTCGCGGAAAACGGAATGGATGATGAGGCTGACGATGACGAGGTCATTGAAGAAATTATCGGCCAGGATGATAACGAAGCGGAGAGTTCCGATCTTGAAGAAGATGCAGATCTTCAAGATCAGCTGGAAGCGGAGATGGATGAAGAAGACGAGGAGATTGAAGCTGAATTAGACGATGAGCCTCAGCGCAGTGAAGGTTCTATCGATTAAAGAGAACTATGCATCGGGAAAGAAAAATTTGCATTGGCGCTGGGGAGAGGCAGATGAAAATTTATCTTTTCCATTTTCTCAAGGGATGAACTCGCAAAGCTTAAATAACGGCAAGAATTGAATTTCAGCTCTTGCCGTTATTTACGGACAAAACAGAATCAAATTTTCAAAAATACTTCACAAAATATTTACGGAGAAAACCATGGCTATTAAAAACTTGACTGATGTGTTGCAGGAAGAATTGCGCGATTTGCTGAGCGCCGAGAAACAACTTTTGCGCGCATTGCCCAAAATGGCAAAGAAATCCAGCAGTGCTGAATTAAAAGAAGCTTTTGAAACCCACCGCGCCCAAACCCAGGAACATGTGACCCGTTTGGAAGAGGCTTTTGCCATGCTGGATAAAAAGCCGCGCGCCAAGGCGTGCAAAGCAATGCAGGGGCTTATCGAAGAAGGCGAAGAAATGATGGAAGAAGACGCCGAGCCTGAAGCGATGGATGCGATGCTGATTGCTGCCGCCCAGAAAATCGAGCATTACGAAATCGCTTCCTACGGCGCGGTCTGCGCTTGGGCAAAAACACTTGGCCTCAACGAGATGAAAGAACTGTTGGGCCAAACGCTGGAAGAGGAAAAAGTCACCGACGAGAATTTAACGGGGCTTGCCCTCTCTATTAATACTCAGGCAGCGGATGAAGAAGAGTAATGCAAATTCATATTTTCTTCAGGAGTGAGCATGTCTAAAACAGAAGAAACCAAAAAAACTCTTCCGCCACAACACCAGGATCAACGGCCGGGCAGTGAAGAAGAGATGACTCCTGCCCCAGTGGCCGATGACGAAAATTATAAATCTGCCGGTAAATTGCAGGATAGGGTTGCCTTGATTACCGGTGGTGATTCCGGAATTGGCAGGGCAGTGGCGATTGCATTTGCCAAAGAAGGCGCTGATGTTGTTATCTCTTATCTCTGCGAAGATGACGATGCTGCAATAACTCGTGAGATGGTCGAAGAGCATGGCCGGAAATGCCTCCTTTTGGCCGGAGATATCGGTGAAGAAGCCCACTGCCGGAAATTGGTGGAACAAACCATGACGGAATTCGGCAAGTTAGACATATTGGTAAATAACGCTGCAGAGCAGCATCCGCAGGAATCCATCACCGATATCTCGGCCGAGCAGTTAGAAAAAACATTTCGCACCAACTGTTTTTCGATGTTCTATCTGGTGAAGGCAGCCTTGCCTGTCTTCGAGGAAAAAGCCGTTATCATCAATACCACGAGCGTCACCGCCTATCGAGGCAGCCCGGAATTGTTGGATTATTCCAGCACCAAGGGGGCGATTGTTGCCTTTACACGCAGCCTGTCGCAAAACCTGATCATGAAAGGCATTCGTGTCAATGCCGTAGCGCCGGGGCCAATCTGGACCCCTCTCATTCCTTCGACTTTCCCGAAAGAAAAAGTCGAAACTTTTGGAGGCGATACGCCGATGCAGCGTCCCGGCGAACCCGAGGAAGTCGCTAATTGTTTCGTTTTCCTTGCCAGTGACGATTCGAGTTATATAACGGGACAAGTGCTGCATCCCAACGGTGGAGAGATTATCAACGGCTAAAGTCAAATTCCCAAAAAAACTCCTGTTTTCATAAGAATGGAAAACAGGAGTTTTTTGGAATGTTGAATGAAATTAACTTTTCTCGGCGCTGTTCAATGGGCCACTTCCATATGTATGGCCAACTTCAGGGCTTTCTTCACTTGGTTTATATAGAGCGCCTTCTGGGTGCCGCGGCGGCTCATCGTAAGACATTCTATTCACCTGTTGGGCAGACATTTTGTCTCCCAGCCTTGGCATTAGTTTACTAACAGTAATATTAATCTTCGACATAGAACCCACGGCAACATCACGCCGTTCATTAATCGCAGCATCCAGGATAGCCTCCGCAACTTGTACAGGTTCTATTTGAGGCGTTGGGAGTGCGGCTTCCTTATCCATATAATTTCGGGCATGTTGAGGGTAGGGTGTATTGACTGCCGTAGGCTGAATAAGTGTCACGGAAACCGGAGCCTCTTCTATTTGTAACTCAACACGTAAAGCATCAGTATAACCTTTCACCGCGTGTTTGGAAGCCGCGTACATACCCTGTAAAGGGATGACGGCATCGGAAACTTCGCTGCCGACGTTGATTAATGTGCCGCCCGAAACCTTGAGATATTTCAGGGCTACCAGGCTGCCGTTGACCACTCCCCAGAAGTTGGTATCGAACAGCCGCCGGCTATCTTCTTCGCTGGTTTGCTGAAGCGTTCCGTAGATGGAAATACCGGCATTATTGACCCAGGTATCGATACGTCCATAGGCATCAATCGCCTTTGCTGCAGCGGCTTCGAGCTGTTTTTTATCTGCAACATCTGCCACGGCAGCGATAGCATCGCCACCTGCTTCATTAATTTCGTACGCAATCTTACTTAAGGTATTATCGCTCCTTGCAATGAGTACCAGCTTAGCTTTTCTGTCAGCCGCTAAGAGTGCGGTTGACAGTCCAATACCGCTGGAAGCGCCTGTAATGACGATGACCTGTTCGTGGAGAGGTTTAAATTTCATGATATTTTTTTCCTGAATTAGCCCACGGTGTAAAGTGCAAAGTAAGCACCTTGAAGAGAAAAATGTGTTCGCCTTCAGACATTAAAATTTATGTGAATGCGCGATGTATTCTGCATTGAAAGTAATTAGGGCACTACGCTGCGCTTATACCTCAATCATATGTTTTGCAGAGAACAATAGGGCAATAGGTTTGTTACTATGAGGAATTATACTTGCAGTGATTCGCAGGGCCGAGGTCGAGATAAGCCTTAGGAAAAGTATGAGAGGATAAGATGAGTGTATTAAGTAAAGTCGAAACAGTGGATGCCGGATTGAATGGATTTAATTCCAGGGAGTTATTATTTCCAGTTCAAATGAAAAACGAATTTCCTATTATCGTTCACTCTCATCTGCAATGGGATTGGGTTTGGCAACGCCCCCAACAGTTTTTATCAAGGCTCTCTAAACAGCATCACATTCTTTTTATCGAAGGGCCGAAGCTGGTCGATGAAGATATTATTCCGCGCGCAAAACTTATCGATGTGAAGGATTACCCTAACGTTACTGTGTTGCAAACCGAATTTCCGCGCTCACGTTGGAATCGTGAATCGGCAGCCTGGGTCGATGAGCAGCGATATCAATTGCTGATGAATGAGCTATGCACTTCGTTAAAGAGGCGTTTTCGCGGAGCCGTTCAATGGTTTTACGACCCGATGGCCGCTCCTATTTTTTTGAATCGTATCAATGAAGTCGCCAATGTTTACGATTGCATGGATGAACTTTCGCAATTCCGAGGCGCGCCGCCCGAACTCATTGAACGCGAGCAGCTTTTGCTGCGCGAAGCCGATGTCGTATTCACTGGTGGTATGCGCATGTGGGAAAACAAAAGCCGCTTCAATACCAACTGTCATTTTTACGGTTGCGGAGTTGATCGGGTTCACTTTGCCCGGGCGTTAAGCGCACTTTTGAATATTCCTTCCGATATGCCCCGTGCACAGGGGCCGACACTGGGTTATTTTGGTGTTGTCGATGAGCGCATTGATTACGCACTGCTTTCTGCGTTGGCCCAGGCAGAGCCGGCCTGGAATGTTGTCATGATTGGCCCGATGACTAAAATCGATCCGGCAGCGTTGCCACAACATCCCAACCTGCATTGGATGGGCGGCCGCACCTACGATGAATTGCCGGGTTATACCAAAGCGTTCGATGTTTGCCTCATGCCCTTTGCTTTGAACGAGGCCACCGAATACATCAATCCCACTAAAGCATTGGAATATATGTCCGCTGGCAAACCGATTGTTTCAAGTGCTATTTCCGATGTCATTACGAATTTTGGCGATGTGGTGAAAGTCGCTCACTCGCACCAAGAATTTATTGAAGTATGCCGTGCCGCTTGCGCCGAGCCCGACTATGATGCGGTATTTCGTGGTTTGAATATGGCCCGCAAGAATTCCTGGGAAGAAATAGTTGCCAACCTGGAGATGCACATTAAGCAAGCAATCCAAGCTAAACAACCTCAACAGCTTATTGCCGTTTAGTTGGCTGAATTAAATATCGAGCGTGGAAAATTAAAGTAAGTAATAACCATCATGTACGACTACCTCATTGTTGGGGCCGGGTTTGCCGGTAGTGTCTTAGCAGAGCGCTTTGCACGCGATTCAAATAAAAAAGTTCTCTTAGTCGATAAGCGGCCCCATATCGCCGGCAACGCTTACGACTACTATGATGATGCGGGTATTCTCATTCACAAGTATGGGCCGCATATTTTCCATACCAATTCGCGGGAGGTATTCGATTACCTCTCTCGCTTTACGAAATGGAGGCAATACCAACACCGGGTGTTAGCTTCGGTTGATGGGCGCCTGGTGCCCATTCCTATCAATCTCGATACGATTTGCAGCCTGTATCGACTCGACATGAAATCTTCCGAGTTGGCTGCCTGGTTTGAATCGGTAGCCGAACCGCGCGAACACATTCGCACTTCCGAAGATGTCATCGTGAGCAAGGTTGGACGTGAATTGTATGAGAAGTTCTTTAAAAACTACACGCTCAAGCAGTGGGGCATGGATCCTTCGGAGCTCGATGCATCGGTTACGGCCCGCATTCCGGTGCGCACCAACCGCGACGACCGCTACTTCGGCGACAGTTACCAAGCCATGCCGTTGCACGGATTTACACGCATGTTTGAGAATATGCTCGATCATCCCAACATTCATATTTTGTTGAACACGGATTATCGCGATGTGCGCAATTTCATTCCGTTTAAGGAAATGATTTACACCGGGCCGGTCGATGAGTTTTTTGATTATCGCTTCGGCAAACTGCCGTATCGTTCGTTACGCTTTGAATTCGAGACGTTGGATAAGCCGCAGCATCAACCTGTGGCTGTTATTAACTATCCCAATGACTATGCCTATACACGGGTAACGGAATTCAAGCACCTCACCGGACAAAACCATGACAAAACCAGCCTGGTTTATGAGTTTCCCCAGGATGAAGGCGACCCTTACTATCCTGTTCCCCGCCCGGAAAACAATGCCCTTTACAAGCAATACCAGGCCTTGGCCGATGACCTGAAGACCACATACTTCGTAGGGCGCCTGGCGACTTATAAATACTACAATATGGATCAGGTCACGGCTCAGGCGCTGACCACCTATGCCCGCATGACTGGAAAGACTCGCGCTGAGGTTCTTTAAAAGGTCTAAACCATGTCCTCTTCTTTATTCAAAAGTTTTTGGATGGGTGGCTTTGAATGTTCGACGCACAGAAGAAACGACGGCAAGCGTTTAGATGTGATTGCAGCTACCAAGCATGACCGTTTCTTTCGCGAAGATTACCTCAGGCTGAAAAAAGCAGGACTGGAAACCATGCGCGATGGCCTGCGCTGGCACTTGATAGAGAAGCGTCCTTATGTTTACGACTGGTCGCAAGTCGTGCCCATGCTTAAGGCCGTAGAGCAGTTGGATATCGAGGTCGTCTGGGATCTCTGTCATTACGGCTGGCCCGATGATCTCGATATTTTTAGTTCCCAGTTCCCTTTACGCTTTGCCGAATTTGCCAGGGCTTTTGCCAAACTGCATGCCGAAATTGTTTCGACGCCCCCTCGGCTGACCCTGATTAACGAAATATCATTTTTTTCCTGGGTGGCCGGTGAGGCCGGTATTTTCTTTCCTTACGCACAAGGGCGTGCCGCAGAGATTAAAAGACAGCTTGTGAGCGCAGAAATTCTCGCCACTGCGTTTGTCCGCGACATTGCGCCTCATACGCGTTTTATTCATACCGACCCCATGATTCATGTCGTGGCCGATTCTTCGGACGAAGAGCAGATCGCTCAGGCAGCGGTGCAGAATGAGGCCCAGTTTGAAGCCCTGGATATGCTGATAGGAAGAAAGTTTCCCGAACTCGGAGGACAGAGAGATTTTCTGGATATTCTGGGAGTGAATTACTACATTCATAATCAGTGGGTGCATCCTGGTGGTCATGGTAGCATGATCGAATCGGACGATCCTCGGTTTCGGCCTATCTGGCAACTGTTGGAAGATACCTATAAAAGATATTCCTGCCCCATCTTCATTGCCGAAACCGGTATTGAAGATGAGGCGCGTCCTCAATGGCTTAAATTTATTTCGAATGAAGTGCGCCTGGCGCTCAAGGCCGGGGTGCCGGTCGAAGGCATTTGCTTATATCCCATTGTAAACCACCCAGGTTGGGATAATGATCGCCACTGCCATAACGGCTTGTGGGACTATACCGATGAAGAAGGAAAGCGTCCTATCTATGTACCTTTGAGCCAGGAACTCGAACGCCAGCAGCGAATATCATCACTGCCGCACGGAGCAGAATTCATTCAGCCCCTCACTCCATTTGAGGAGCTGAAAATTCACGAAAGTGCTCATACTATTGAAGGAGCCACCGAGGTTTTCCGAGCCGTTGTCGATGAGAATGGCAATCTCAATTGAGAGTTGTATTTTGATTTTGTGCGCTCTTATTTTTCAGCAAGCTTTTCAATCGCCGCTTTGCGCTGTTGAGCTGCGCGTATCCGCCGAATATCGAATTTCGGTTTGCGATGAAAGTCGTAGATGCCGTTTTCTTCCTGATACACGTCGGTGAGCTGGGTGTAACAATAGCCGAACATATGAGCGTTATCGAGCAGAACTTTGGTCAAGCCTTCAAAGCGTTTATACACTTCTTCCTGGTTTCTGGGCCGCTGGCCATAACCCCACGACTTTTCGGTGTAACCCTCAAGCTGCGCTTGCCGGGCGATTTTTTCATTCCACCAGATGCCCCCGAATTCAGAGACGAAAAACGGCTGGTTGCGATAGGTAATGTTCCAGGGCCGGTCGCGTGGGCCGTTCAGGAAAGGCCGCCCGTCTTTGAGTCCTGCATGGTTGCGCGCGAAACGGCGAGGGTTTTGTTCATAATCGTGGCAGTCGTAAATATCGGTTTCGGGAACCCGGTGCGAATAGCCCGAAGCATCCAGGACGGGGCGGGTGCTGTCAGCGGCTTTGGTCGCCACATACATGGCACGCGAAGCATCGTCTAACTCCACGATTTCATCGCGCAGCTCCTGGTAGGTTTCGTTGAGCGGGCACCAGCCGACGATGCAGGGATGCGAATAATCCCTTTCCACAACTTCAATCCACTGTGCGGCGAAGGTGATGCCGTGATAAAGTTGTTCTTCGTTAGGCCAGGCCCCGCGACAGCCCCAATCGGGAAACTCTCCCCAGCAGAGGTAGCCCATGCGGTCGGCGTGGTAGTAAAAACGCTCTTCAAAAATCTTCTGGTGCAGCCGTGCTCCATTGAAGCCTGCCGCCTGGCTGATTTCGATATCCCGTATCAGGTGGGCATCGGTGGGAGCGGTCATGATACCGTCGGGATAGTATCCCTGGTCGAGAACCAAACGCTGGAAAATAGTTTGCCCGTTCAATTTCACCGCTTTGCCTTCCACGGCGATGTCGCGCAGCCCGGCATAGCTCTGGGCTTTATCGAGCACGAAGCCATTCTCATCCTTAAGTTCGATAGAGAGATCGTAAAGATGAGGATTCTCAATCGACCACGGATAGCGGTGTTCGGCAGGGACGGGCAGAATGATAGTAGCCGTCATGGAAGAGCCGATGACGCGTTCGCTGGTAGCCACCATGGTGGTACCGGTCGAGAGTGTGGCTGAGACCGAAAGCGGAGATCGTTGGTTGGTGACACGCTGATGAAGAGAGAACATCCCGTTAGTCAGGTCCGGAGTGATGCGTGGACGGTGTAAGAAAGTGGGAGGAACGGGTTCCATCCAAACGGTTTGCCAGATGCCCGTAGTCCGGGTGTAGAAACAGCCATGATTCTCATAGCGTTGCGACTGTTTGCCACGCGGCTGGGGCGGCACATGATAATCGCGTGCGCGCAGACAGATCTCAAAGCAGTCGCCGCCCTTCAGCGTATCTTTTAAGTTACAGGTAAAGGGAGAAAAACCACCACGGTGCCGGCCGACTTCAATCCAGGGTTCTTTGTCTTTGCGAACCCAAACCGTAGCGTCGTAATCCACGGCTTGAAGGTGCAGTAAAATATGTTTGTTGCCCCATTCGGAAGGAATGGTGACTTGACGCCGATACCACACGGCATCCATAAAATCGGTGTCGCCAATGCCGGAAAGGACGGATTCGGGGCAAAAGGGCACTGTAATTTGCCCGGCGAGCGGACGCTCCATAATGCCTCTTTCCCAGCCGGTATCGGTGCGGTCGATTTCAAACTGCCATACCCCATTTAAATTCAGCCACTCCTGGCGCACGAATTGAGGTCGTGGGTATTCCGGCCGGGGAATGGAGCGAAAGTTTCCCGAAGGAGACGAATTTTTCATGCTGATAACCGCTTATTGAGATGTGAATATTTTGTGTTGCTTCGTGAGCGCAACTTATAGGCCTCCTGTCGTATGGTATGTTTGCAATTGAACAAAGAGAGAAATGGATTCTCTTAATCTTGCTGTCGTTCAAAGGGTGCGCGGGCGTAAACGGTCGTTCCTTTGCCCGGTTCCGATTCGATGCTGAATGAACCGCCGATTATATCCATACGCTCTCGCATTCCTACCAGACCCAGACGTTGGGTAGCTGGGTGTGCGGTGTCAGATTTGTTCGCTGAAAAGCCTTTGCCGTTATCTTCGATAATAGCACGCACTTCATCGCCGACACGTTCGAGCACAACGCTGACCACGGTAGCATCGGCATGCTTTTGGATATTGGTGAGCGCTTCCTGTATCACGCGGTAAAAAGCCGATTCAATGTGCGGCAGCAAGCGTTGGCTGCGATTGAAGCCACGGCTTGCAAAATCGGCAGTAACACCACTTTGCTTCGACCAGTTTGTCA
>DAITOV010000180.1:0-9667 GCA_036833945.1 Abditibacteriia bacterium
CCGCGCCTCACCTGGGACCGCATCGCGGGCACAGTGCGTGCCCGCCACGGTGCGCAGCGCATTGCCGTCACCAACGGCGGCACCATCCCCGACCGGGGGCTGTATGGCGTCTTCCTTGAAGGCGACGAGCAACGTGGTAGCAAGCGCGTGGGCGAACTCGATGAAGAAATGGTGTTTGAATCGCGCGTGGGTGAAGTGTTCCTGCTGGGCGCTTCGGCGTGGCGCATCGAACAGATTACCCACGATAAAGTCATCGTCTCCCCCGCGCCGGGTCAGGCCGGAAAAATGCCGTTCTGGCACGGCGACAGGCCGGGGCGTCCGGTGGAGTTCGGGCGCGCCATTGGGGAACTTTCGCGCACCTTATTAGCGCAAGCGCCAGAAAAAGCCCTGGCGCGGCTGGAAAACGAGCACAGCCTCGATGGTGGGGCCGCGCAGAATTTAATGGCCTATTTGCAGGAACAAAAAGAAGCCACCGGCGAAGTGCCAAGCGACCGTGTGATTGTGGTGGAGCGCTACATCGATGAAATCGGTGACTGGCGGGTGTGCATCCTCTCGCCCTTCGGCGCGCGCGTTCATGCGCCGTGGGCGATGGCCGTGGCGGCGCGTCTGCAAAGCGAAAGCGACTGGGAAGTGGAAACCATGTGGACCGACGATGGCCTGGTGTTTCGCCTGCCCGAATCGGACACGCCGCCCGATGCCGCGCTGTTTTTTCCCGAAGCCGATGAAATCGAAGAGCAGCTCGTGCGCCACCTGGGGCAGACGGCGCTGTTCGCTTCCCACTTCCGTGAAAACGCCGCCCGCGCCCTGCTGCTGCCGCGCCGCCATCCCGGCAAGCGCTCGCCGCTGTGGGCGCAACGCAAGCGTTCGGCCGACTTGTTGGCGGTAGCGGCGCGCTACGGATCGTTCCCCATTTTGCTCGAAACCTACCGCGAGTGCCTGCGCGAAGTGTTCGACCTCCCCGCACTCATCGAGCTGCTGCGGCAAATCAAGAGCCGCCAGGTGCGCGTCGCCACGGTGGAATCGCGCGTGCCGTCGCCGTTCGCCTCGTCGCTGCTCTTTTCCTACATCGGCAATTTTATCTACGATGGCGATGCCCCGCTGGCCGAGCGGCGGGCCCTGGCGCTTTCCATCGACCAGTCGCAACTGCGGGAATTGCTGGGCGATGCCGAGCTGCGCGAGCTTTTAGATGGCGATGCCATCGTTTCTATCGAAGCCCAATTGCAACGCATTGATGGCTATACCCTACGACACGCCGACGGCCTGCACGACATGCTGCTGGCGCTGGGCGACCTGAGCCGTGAAGAGATTGCCGTGCGTGGCGGGGCAGCCGAAGAAGTCGATGAGTGGCTGGCCGATTTACAGGCGCAACGCCGTATTGCACAGGTGAAAATCGCCGGGGAAGAGCGCTGGATTGCCACCGAAGACGCCGGGCGCCTGCGCGATGCACTGGGCGTGCCGCCGCCGATGGGGTTGCCTGAAGCGTTTCTGGAAAGCGCGCCCAACGCGCTTGTCGATATGATCTCGCGCTATGCCCGCACCCATGGCCCGTTTCGCGCTGAGGCCGTTGCCGCGCGTTTTGGGTTGGGCATTGCCGTGGTGAGTAGCACGCTGATGCAGTTGGCCAAGCGCGACCGCGTGATTGAAGGCGAATATACGCCCGGTGTGCGCGGCATCGAGTGGTGCGACCCCGAGGTGCTGCGCTCCATCAAGCGCCGCTCATTGGCCAAGCTGCGCAGTGAAGTCGAGCCGGTTTCGCAAGAAGCCTATGGCCGCTTCCTGGTCGAGTGGCAGGATGTTGGCTCCAAGCGCGGCGGGCTGGAAGCGCTGCTCTCGGTGATCGAGCAGTTGCAGGGCGTGCCTATTCCGGCCTCGGTGCTTGAAAGCGAAGTGCTGCCCGCGCGCCTGGAACGCTACCACACCTCCGACCTCGACGCGCTGGCCGCCGCTGGTGAAGTGGTGTGGCGTGGGTTAGAGCCATTAGGCTCCAATGATGGACGTATCGCGCTCTACCTCACCGATAGCTACCGAATGTTGGCTCCGGTGAGTGAAGAGAGCGAAGGTGAGGAAGTCCACCAGCAGCTCCGTGAACTCCTGAGTGGACACGGCGCGCAGTTCTTTGCCGACATGGCACTACAAACCGGCGTTTTTCCTGCCGACCTGGTGACGGCATTGTGGGACATGGTGTGGCGCGGCGAAGTGACCAACGATACCTTCGCGCCGTTGCGTAGCTACTTGCGCGGCGCTGAGAAAAACCGTAGCCAGAATACGCGGCGCTCTGCGCGCTCACCAATTTTCCGTTCGCGCCGCATCGGCCCGCCCGGTAGTGAAGGGCGTTGGTCGTTATTACCCACAGTCGTGCCCGGGAAAACCGCCCCCACCGATACCATCCGCCGCACCGCGCTGGCAAGGCAGCTTCTGGAACGCTACGGTGTGCTGACCCGCGAAGTGACACACGCCGAGAACGTGACCGGCGGCTTTTCGGCGGTGTATGAAGTGCTTAAGGCGATGGAAGAGAGCGGCAAAATCCGTCGCGGCTATTTCGTGGCCGGGCGCGGCGCGACCCAGTTCGCCCTCCCCGGTGCCGATGACCGCCTGCGTGCCCTGCGCGAGGAGCCCGAAGAATCGCGCACTCTCATCCTGGCCGCTACCGACCCCGCCAACCCTTACGGCGCGGCCTTGCCCTGGCCCGAACGCGAAGGCGCGCGCCCTGGTCGTGCGGCAGGCGCACAGGTCATTTTGCACAACGGCAGGCTGGTGGCTTGGATTGGCCGCACCGAAAAAACCATGCTCACCTTCCTGCCTGAAGACGAACCCTACCGCAGCGAAGCCGCCGAAGCGATCACTCGTGCGTTGGCAGAATTAGTAGAAGAAGGCCGCCGCCGCGCCGTGCTGATCGCCGCTATCGATGGCGCGCATCCCGAGGAATCGGAACTGGCCTGGTATCTCAAAGAAGCGGGCTTCTCGTCCGGCAGCCGAGGGTTATTGAAACGGCTGGTCTGAACTTTGAACGATGAATGATGAATGCTGAACTGGCCGTGTGCATCGTAGGGGCTACCCTTGTGGGTGCCCGCGACGTTAAAGCTCGACTAACTTGCCGCACTGTCTTCTACGTCCCGGGCACCCACAAGGGTAGCCCCTACATACGCTACGCAATGCGCTAGTCTCGACCTCGAATAAAGATCACTTCGCGTTCTTAGCGTCCTTCGCGGTAAAACGCTTCTCTTCTTCTCTGTGCCCTCCGTGTCCTCTGTGGTGAATCATCGTTTTATGCGACAATAACCTCATGCCCGTTACCTTCTCCCAAGCCATTGAAGTCTTTGCGCGCGGTTTTGCATTTACTCGCAGCTACACCCATCCCTATCTTGCCGAGCAAGTCGAAGAAGGTGTGTGGGCACTGCGCGATGCCGAGCGTAAACGCGGCAATTACCGCTCGGAAGAATACGCCGGCCATGGCATAAGTCCAGAGCGATTCGATGCCATCGCCCGCAAGCACACCCGTGGCAATTTCCGCTTGTGCGCTATTCGCACTACAGAAGAAAGCGATGAAGAACTGCGCCGCGAGTTCAAAGCGATGAACTATCGGCTGGTGACTACCGAAGCCTTCATGGTGCAAGACTTAAAGCGCATCCCTAAAGCGCCCGCGCCGGTAAAAATAGAGCGCGTCACCACCGTGGAACAAGTGCAAACCTTAGCCAAAGCAGCGGGTAAACGGCAAATTCTGCCGGAGTTTCTGGAGATGCAGCCCGAACCGATGCGCCAATATATCGCGCTCGATGAAGGCCAGCCCATCGGTTGGGTGGGTAGTGTGGTCACCACCGGCTGCGCCTGGTGCACCAATATGTACGTCGCACCGGAATACCGCCGTCGCGGCATTGCGCGCGCTTTGATGACTCGGATGCTACAAGACGACCGTCGCGCCGGAGCGCAGGCCAACGTGCTCTTTGCCAGCCACGCCGGGGCCAAACTTTATCCATTGGTGGGCTACCGGCTAATTGGCGAACTGCTGATGTTCATGCCTCAGCGCAGCAAGTAGCAGACCCAGGTTTCCAGCCTGTCCGGGTCTTCGTGGTGGTGTCCGTAAATCTCCCAACACAGGCCGTCCATTTCCCGATTATTTTCCAGACACCAGTGCTGCACGGCGGCGTGGGCAGCCGGGAGAAATTGATAGGGACCGCGATGCAGCGTCTGTGCAACGGTGCCGCCGGGAAGAGCGAAATGACGCACCGCATCGGTGTTTTCAAAACTGCCCGTAACCTCCGCCCCCACTTCAATCGGCATGCCCTCGTCGGCGAAAATATCATCGCCTTCTTCGCCATGATAAACCACGATACTGTGTCCGGTGTGCTCCACTCCGTTTTCCTTCACGAACTCCCACACCGGTTGCAGTAGCCTGCCGATAACATCGCCGATATTGCGTGAGTTCGCGCGGGCATGCGCTGCTGCCAGGGTGCGCGGCGTGGTTTCTATAATGGTGATTTCATATTTCATAACAATGCCTTCTCCCTGCAAATTTGTTGCTAACGGGGAGCATCGCCCATTATGATGCCGCTCAAACGCAAATGCTCCACCGCGTTATATGCCCAGTGGCCGGGCGGTATGTCGTTAAAAGGTGTTTCTTTGAAAGGTGATGTGATTCCCAACTCTCGCTGCACCAGGATGAGGCGCTCTGGAGAAAAACCAAGGTCATAGAGTTCGGGAGAAAACCGCCTAATCAAACGGATAAGAGCCGCTTTGATCTCAGGTGTAGATTGAGTGCCTAAACCATTTAGCGGAAGAGACCATTGAGAAGCACTTTGTGTGAGTTGGGAACTCTCATTCTCTTTATTTGGTGTTCCTGCCTGAACGATGCGTGCCACCACAACGGCAAATTCGTAGCGGCTCATTACTTGCTTCACAGCGAAGTCGCGCTCACCGCTATGAAGAGGAGCTAGGCCGATTTTGCGAAGGAATCTTACGTCGTCATAAACAGCATCGCCCAGGGGAATACTTGTATATTGTTGCTGTTTTTTTGCGCCCTGGGCCAGTAGCTCTTCTTGTATCTGGGTAATGTCTTGTGCTTCGATACCGAATTGCTGGAATTGGGGACCAAATTCCTGTAGCAAATGATAGAGAGCTGTTTGCATGGCTGGAGAATGTTGTAACCGTTGGCGCAGGAGTTGGTTGTCACTGCGCGCATTACCGCCAAACTGAGGGTAGAGTGTCATTAGGGCTCGCGCCGTCATCACAGCCATTTCAAAGTGAGTTCGCACCCAGGGTTTAGTGGGATCGTAATAACAAACTTCAATAGGGGAACGCAGTATGTAGCCATTTGCTCCAGCTTCAAGCACAGCCCACTTGGCGTGCGCTGGCCCGGTTTCAGGGTAGGGAGGCTCTTCCGCAGGTGCTTGCGCCCAGGCCGCCTGAACACATAACAACATCAATACCACACACAGCCAAATTTTCATTGAATCACCCCTGTAGTAGAGTTGCCGCTCAACACATACACTATCTCTTATGCCCGAAGGCGATACCCTCTACCGCACTGCTTATACCCTGCGTCTGGCGCTTAAAGATCGCACCGTCAGCGGATTCCGTTCCCCGCTCCCGGCGTTTCGCGAACATGCTCTCATAGGGCGCATTATCACCGATGTGGAAGCGCGTGGCAAGAATTTGCTCATTCACTTCGACGATGGCCGCGCACTCTACAGCCATCTGCAGATGGAAGGCTCCTGGCATATTTATAAACCCGGCGTGCCGTGGCAAAAGCCAGAACGGCTGGCTAAAGCTGTGATCGAAACCGAAGCATATATCGCCATTTGCTTCAATGCGCCGCGTGTGGAATTGCTCAAACCGATGGAAATCAGGAGCCATCGCGGCCTGTCTACGCTCGGACCCGACTTGCTCAAAGACGATTTCGACCTCGACCAGGTTCTAGTTAACCTGCGTGGCTATAACCACGCGCCTATTGGCGTGGCGGTGATGCGGCAAAACGCGCTGGCGGGCATCGGCAATATTTATAAGTCGGAGACGCTGTTCTTATGCGGGGTGAATCCGTTTGTGGAGGTGGCTTCACTTTCCGACCGTGAACTCAAGCTCATTGTGCAAAAAGCGCGCGAGCTGATGAAGCGCAACCTGACCGGCAAGCAGCGCACCACGCGCAATTCGCTCGACCGCCAGCCGTTCTGGGCCTATATGCGCCATGGGCGGCCTTGCCGTAAGTGCGGCACGGAAATAAAAATGAGGCGGCAAGGGCTTGATGGCCGCTCGACCTACTGGTGCCCCCGCTGCCAGGCTGGCAAGGAAAGCGGGCAGGTGGGGAGTAATTTTACATAGAGAATTCTCTCGAACCTCTACTGGACTTGTTGAGGTTCGGGGAACTCGGGCGGGCGAAGTTTGAGCGTGGAGACGATCTGGTCGGTAACTGCATCTTTTGTACCCTGATCGGCTGAATCGGTGTTGTAGGTGAGGTAAACCAGAATCTGACCGGCCTTGAGCCACCATTGACGCCAGTAAACCTCGTCTTCGTGATAGCTAATGAGAAAACCGGTAAATTCACCGATTTTTACAGGCGTGCCCGATGCCACCGGAATTTCTTCGGGAATAAACTCCAGCAAATCCGCGTCATCGACTTTGGCACCTTCTTTCTGATAAGCGCTCACTTCCAACTCGCCCACGGAATCGTCGGAAAAGAAACTCACGCAGTCTTCATCCTCTTCCCATTCCCAGCCTTCCGGGAGTTGGAGAGACCACCAGCTCGATTCAAAAATATTCTTCATAAAGTGATGCCTTTTCGCTTGCCAGACCTGAGAAACTCACGAGAGCGGTTGATTGTAAAGTTTAATACCAATTCTGAAAATTAACCTCTCCTGCTGTGAGAGAGGAAACAGAAAATAGGAAACAGAAAACAGGGAGGCCACCAAGCGTTGATGCCAACCGCCTGTGTTGCAACCCGTCATCCTCGCGAATGCGGGGATCCTGTACACGGCTTTTTGTTTAAGGTAAAACCAAACGGCCTATCTCAAGAGCAGGTTTCCTGTTTCCTGTATTCTGTTTTCTTACTAAACAGTAATATAATTTCTGGGATTGGTTTAAGGCAGTTTACAGAGGATTGATAATGGGGCAAAGCTGGCAAACCTGGGCGTTGGCAAGTGCGTTTTTCGCCGGACTGACGGCGATTCTGGCTAAGCTGGGCGTGCGCGATATGGATTCGCACCTCGCGACGGCAGTGCGCACCGTTGTGATACTCTTGATGGCAGGCAGCATCGTCGCCTGGCAGGGCAGCTATAAAGTGTTGCCCAACCTGGATGCGCGTTCGATTCAATTTTTGGTATTGTCGGGGTTGGCTACCGGCGCTTCGTGGCTTTGCTATTTCTACGCACTCAAGCTCGGCCCGGCTTCGCGTGTGGCACCCCTCGATAAGCTCAGCGTAGCATTTGCCGTCATCTTGGCAGCGGTGTTTCTGGGCGAAGCGCTCACCTTGAAAGTGGTGCTGGGCGTGGGGCTGATGGTGGCGGGGGCGTTGTTGGTCGCGTTGTAGGCACTAGCTCCTCCCCCACAGAGGGAGGTTGGGTGGGGGAGTCGAAGCGTAATAATGGTAGTTGGACGACGAATGAAAGCCGTCGGGATTCTATAGTTCATCCTTCAATATTCATCGTTATTCTTATTCTCCGACTCCCTCCCCCAGCCCCTCCCTGAGGGCGGGGAGCTTTGTATAACGCCTCTTTTGTGATTTTAATGCGACGAGGTAACCTTCAAGCCAATGATGCCGCCGACGATGAGCATGATGCACACGATGCGCGCGATATCGCGCGATTCACCCAGCAGTGTCATGCCGACCAGCACGGTTCCGACTGCGCCGATGCCCGTCCAAATGGCGTAGCCGGTGCCTACCGGTAAGGTTTTGAGTGCTTGTGACAAGAGGAAAAAACTGACTGCCATGGTGCCGATGGTGCCCACGCTTGGCCACAATTTTGTGAAGCCTTCCGTGTATTTCAAACCAATCGCCCAAATCACTTCCAACACGCCAGCCAAAATGAGATAGACCCAAGCCATCTTCTACTCCTTAATAACTATTGGGTCGTCCCAACCATGAAAATGCCCGGCCCCGAAGGTCGTCCATCGGTAAATATTAATTTATCACATCACATCGGGATATGCGCAGCCTCCCTGAGCAGCTTTCTTTATGCCAGTTACACTGATTATGAGAACAATGCCGGAGTTTTCGCCTCTCGATAAAATTATCACGCAGCAGTTGATGGCCTGGGTGGCTCGCCGCGGGCTGGCGCTGCTCACGGTGGCAGCGCCCGGCTATCAGGCCATGAGCGCTCAAACCCATTGGCCGGTTATCGAGCATCCGGTTGTGGGAAAGCGTGAAGCCGAGCGTAAGCACAGCTTTCACGGCATCAGTGCGTGGTGGCGGGCCGATGGCATGCTGGAAAGCCACTCGCCGCTGCTTTTGTTTGTGTTGGAAGGCAACGCCGATGTGCGTTGCAGCGACTATGTGATGCGCGTGCCGGCCGGGAATGCCGTGTTGATTCCAGCCGGAATTCCGCGTGCTGATGGTAGGGTCGATGTCGCGCAGCTTCTGGGCGACGATCCCCAACGGTTTTCCAATAACATTCTCTTCCACGAATGCCGGGGCGGAGTAGAGGTGTGGATGAACTACGACCGGGGCAATGTCCACTCCCGCTCGGCACCCAACGAAATGATGATCGTTTCCAGTAGTAAGGCGTTGCGGGCGCTGAGCGATTTGGAAGAAGAGTTGACACAACAACGGCAGAATTATCAGCCTTTGGCATTGGGCGCGCTCGAAGCCTTTTTCCTGAATCTGCAACGCGCCATTTCCGAACAAAACGTTTATTACCGTGGCAAAATCGATTCCTGGGAGGAAGTCGGTAGCAAGGAATACGATCCCATCCGCGAGGCGCAGAAGTATATTCGTGAGAATCTGCACGAACGCCTCACGCTTGAAAAAGTGGCGCAGAAGGTGCGGCTCTCGCGCACCCAGTTCGTCAAGAAATTTCGCCAGGAAACCGGAGAGACTTTTAATGGCTTCGTCACCCGCTGCCGCCTCGAAAAAGCCCGGGAACTGCTGGTATCGAGCGATTACCCCATGCAGTTCATCCGCAAGAGCCTGGGGCTGGGGTCGGAAGTGCAATTTTACCGGGTTTTCCAGAAATACGAAAATTGCTCGCCCACGGCTTATCGCAAGGCGAATAAAAATAGTCCGATAGGTAACCCGCCCGGCTGATATGTAAGTTAGAAGAGTGAAATGATGTGGCATACTTCTTCTACAAGCTTGGAGAAAAACGGTTGAGAATGGAGTCGGTGTGAACAAGAGAAATCAAAAACATGGCTTTACCTTGATAGAATTATTAGTCGTTATTGCTATCATAGCTATTCTGGCGTCGATATTGTTCCCTGTGTTTGCGCGGGCGAGGGAAAATGCCCGGCGCACTGGTTGCCTGAGCAACATGAAACAGATTGGGCTGGGCGTGATGCAGTATGCCCAGGATAACGATGAGCAGTATCCGCTGGCGATGTGGGAAGGCGCCGCCACGTTCGGTGTTGGCACCGGCGGTGCCACTGGCCGCACTTACAGGCAGCAAAGCCCGCGCGACCCGGCGACCCCGGCCGGGCGCTTCACTACTTCTGCCGGAGCCACTGGCGGCGCTTATTTCACCTGGAT
>DAITOV010000181.1:0-9602 GCA_036833945.1 Abditibacteriia bacterium
GGCGTGTCGCAGCCGGTGAAGATATCGGCCTGCTGGGCGGCGTGCCGATTGCGGTGAAAGACCTCATCAGCACTAAAGGCGTGCGCACCACCTGCTCCTCGAAGATGCTGGAAAACTTTGTGCCGCCCTACGACGCGCACGTGGCCGAACGCATCGCCGGTGAAGGTGCCATCACCATCGGCAAGGCCAACATGGACGAATTTGCCATGGGTTCTTCCACCGAAAATTCGGCCTTCTTCCCCACCCGCAATCCTTGGGATTTGGACCGCGTTCCCGGTGGCAGTTCGGGCGGCAGCACCGCCGCAGTGGCCGCGCTTGAAGCGCCCATTTCTCTCGGCTCGGATACCGGTGGCTCCATCCGCCAACCCGCCGCCTACTGTGGCTGTGTGGGCCTCAAGCCGACCTACGGCCTGGTTTCGCGCTTCGGCCTGATTGCCTTCGCTTCCTCGCTCGACCAGATTGGCCCCATCGCCAACGATGTGCGCGACACCGCGCTCACCCTACAGGCGATTGCCGGACACGATTCGCGCGATTCCACTTCCATTAAACGTCCCGTGCCCAACTACCTGGATGCGCTCACCGGCAATATCAGAGGCCTGCGCGTGGGCGTGCCTCAGGAATATTTCGCGCAAGGCGTTGAAGGCTACGTGCAAGATTCCGTGCGCGCTGCCATCGATAAACTCAGCGAACTGGGCGCGGAAATCGTGGAAGTTTCGATGCCTTCCACCGAGTATGCGCTGGCAACCTACTATATCATCGCGCCCAGCGAAGCCAGCTCGAACCTGGCCCGCTACGACGGCGTGCAATACGGCCTGCGCGTGCTCGATCCGGGTGACGACGTGGTGGCGATGTATTCCAAGACCCGCGCCGCCGGTTTTGGCCATGAGGTACAGCACCGCATCATGATAGGCACCCACGCGCTGAGTTCGGGCTTCTACGATGCCTACTACTCCAAGGCCCAGAAAGTGCGCACCCTCATTCGCCGCGAATTTGAAGCCGCATTTGAAAAATGCGATGTGCTGGCCACCCCCACCGCACCGACCGTGGCTTTCAAAATCGGTGAAAAAACCGCCGACCCGTTCGCGATGAAGCTGGCCGATACCTGCACCATCCCGGTGAACATGGCCGGTTTGCCCGCCATTTCGCTGCCCTGCGGCTTCCATGAAGGTTTGCCGATTGGTTTGCAGTTGATTGGCAACCTGCTGGATGAAAGCACCATCTTGCGTGCTGCCCATGCCTACGAGCAGGCTACCGAATGGCATAAGCAGCGTGCCGCGCTGGGTGCATAACCGCATTTACAGGTTCTCGAATGGATAACTCCAACCTCACAGAGACAGAAGAAAACCCTGCGGATCTTGTTGAGCTAGTCATCAGCAATCCACCAATTCTCTTCCACAAAACCCAGAAGCTCATTGATAAGATTGAGCGAGAGGTTGGCGCAACTTTTTTAACCTATTGGACCTCGGTAAACGGCAGTGTCAGTACAGACGATGCCACTGCTGTTCACGAAATTTTGCAGTCGCTTGGCGAGCAAAAACACATCGTTTTATTCATAAAGTCAGACGGTGGCTCGGGAATGGAAGCATTACGCATCGTTCATGTCCTCCGTCATTATGCGCCACGAATTACAGTTCTTGTCCCTTTAGATTGTGCCTCAGCCGCAACAATGATTGCACTCGGGGCAGATGAGATCCAAATGGGCCCACTGGCGTATCTCACTGCGGTGGATACCTCCCTGACCCATAGTCTGTCGCCTGTGGATAATTACAATTCACTGGTATCCGTCAGTCAGGATGAGCTCTTGCGAACCGTCGCCTTATGGCGAAAAGAAGCCAACGCAAATAGCGATAATCCTTACAAAGCGTTATTTGAGCACATTCATCCACTCGTCATCGGTGCAGTTGATCGCTCTATCTCGCTTTCCATAAAAATCTGCACTGAAATTTTGTCTTATCACATGGATGATCAGAAACGAGCCGAAGAGATTAGCCTTCGGCTCAATAATGATTACCCTGCTCATGAATACCCTATAACTCTTCGAGAAGCAAAGCGAATTGGTCTGAATGTCAAACAACTTCCTCCACAAGTCAACCAGTTACTGCTCGAACTAAACAAAACGTATTCTGAGATGGGACAACGCGCCCGAACTTACCTTGATAAGCACCATGTACGTGATAATGAAATCACAAACGTGATGGAAGGACGAAATTTACAGGTGTACTATCAAAATGGAATTGACCGCCATTATCGCACCGAAGAACGCCGTTGGGTTCGCACTAATGATGAAAGCTATTGGCGCAAAATAGAACGGGTTAACGGAAGGATGCGTAAAGATATATTTCATATCCGATAAATTGTGTAGCAGGACAAAATATTTTTTCGTTTTTATGTTGTTATGAATGTTGCAGTATTCGGCACCAAACCATACGACCGGAAATTCCTGGAAGCGGCCGCTTCGGGAACCGGCCACCTGCTGACTTTTCTGGAGCCGCGCCTCTCGCAGAAAACAGCGGCGTTGGCGCAAGGGCATGAAGCGGTCTGTGTCTTCGTCCACGACAAGCTAAGCCGTGAGGCATTGCAAACCTTGCATGAGGGCGGCACTCGGTTTGTGGCGTTGCGTTGTGCGGGGTTTAACAACGTCGACCTGGAAACGGCCAAAGAACTGGGCATCGGTGTAGCGCGCGTTCCGGCCTACTCGCCTTATGCGGTGGCCGAACATGCAGCGGGTCTCATCCTGTCGCTCAACCGCAAGCTGCACCGCGCCTATAATCGCGCACGTGAAGGTAACTTCGCGCTCGAAGGTTTGTTGGGCTTCGATATTCACGGCAAGACCGTGGGTGTTGTCGGTATTGGGCGCATCGGGCACGCTTTCGCTGACATTATGCACGGCTTTGGCTGCCGGGTGCTGGTGCATGATGCTTTCACTACTAACGACGAATTCGAGAACGTGTCACTGGAGCAGTTGTTGAGTGAATCGGATATCGTCAGTCTGCACTGCCCGCTCACGCCGGAAACTTTTCATCTCATCAACGCGCAAAGCATTGCGCAAATGAAGCCCGGCGCGATGCTTATCAATACCAGTCGCGGTGCATTGGTTGACGCTGCCGCTGTGATTGAGCCGTTACGCTCGGGGCATCTGGGTGCGCTGGGGTTGGATGTCTATGAAGAAGAAGACGGCATCTTCTATGAAGACCATGGCGGAGCGGTTTGGGGCGATGACACGCTGATGCTTTTGATGGCGTTTCCCAACGTGCTCATCACCGGCCACCAGGCGTTCTTCACCCGCGAAGCGTTGGAAAATATCGCCCACACCACGATGGATAACCTGTCGCAGTGGGAAAATACCGGCACTTGTGCCAATTGTGTCAGCAGCGATTAGGGAATCTGTAAAATAAATTATTCGTGGTGGCTCCGGCCTCCGTGCCGGAGTGAGTTTCAGGCACACTCCGGCACGGAGGCCGGAGCCACCAGCAGTAGAATTGAAATTATGTCTAAATACGAAATCGTCATCGGCATGGAAGCCCACGCCGAGCTTTTAACCGAAACCAAACAGTTCTGCGGTTGCGCCAACGAGCCGCTCTCGGCGCCCAACACCAATGTGTGTCCGGTGTGCCTGGGTTTCCCCGGTTCGCTGCCGGTGCTCAATAAAAAGGGCGTCGATCTCTCGCTGCGGACAGTGCTGGCTTTCAATTCCGATATTAACCGCCGCAACTTCTTCGAGCGCAAGAACTACTTCTACCCCGACCTGCCCAAGGCCTTCCAGACCACGCAGATGGCCCAGCCCTTGGGCGAAGGCGGCGTCATTGAAATCGAAGTGCCCCAGCCCGACGGCACGGTCGAGGTCAAGAGCGTGAGTCTGCACGACGTGCACATGGAAGAAGACACCGGCAAATCGTCGCACGGCGAAGCGATCGGCGACCCTTATTCGAGCCTGATCGACTTCAATCGCAGCGGCGTGCCCTTGCTGGAAATCGTTTCCAACCCCGATATGCGCAGCGTGGAAGAAGCCGAAGCCTACATGACGACGTTGCGCCAGATTCTGCTCTATCTGGAAGTCTCCGACTGTAAGATGGAACAGGGCCGTTTGCGTTTTGAGGCCAGTGTTTCGCTGCGCAAATCGACTGAAGACCCCTACGGCACCCGCGTGGAGATCAAGAACCTCAACTCCATCAAGAGTGTGCGCGACGCCTTACGCGCTGAGATTGCGCGTCAGACCAAAGAGTTGGATGCCGGTAACATCATCGAACAGGCCACCATGCTGTGGGATGAAGCCAGTGGAACCACCCAGAAAATGCGTTCCAAGGAACACGCGCACGATTATCGCTACTTCCCCGAACCCGACCTGGCACCGCTGGAAATCGACGACGCCTGGCTCGAACGCGTGAAGGCTTCGATGCCGGAATTACCGCGCGCGCGTAAGTTGCGTTTCATCGAACTCGGCCTCACTCCTTATGAAGCCTCGGTGCTGACATCGACCCGTGAAATCGCCGATTATTTTGAAGTCGCGCTCGAAGGCTATTACAAGCCGAAAGTCATCTCCAACTGGCTCGCCAACGAGTTACTGGGTCGCCTGAACGCCGAAAACGTGAACATTGCCCAGTCGCCGGTTGCGCCGGTGCAGTTGCGCGATTTGGTGCGTTTAATCGATGCGGGCACCATCTCAGGTAAAATCGCTAAGGAAGTCTTCGATGAAATGTTCGTCAGCGGCAAGGATGCCGGCACCATCGTGGAAGAAAAAGGCTTGACGCAGGTTTCGGATACCGGCGAACTGGAAGCGGTGTGCCGCAAGGTGCTCGAAGCCAATCCCAAAGCTGTGGAAGACTTTTTAGGCGGCAAGGAAAAATCCTTCGGTTCTCTGGTAGGTGGCGTGATGAAAGAGACCAAAGGCCGCGCCAACCCCGGCCTGGTCAACGAACTGCTGCGCGCCGAGTTAGAAAAGCTCCGCGCCTGATAGGGCGCATTTGTTATGAGTCATTCGGACAACAACATTGCTTCAAATCCCCCCGTGTCATCCAACGGGGGGATTAACGACCCTGCTCCTGCCGTCACTCGTTGGTACAAGTTCTATGCCATTTTTATGGTTGTGGTCTATGCAGCATTGGCCTATCTCGGCTACTATTTCTTGCAAAATGCAGAAGTGGTTCTTGCACAGATGAAAGACCTGGCACCCGAAGATTTAAAAATCCGGGCCATCATTCTGTTAGCGGCTGGAGCAGCTCTGGCAATTAGTTTTCTGGCCTCACTGTTTCAACCTCGCACTTCTGGAGCCTGGATTTTTAAAGTCATCCTGATCGGTATTGGCCTGGGTAATTGCTGCTTGTGGATTATCACGATTCCCCTTATGGTCGGTTGGCTTAAACCCGAAACCCAACGCTGGTTTGGCCGCAATCCCGGCGGGTCGCAAGGCCAAAATGGCTCACCACCGCCCATTCCCACGGCTTAATATTGACAGCCGTCAACGAAAGTACCATGCCTCGTCAATACCAGACTATCATCGTTGGCCTGGGTGGCATTGGCAGCGCTACCCTCTATCACGCAGCCAAACTCGGGCAAAGAGTTTTAGGCATCGATCAGTTCACGGTGCCCCACGCTCACGGTTCTACGCATGGCGGCACGCGTATCACACGGCTTGCTAACGGCGAAGGCGACTTCCACACGCAGTTAGCGCTGCGTTCACAGGTGCTGTGGAAAGAGGCGCAAGCTCAGGTCGGCTCCGAACTGCTCAACCAGTGCGGTGGCATTATCGTTAGTAACGATGCCGGAGGCAGTTTCAATAATACCGGCAACTATTTCGCCCAGACACTCGAAATGGCGGCGAAATTCGGTATTCCGCATCAACTTTGGGACGCAAAAACTGCAGCGAAAAAGTATCCACAATTTCGCTTTAACCCGGAAGAAACGGTTTATTACGAACCAGGATCGGGATTCCTGCGGCCGGAAGCGTGCATCAGCGCTCATTTGGAATTGGCTCAGGCCAACGGAGCCAAAATTCGCCAGGGGCTTGAAGTTCTCAATATCGAAGAGACCGCTCAAGGAATTCGACTCGAAACGGCGCAGGAAATTTTTTTAGCCGATCAGGTAATTCTCACTGCCGGACCGTGGATCGGGAAAATGCTGCCCGAATATGGTCAACTCTTCGAAGTTATTCGACAGATTACCTTCTGGTTCGATGTCGATGACTGGCAAAATTTTACGCCAGGAACCTTCCCGGTTTTCATTCGCCCGTCACGCCACGACGTGAAAGGTATCTATGGTTTTCCCGCCATCGACGGCCACAACGGCGGTATCAAGATCGCTAGCGAATATCTGGCAAAACCGACTTCCATTACTGAGATCGACCGCACTGTGCATCGGGAAGAGATTGAAGAAATCTACCGCCAGGATATTCAACCGCATTTCAACGGTGTTGCCTCAACCTGCGTTCATGCAGCGACTTGCCTGTTCACCAACACACCGGATTACGGCTTCATTATCGACCGGCATCCGCAAATACAGTCGCTGGTAATCGCTTCCCCCTGCTCGGGTTACGGCTTTAAGTTCGCTCCCGCATTGGGCGAGGTGATAGCGCAGTTTGCACTAAACCAAAAAGCGGCCCCCGACCCCGAGCGTTTTTCGCTCAAAAGGTTAGAGACCGCCATTTAACGACTGCTTTCTCTACTTACTATTTTCCAAACGTATAACCGGCCTGCACAAAGATGCGGGGCTGTGTCTCATGCGGTGTGTTGATGCCCTGACGCATCATACCAGCACTCAACGAATAGGCTTTATCTTGCGGACTGTAGCGCAAACCAACGGCATAAGGGAATTTCGGGTGAGGGCCAAAGGTGCCATCGGTATTTTTGCTGCCAATCTCACCAATCAAGCGTAAATCGCCAGTCCGGGTCAACGGCACTTCCACACCGGCAAAAGCTGATATTTTAGAAAACTTCTCGTTTGGCTCATCCTGACGCAGGTCGGTAAAACGATCAACACGTAACCCCAAAGTCCCTACGATGCCGGACCGTGTGGAACTGCGATTAAACGACTTGGTTGCCGCCACATAAGCATGGAGATTATTCAGCAAAGCACGGTCGTAACCAGCGCCGATAGCCACCTGCAACCCCTTCTCCTGATTGTTGAGAAGACGATACTTCGTGCCCAGAGCAAAGCCGTTGCGATCCCAATCGCTCCACTGCGATTCGCCGACATCGAAGCGATTGATGCCGCCGCTCACTTCCCATTTTTCGCCGGCAGCAATAGCCCCATAAACACCGTAAAGAGTGTCGTCGTAATCGGTGCCGAAATCGTAATAGTTGGCCTGGATACGCGGCTGGCCCTTTTGCACCACTTCTGCGGTGGGGTTGAGAAAGAGGCCGGTCGCTCCGTTGATGTTCAAATCGGCTTTCGCCACACCCGCGCTGCATAAGACAACCGCTGATAATAAGGCTGCTTTCACTGTGTTATTTCGCAAAATATTCCTTTGCACTTTCTCTTTATAATCCGACATTCACGCTGATTTCGGGCGACTTCTTCGCCCGCGCAAAATCTTCTCCGGCATGGTAGGAACTGCGCACGAACGGCCCGGCTGCCACCATTTCAAAGCCCATCGCTTCACCGGCCACACGCAACTCTTCGAACTCATCGGGATGATAATACTTCTGCACCGCCAGGTGACGAGGTGAAGGACGCAGATACTGGCCGAGCGTAATGAAATCGATGCCGTGGTTCCTCAGGTCGCGCAGCACTTCGAGGATTTCTTCCTTGGTCTCGCCCAGCCCGGTCATCAGGCCGCTTTTGGTTTTGATGTTCGGGTCAAAGTCTTTCACGAACTTCAACAAATCGAGCGAACGCTGATACTTCGAGCCACGCCGGGCTACGGAGTAGAGACGCGGTACGGTTTCAATGTTGTGGTTATAGACGTTGGGTCGTTCGCGGGCAACGGTTTCCACATCATGCAGCTTGCCTTTGAAGTCGGGAGTAAGAATTTCAATTTTCGCTTCAGGGATCGCCGCCCGCACCTCACGGATGGTCTGCACCCAGTGCCCTGCGCCCCCATCGGGCAAATCGTCACGATCGACCGATGTGATGACGACATATTTTAAGCCCAGGCGTTTTGCAGCCTCTGCTACGCGAGACGGCTCGGTAATATCGAGAGCCAACGGCCTTCCGGTCGCTACGTTGCAAAAAGCACAGGCGCGCGTGCAACGCTCGCCACCAATCATGAAGGTAGCGGTTTTGTGGCTCCAGCACTCGCCGATGTTGGGACAGCGTGCTTCTTCGCACACCGTGACGATGCCCAGTTCTTGCAATTGGCCGCTCGTCTCGACGGTGTCGCGCGCCTTTCCGGTTTTCTGCTTAAGCCATTCGGGAACGCGCAGATTACCGTTCAAATATTCATTATCGGTTTTGGGGGTAGTTAAGGAATCGAGCGAGATGAGTTGCATAGGAATACTCCACAAGGGAATTTACCAAATCCGCGCGTGCAATGATATTTTTGGATCTTAGGTCTTGGAACTTAGATCTTAGGAGGGGCTTAGTAGAGTGAGAGGCCGCAGTTCTAAATTAAAAGTTCTAAAATCTCAATCCTGCTGCTCCCATCTGTGTGCATCTGTGTTTATCTGTGGTTAATTCATTAAGAGGCAATGGCTTAAATCGTCCACTGGTCGTGGGCAATGCCAACCAAATACCAGGTTTTTCCACGCGGCTGAAACACTAGGTAGAGGCTTTTCCAGTCGAGGCCGGCCGTATCCTGCAGATCGGGACTGTAATATTCCACCACGATGGAACCGGGGTAAAACTTGTGTAGGTTATTCAGGGTATTTCCACGCTGCTTAATACGATTGTAGCGCACCTGCTCCAGGCGGGCAAAATCACGGCTATAAACGAACTTCAAGAAATAGTCGCGCCAGGCCAACCGAATCGGCTCCCCGCTACCGTCATAGCTTCCCCAACGATAGCGATAGTGGCTTCGCCCCAGGCGGCGGACTCGCGACTTCGAAAAACGGCGGTCATTCTTCGTCGCATGAGCGTAAGGAGAAAACCGAAGCCCCCGGCGGGAATCGACGTATTGAGAGAGCCGATTCATCTGGCGATCGCGCAAAGCGGTAATAACCCCCTCCGCACGCTTGCCAATGATCTTCTCCGCTTGCTTTGGCGTGTAGACGTAGCCCTGCGACGTGCGCGCCTGTGCCTGGAAGTGACACGCCACTAAGAAGACAACTACCAGAACCACCGGGAAATATCGTTTCATACCCTTATTATCCAACAAAAAGCAATTAGATTGGATAACTGATTGGCTCAATTTCCGATTGGTGCATCAAGATCAAAAATACGAAGATCGAATAAAGAATCGTATGACACGTCCACCTGGCTCCCAACTTTGAGAGTCTCTCGATTAGCACCACGTAAGGTCAACACCATTTCACTTTTAGGCCGAATGGTCAAGAGTGCACCGACGGTAGCGACTGCTAAAAACCGCGTCTCATTTTCCGGTAACTTTTTAACCCAATTCAATGCCGTTGCCACCCCTTTGTCACGCGCATAAGTTCCAGCCCGCGAAGGCAACATGCCGTAGGCTTCCGCATCAATATTCTCGAACGTTGCGCTTTCCAATATTTTTTGCG
>DAITOV010000182.1:0-9556 GCA_036833945.1 Abditibacteriia bacterium
GAATTGAAAAATAACAACTTTTAATCCAAATGTACAGTTTTGGGATGACTTCTAGTATGTAACAACAATTCTACTTAGTCGTTTCGTATATTATTCAGTAAGCGGACATATTTCAGACTGCAATTTTTTAAGGCAGGACAACTACAAATCATTCTTTGCGCTGACTGTATCATTTATTGAAATGGTAGGCATTATGATTTTGATGAATGTTTCGCTAAAAAGCAGAAAGATGCATTTCGATACTTGAGGTTTCGTTGCTTAACCCGCCTCACCTCAAACCCACCATTCCCCACAACCACCTCCACCTCATTCAACCGACACACCCCATGCACCGCCAACCCTTCCACATCCGCATGGTCATTCACCACCAGCACCTTCGCTCCACTGGCTAAACCGGCTTGGATGCCGGCGGGGGCGTCTTCGAGGACGAGGCAGTTTTCAATCGGAACACCCAGTTTCTGGGCGGCGAGGAGGTAGGGCTGCGGGTGGGGTTTGCCTTGTTGCACGTCGTCGGCGGTGATGAGGGTGGAGGGCAGGGGCAAGCCCACGGCTTGCATGCGGCGCAGGGCGAGGTCGCGACCGGCGGAGGTGACCAGCGCCCAGGCGGCATCGGGCAGGATGCCCAGAAGCTCGGCGGCGCCGGGGAGGGCGACCACGCCATCGAGGGTGCTCAGTTCTATTTGCGTGAACAACTCGGCTTCTTTGCGCGCGAGTTCATTATCGCCCAGATAGTGAATCATGTTGTCGATGAGGGGGCGGCCGTGGGCGCGGGCGCTCACTTCATCGGGGTCGAGGCCGTATTTGGCGCTGAAGTCGCGCAGCACCCGGTCGACTACGGCGATGGAATCGATCAGGGTGCCGTCCATATCGAAGAGAAAGGCTTGTACGGTGATGGGGTTCATAGGTTAGGAAACAGAGTTTAGCCCGTTATCGGTACAAGAATCCCCGACACGACGCGGTGACGAGTCACCGCACTCCAAAAATGCGCTTCCCATCAGGTAAAATAAGCCCATGAAACCCTTCTCCGTCGTCCCTCGCCTTGTCGTTGCGTCGATGCTCATTACGGGAATTGCTGCTCTCCCCATCCACGCCCAAGAACTCCGCGAATACAAGCAAGTCGGTACCCTCTCTGCCGCCACCATCAACCGCAAAACGCCGCAAATCTTTGGTGGCGGCCTTCTTCGCGCTTCGCAGGATTTGCGGCTGTACCGCGTGGTCTACACTTCACGCGATCTCGATGGCAAGAACGCCCGGCTTTCGGGGTTGGTGGCGATTCCGCAGAATGGTGCGCCGCGCGGGCTGGTGGTGTGGAACCACGGCACCATCACGCAGCAGGCCGATGCGCCTTCCAACTACCGTCCGGGTGGGCCGGTGGAAACCGAGAACGTGCTGCTGGCGTTTGGCAGCGGCGGCTATGCGGTGGCGATGCCCGATTACCTGGGCTATGGCGAGAACAGCAAGGGCGTGCATCCCTATCCGATGGGGAAAATCAACGCCCGCAGCGCGCTCGACTTGCTGAACTCCAGCCGGGTGTTGGGCATACGGCTCAAGCGGCCCATCGGTGGGCAGGTGTGGGTTTCGGGCTCTTCGCAGGGCGGGGCGGTGGCGATGTGGACGGCGCGGCTGCTCCAGGAGCGCGGCACCCCGCCGGTGCGTAGCTCGGCGCTTTCGGGGCCGTATGACCTCACCGGCGCGACACGGGAATCGCTGCTGGAAACGCCCAAAAACGACATGCAGTTTTACGGTCAGATTTTCCTCTCTTCGCTGATGGCGCGCGGCTACGTGCAGCAGCGGCACCTCAATTACAGCGAACTCTTCAAGCCGGGCATGGCCCTGGCGGTGCGCAGCGCCTATGCCGCCGAGAAGCCCGATGAAGACCGCATCAAGGGCATGGTGCTGGCCGCCAAGCTGGCGCGGGCCAAGAGTTTGCGCGACGTGCTCAGTCCTAAATTTGCCACTGCGCTGGAAGACGTGGATACGCGGCATCCGTTGATGAAGGAGATGCGTGAATCGGACTGCATCGACTGGACGCCGCGTGCGCCGCTGCTGTTGTGGGCGTTGCAAAGCGATACCATCGTGCCGGTTGGCAATACCGATAACGCGATGGCGGCTTTTGCGCGGCGTGGGGTGGGGCGCGACTGGGTGCGGGCGGTGGTGGTGAATGATAGCAGGCTCGATCATGCCAAGGCCGGTATTCCGGCGTTGCGGGCGACGCGGTTGTTTTTTGACGGTGGGTTTGCAGCGGTGCCGGGGGCGAAGTGAGAGTGGATATTGTGACGTTTTCATAGCACGCAAAGCCTTCGGCTACGCTAACTTCGTCGCAAGTTTTCGCGATTAACGGCTAAAAACTGTGTGTTGGGACAAAGTGTTGGTAGAATGTCGGCGGTTCGTAGGGAGGGTGGAGTGGTAAATGGGTTGGGACAACCCGGCTTGCTGACGCGCGCGGTTCTTCGGTTGGCCCCGGATTTGCGGGGTCGGGGTACTCCACCGGTTTAAATCTTAGTAAGATTAAAAGCCACTATTATTCCCAAAACAGCGAAAGAGGATTCTGTTATGCCTAAAGAAGTACACGCGGAACTCGACCGTAAAATGCACTCAACTATCGAAGCCCTGAAGCACGATTTATCGGGCTTGCGCACCGGCCGCGCTGCTCCCGCTTTGTTGGAGCGTATCAATGTCGATTATTATGGTGCCCAGACACCGTTGCAGCAGTTGGCGCTCATTTCGGTCGCCGATGCCCGTCAGTTGGTCGTCAAGCCGCATGACAAGTCGATTGCAGGCCAGATTGCCAACCTCATCTCCAAGAGCAACCTCGGCGTGCAGGCTGTCCACGAAGCCGATCAGGTCCGGGTTTCCATCCCTTCGCTCAACGAAGAGCGCCGCAAGGAAATGGTGAAACTGGCCGGTAAGAAAACCGAAGAGCACAAAGTGGCCCTGCGCAACGTGCGCCGCGACGCCAACGACCAGCTCAAGAAGCTGGAAAAAGACGGTGGCCTCTCGAAAGACGATCTCAAGCGCGAAGAAGACCAGGTGCAGAAAGTCACCGATAAATTCATCGCCGAAGCCGACAAACTGCGCGCGGCTAAAGAAGTGGAAATATTGCAAGTGTAGGTAACGGCAAGTGTGAATGATGAATTATGAATGCTGAATATTGGCAACCACCGTTCAGCGTTCATAATTCATCATTCATCGTTAGCCGTTCTCTCATGCTTATGTCTTCTCCTGCCCCTGCCGTCTCTAGCCTCCTCGGCTTGTTGTGGGACGAGGCACAGCCGTTGCTGTCTCAATCCGACTACTGCGTGGTGGAAACGGCGTCGCCGCCGCGCAAAAATGCCCAGCATACGTTTGGTGGGTTGCGCGTGCTGCGTGTTCGTAAAACCGACGACCAAATTCTTGAAATCACCTTAGCGCGTGAGCTTCTGGCCGAAGCGCCGCGCCGCCAGCCCTGACTCCCCGTGTCTTCCGCTTCTTCTCCATCTCAAAAAATCGAACTCGATCCCCAAAAAATGCCACGCCACATTGCCATCATCATGGATGGCAACCGGCGCTGGGCCAAGCAACAAGGCTGGATGGCGATTCGCGGCCATACCGTCGGCGCGCGCGCTACCCGCGACATCATTCAGGCGTGCGTGCATTATAAAATCGAAGCGCTCACGCTCTACACTTTTTCCACCGAAAACTGGAAGCGGTCGCGGGCCGAAGTTTCGGCTCTCATGCACCTCATCTCGGCCAACCTGAAAGACGAACTGCCCGATATGATTCGCAACAACATCCAGGTGCGCCACGTGGGACGGCGCGACAACCTGCCGCAGTATCTGCTGCGCCAGCTCGATGATTGCGCTGCCAAAACCAAAAACAACGACGGCCTGGTGCTCAACCTAGCCCTCAACTACGGCGGTCGCGCTGAACTGCGCGATGCCTTCGTGGAACTGGCCCAGCAAGTGAAAGAGGGCAAACTCGATCCCGAAGCCATTACCGAAGAGATGATCACCGAGTCGCTCTATACGCGCGGCCAACCCGAGCCGGATTTGCTGATCCGTACCGGCGGTGAATTGCGCATCTCCAACTTCCTGCCCTGGCAGATTGCCTACGCCGAGTTCTGGGTCACGCAAACCCTGTGGCCGGAATTCGCACCTGAAGAACTCGACCACGCCATCGCCGCTTTCCAAAAACGTGATCGGCGGTTTGGTGGGGAGAAGAAGTAGGTTTTTTCACCGCGAAGGACGCAAAGAACGCGAAGAAAAGAAAGAGGAGTGACTGCATTGCGGTCGCTCCTCTTTTGGCGTTTGTGACTTGTTTTATTCACCACTGAGGACACGGAGGACACAGAGAAGGGGGAGGGATTGAGTGATATAAGTTTTCAACAGTTATTAGCAAGGAAAGGCACACGGGTGCTTGTGGCTTTTGCCTGCCCGACGCAAAATACCGTTCAAAGACCAAAGACCAAAGACCAAAGACCAAAGACCAAAGACCAAAGACCAAAGGACTAATATGATACCTGAACAGTTGTTGCGTCGTATCCGTATTCTTGTGGTTGGTTTTATCGTGGGGTTGGTGCTCAGTGGGGTGACGGCGTTTCCGCTGGAGTGGGAGCTGAATCTGTTGGCCGGGTGGTTGGGGGCTGCGCCTCAGAGCGTGCCGCAGGATTACAGCGGGTTTCTGGAGTGGATTGTGCGGGTGCGCAACGCTTTGCGCGATACCAACGCACAGTATCCGTTCCTGGCCTATGGCTACGACTGGCTGGCGTTCGGGCATTTGGTGATTGCGACTGCTTTCATCGGCTTGCTGCGCGACCCGGTGCGCAACAAATGGCAGGTCGATTGGGCGCTCATCGCCTGTGTGGCGGTGTTCCCACTGGCTTTCATCTGCGGCCCGATTCGCGGCATTCCGCTTTACTGGCAGCTCATCGATTGCTGTTTTGGTGTGGTCGGCGCAGTGCCGCTGCTGCTTTGCCGGAAGTATATCGGTGAGTTGGAAAAAACGGACACGCGGTTTGCGAGGGGTTAGTTTTATAGCCACAAAAATGCACAAAGGACACAAAAGGGGGGCGAGGGAAGCATAAAACTCCCCTCCCTCAGGGAGGGGTTGGGGGAGGGAGGTCTACAATCTTAGAATTGTTGAGAGTAAGGGGTAGAGCAATAAGTTAAGGATGAACTCTATGCCTGAAATCCCCCACCCAACCTCCCCCTGAGGGGGAGGAGCGATGCCTTGGTTTCTTCGCTGTTTACACTTCTCCTTTCACTGCCACTGCCTGCCGCACTTGCGCCGGGGCCATGCCGTAGATACTGCGGAACACCCGCGCGAACGAAGGCGCGCTGGCATAGCCTAATGAAGCGGCGATGGCGGCGACGGGGAGGGTGGTGGTTTCGAGCAGTTGGTGGGCGATATCCATGCGGCGCGTTACCAGATATTCCTGCGGCGAGCGGCCCAGCCATTGATGAAAGAGGCGGCGCAACTGCGCCGGGCTGAACGAGGCGATCTGCGCCAGCTCTTCGATGCTCAGGCAGGGGTTTTTCTCGATGGCCAGGAGTACCCGCTCCAGCCACGGCGGGATGGATTGGTGCAGGTTGAGCGGCAAGCCGTTGGCTTCGAGCGCTTCGTGGCACCAGCCGAAAATCGCCTGGGCCAGGCCCTGGAAAATCATCTGGTCGCAGGTCGAGAAACCGGCTTTATACAGCGGCACCAGGGGGCGGTATTGGTCGAGGGTGATGGGGGTGAGCGGTCCCTGCTTCCATGGTTTCATCCAGCGCCGCGCCAGCAGTTGGAAAGTTTGGTGAAGCTCGTCCAGGCGCGGCGGATGTTGCAGATGCAACGGCTCTTGCAAGACTTGCAGCGGGTCGATTCCCGCCAGCCAGGAGATGTTGAAATTGAGTGACCACCAGTGGACGCCCAGCGGCGAAGGGCAACTGAGCGCGCGCGGCTGGCGTAGCGGTACCAACAGCACGCTGCCTTCGCCCAGCCGCCACTGCTGCGTGCCGATCACTACTTCCAGCACGCCCCGCTCCACCAGCCATAACGCATGATGCCCTCCCGAGGCGATGTAAGGCTGTTTCCACACCGGCCAGCGATATTCGACGGCGTGGAAGATATCGATTTCGAGATAGCGGGAGTCGAACATCATAAAAGTCGCTTTAAAAGGTGAGCGGAAAAGATCGGGATTATGAGCGATAAGGATTCATAGATTCATTTTTGTCTGTCGTGAACAATCATAATTAACTCTAATGTTGACAATTACGCAATAGGCGTATGATTGATAAAGATCGCCCGGAGAAAATTATTAATGATGGACAAGAACAATCTGCCAAGCCTCCAGCAACAGTTTCTCGAACTGCTCGAAGAGCTTCTGCAAGTGCCTGCGCCTTCGGGCAGGGAAGAACAGATGGCCGCTTTGCTGCGCCGTCACCTCGACAAACTGGGCTACGCCCACGAAACCGATAGCTCGGGCAACCTGCTGGTGCGCTTTGAAGGCAGCCAGCCCGATTTGCCCCTGGCGGTGATGGCGGCGCATATGGATGAAATCGGCGTGGTGGTGAGCCATATCGAAGACGATGGCAGGCTGTGTGTGGAGCGTTCGGGCGGGTTGGCACCCTTTAAGTTGGGTGAGCGGCCACTGATTTTCGTGGGCGATAGCGAGAGCATCATTGGCGTGCCGTCGTTTGGCACCGGGCACAGCACCGATTTTAGCCGCGGCATCGCCTGGGAAGAGGTGAGGATTATCACCGGCCTCACCAAGGCGCAGTTGCAGGAAAAAGGCATCCGCCCCGGCACCAACGGGGTGCCGGTGGCGCAGGGGCGCGGGCCGTTTTTGTTAGGCACACAGGAGAACCCGCTGGTAGCGGCCTGGACGATGGACGACCGCGCCGGGGTTGTGGTTTTGTTGCAATTATTGCAAATATTGAAAGAGCGAGGTGTGCAGCCGCGCCGACCCACCATCGTGGCCTTTACCGTGCATGAAGAAGGCGGCTGCTATGGCGCCAAGGCGCTGGCGCAGCGCGAACGCCCGGAGGTGTTCATCGCGGTGGACGGCAGTCCGTGGAAGCCGCGCGCGGGAATCGAGGTCAATGACCAGCCGACCTGCTGGAGCAAGGATTTCCTCATCCATTACGACCAGCGCCTGATTGCCGTGATGGCCGGGGCCGCCCGTAGCGCCGGCACGCAGTTGCAAACCGCGGTGCTGACCAACGCCTCTTCCGATGCCAGCGCCGTTTACGATTGCGGAGCGGCGGGGCGTGTGGCGTTCATTGGCCATACCCGCGCCAATAGCCACGGCTTTGAAGTGGCGCAGCTCAACGTGTTCCCCAACATCGTGAAAACGCTGCTGGAATTTTCGTCCTTAGATTGGTAGGTTTCGGAAAGTCATTGGCCTGTAAAATTCGTTTTTCTTGAAGCCGTTTAGTAAGTCGCTGGATTTAACACAAAGGCCACAAAGTTGACACAAAGATCACAAAATTCTTCTTTTTCTTTGTGTCAACTTTGTGTGCTTTGTGTTGATTTCATCGAGATTTCCCACTCATCCGAACAACAAGGTCGGGGTGAGGTCGTTTTAGACAGCTTCTCATCTCTAAAATCGAAGCTCTGCCGTTCCCATCTGTGTTTATCTGTGTTCATCTGTGGTTAATTCAATAAAAAACTGCACTAATTACGACGAAGTGAGCGCAGCCGAAGGCTTTGCGTGCAAAAGACCAAGCGCGCGTGGTGGTTGTGCTTTTTGCGGCCCCTGTGGTAAAGTCCCCTCACGAAAACCCCGCTAATGCGGTGCGAACTCACAAAGGAATTGAAAACATGGGTCAGGCAAAACAGGCGGCCGATATCGGCTCGCGCCTTGAAATGATGGTCGATGAGTTTTTGATCGACAGTAAGCAGAACGTGTCGTTGCAATTGCAACAGCCGCGCGCGCAGGAAATCGTGTGGCAGAACGAACATCCGTGGGAGGGGCCAACTTGTTGCTACTTCCGCATTCTGACAGATGAAACCGGCTTCCGGCTGTATTATCGCGGCGGTAAAGATCCGGTCGCAGGATCCACCACCTGTTACGCGCACAGCACCGACGGCATTCACTTTGAAAAGCCCGAGCTTGGCCTCTACGAATACGAAGGCACATTCGCCAACAATGTCGTGTTTCGCGGCAGCGAGGCCGATAGCTACGCCTCCCACAACCTTGCGCCGTTCCTCGATACCAACCCCGACGCCTTGCCGGAAGAGCGTTACAAAGCTACTGGTGGCTATCGTTTGCCCGATTTCACGCGTCGCTTGCTTTTTGCCTTCTCTTCGCCAGATGGCCTGCATTGGACAAAGATGCAAGACGAACCGATTCTGAGTGAGGGTAAGCTCGATTCACTCAACATCGGCTTTTGGGATGAGGCCGCCGCCACCTACCGCTGCTATTCGCGCTACATGAGGGAGGGCGGTGAAACCTTGCAGCGCGACATCCAGAGCTGCACTTCAAGTGATTTCCTGAACTGGTCGCCGGTGCAGCATAATATCTACGACGAAGAACCGCCGCAGTTCTACACCAACGCCACCGTGCCCGCGCCCAACGCGCCGCACATTTTGCTCTCGTTCCCGATGCGCTATGTGCCGCAGCGCAAGAAGCGCGAGGATGCTTCCGATTCCAGTCTCTCGGACGCGGTGTTCATGAGCAGCCGCGACGGTGTGCATTGGGATCGCTCCTTCCAGGAAGCCTGGGTGCGTCCCGGCCGCGACCAGGGCAACTGGTCCGACCGCAACAGCATGCCCGCCTGGGGCATCGCCCAGACCAGCGACGATGAATTTTCGGTGTATCTCTCCGAACACTATCGCCAGGACAGCGCTCGCCTGCGCCGCTATACCGTGCGCCGCGATGGCTTTGCTTCCGTTAATGCCGGTGCCACGCCCGGTGAGTGGACGACGCGCCCGCTGCTCTTTAGCGGTAGCGAGTTGGTTTTGAACTATGCCACCGCCGCTGCCGGGTCGCTACGGGTGGAAGTGCAAGACGAAACCGGAACCCCGCTGCCGGGCTTTGGGCTGGATGAGTTCGATGAACTTTACGGCGACGAACTCGATGCCGTAGCCCATTGGAACGGCAACGCCGATCTCAGCGCCCTGCAAGGCCGCCCGGTGCGCCTGCGTTTTGCAATGCAAGAAGCCGATTTGTTTGCGTTACGTTTTGAGTGAGAGGGTTTCACCGCGAAGGTCGTTAAGGACGCGAAGATTTTTCAATGTGGGCGCATGGCAATGCGCCCGGTGCGCGGCAATATCTTCAACACGATGCGATGCGAGAAACGCCACACCGTTCGTAGGGGCGCAGCATGCTGCGCCCTGAGCATCTTGCTTATCTCAACCCTATCACGAGAACGAGATTTGTAGGGGCATGGCGTGCCATGCGCGGCGTTGGGCCAACGTCTGCATTCAACGATGCGGTTGGCAAAAGGCACCGGGCGCAGCATGCTGCGCCCCTACATTGGGTGGCGGGTTTCGACAAAATACCCACCTGTTGCGTAACCTAAGATCTAAGATCCAAGATCTAAGAAGCTGTTTAATAAGTCACGTTTGTGAGGTGTGGTTTATGCTGAAGTTG
>DAITOV010000183.1:0-9480 GCA_036833945.1 Abditibacteriia bacterium
TGCCTCCTGTCTGCCGTCTACTACCTACCGTCTACTTAGTTCAACGAAGTCAGTTGCTCAATATTCACCGGCCCTGGCAAGTTTTGCAGGGTTTCCGCGCGCCGGGCGTAAGCACGCTGAATGGCTTCTGCGCGGCGTAGCAGTGAGTATTCCTGTTGCAGACGGTGGAGGGTAGAGGTAGTTTCCAGCAGTGTTTGTTTTTCGTGGAGTTGGAGCGGCAAAAGCGCGGCAACCCACATGGAGAACTCCCGCGCGCTGGCTGGAGCCGGGTTTTGCAGCAGGTCAAGCGCCTGCAAACCGGAAGTGCCTGCCACTGCCGCTAAATACTGGCCCAGGGCGTTTCGTGTTTGTTGGCTTTGGGCATCGGTCGAGTCGGTTTCAGGCGTATCGTCGAAAAACTCCACTTCGCCGATATAATACTCATCTTCGTGGCGCAGGGTATGGATACGAAACCGCTGGCTGCCCACCGTAACGAGATTGGTGCGTCCGTCTGGCAGGGAATTAACCTGGGTAATTTCGGCCAGGCAGCCCACCGGGGCGGGGATGACTTCGGTTTGCCCAGCCATTTCATGCATGGGCAGGGCCACGCCGAAAGCGCGATCGACTCCGAAATGGTTTCCTTCCAGGCAGCGCTTCAGCATGAGTTGGTAACGCGGCTCGAAGATGTGCAGGGGCAACTGCATCCCCGGAAAGAGAACGACCTGCAATGGAAATATCGGAATTTCAATCGGCATCGGCGTGCGATAAATTGAAAAGTTAGGTTGGGTCGATGGCCTGGTTCTTTTCGTTGACGAAAACCGTTTTCGGCTTCATGGTGCGGGCTTCTTCGTCGCTACAATCACCGTAGGAAATGATAATGACGATATCGCCTGCCTTGCCTTTGTGAGCGGCCGCACCGTTCAGGCAGATCACGCCCGAACCGCGCTCGCCGGTGATGGCATAGGTCACCAGCCGTTCGCCGTTGTTCACGTTGACCACGTGTACCTGCTCGTAGGGCAGGATATCGGCGCGCTCCAACAAATCTTCGTCCACCGTCAGCGAGCCGATATAGTCGAGGTTGGCCTCGGTAATCGTCGCACGATGGATTTTTCCCTTCATCATCAAACGCTGCATTGTTTTACTTCCAACTTAAATTTGTTTCCTGCGCCCAACCACCTTCCAGCACATCGAGCAACGGCCTCAGCACGAAGGCTCGATAATGCATGCGAGGGTGGGGGACTTGCAAATCCGGTTCGTCTATTTCCTCTTCGCCAAAGATTAATATATCAATATCAATGAGACGCGGGCCGTGGCGCGGTGGTTGCGGTCTTCCTATCTTCGTTTCTATCTCTTGAATCGCTTGTAACAATTCTCGCGCTGAAAGCGAAGTGGAGATTCGCAGTGCGGCATTGAGGAAATCGTCCAGGCCTCCGCCTTCGACGCTTTGGGTTTCATAGATGCCCGAATAGGCTTCTATCGTGATACCCTCATTATGGCTTAATAACTGCGCCGTCTTTTGTAAGTTTGCCAGACGGTCGCCGATATTGCTGCCCAGCGCGAGATAGGCCGGTGTCATTCTTCGGTTTCTTCCGCGTATTCTTCTTCGTCATCGCGCGTGCGTGTGATTTCGATACCGATGTAGTCGAGCGCGCCGGGTAGGGCGATGTGCGGTTTGCGAATGCGCACCCAGGCCGAAGCCACGCGCTCATTGAGCAAACAGAAGTCGGCGATGCGCTGCGCCAGGTGTTCCAGCAGTTTGGCCGGTTCGCCTTCGATGACGTCGCGGGCGTGATTGTAAATGTTGACGTAGTCGAGTGTGTCGTCCAACGAGTCGCTCTCACCGGCAGCGCGCAGGTCGAATTCCAGCTCGATATCAACGACGAATTTTTGTCCCAGCTCGTTTTCGGCAGTGTAGCAACCATGTTTGCCGAAGAAGACCAGGCCGTTTAATAAAATACGATCCATTAAGAAAGAGTTTAACAGGCAGGGGGAGGCGCTGGGGGACGTTGGATGTAGGGCGCATTGCCATGCGCTCCTGCAACTATCCGCGACCAATGATGGCATCGGCCACGCGGGCGACTTGAACCATTTCTTTGACGTCGTGAACCCGAATGATGTGTGCCCCGTTGTGAATGGCCAATGCAGTGGCGGCAGCGGTGCCAAACAGCCGTTCTTCCACCGGAGCATCGCCCAATACTTTACCTAATGTCGATTTGCGGCTCAGTGCCGATAATACGGGAAAGCCCAATGTGCTTAGTTCCTGGCCGCGCTGCACTAATGCAAGATTTTCCTCCGCGCTTTTACCGAATCCAAAACCCGCATCGAGGCAAAGGCGGTCATCCGAAATGCCTGCGGCGCGTGCTGCTTCAATGCGGCGTTGCCAGAAGGCAATGACTTCGGCGATAACATCGGGCACATCATTTTGCGGTTGTCTGTTTCCGGCCATATTTTCCGGGGTGCCGCGCAGGTGCATCAATACTACTCCGCAATCGCGCGTGCCCAGTAATGGCAGCATAGCACTGTCAAACGTCCCGGCGGAAATGTCGTTGATGATGGCGGCACCGGCATCGAGCATGTGCCGGGCCACTTCGGCTTTGCTGGTATCGACGGAAAGTGGAACCTGAGTGCGTGCGTTGAGCGCTTCCACCAGCGGGAGCAGACGTTGAATTTCTTCTTCCGCCGAAACGGCCACCGCACCGGGGCGGGTACTTTCGCCGCCGATATCGAGGATATCGGCACCGTTTTCAATCATTTGCAGAGCGCGGTCGAGAGCTTGTTCGCCCAGCACGCCGTCGCCGGAAAAAGAATCGGGCGTGACATTGAGAATGCCCATCACCAGGGTGCGCTCCCCAACGGGCAGACGAAAGCGGCCGCAGTTCCAGGTACGCATGGTTTAATGCACGCGGGGCACTTCTTCTTCGAAAAACGAGCCGTCCCAGATGGTGTGTTGCAGTGATTCCTGCGCGCCTTCGCTCAGGTAAAAACCCAGGGAATCGAGTGCTTCGTTCATATCGGTTTCGAGTAAGCGACGGAAATCGAACCGTTCCGAAGCCAGCATCAGCACCTGTTGGGTCTGCATGCGTTCGAGGTTTTCCATTGCACCGTAGGCCTCGGCGACAATAGGCAGGTTGCCGTGCATTTCGATGGTGCGTTCAAATTCCAGGGTGGCTTCGCCTAACTTGCCTTGTAACTGCAGCAAGGTTGCCAGGCGCAGACGATGCAAGGGGTCGAGCGGAGAAATACTCAACAAGGCGCGCATGGCTGTTTCGGCATCGGCGGGCCGGTTCATTTGCAGGAGTGCGGTGGCCTGCAGTTCCAAGGCAGCATGATGGCCCGGCGAAAGTTGGAGCAGGGCGTTGCCCGCCGAGACGCAAAGCTCCCAGTTCTGGGCTTCAAATTGCGATTCAGCCAAAGCCAGCCAGAGTGCGACAGAATCGTTTTTGCGCTTGGGATCATCAAGGCTTCGCGAGTTTAGTTCTAATGCGGTTTCCAGCGTTTCGATAGCTGCTTTGGCATCGCCGCCGCGCCGCTGCCAGTTGGCGATTTGCAGCCAGCGTTGCGTGTCGCCCGGCTCGGCTTTGGCTACGCGCAATAATTTGGTTGCCGCTTCGCGCCACTGCTCTTGTCCGGCTAAGTCGTGGGCTTGGTTTTCGGCTGCGGTTCGCAATTCACTGTTCATGTTCTACACTGGCCTTCTCCAATTCAGGCTCTCTTAAAGTATGACAAAAGCGCCGCGTCACTTCATAGGCTGCCACGCCAAATGCCACGCTCACGTTCAGCGAGCTTTTCAAACCGCGCATTGGCAAGTGAACTACGGCGTCACAAAGTGCCATCGTTTCGGCATCTAAGCCTTCCGCTTCGTTTCCGGCAACCAGTGCCACAGGGAACTGCAAGTCGAATTCATAAAGTGGCCGGCTACTGTCGGTGAACTCTAGCGCCAGCACCTGGTAGCCGCGCGTTTTGAGTTCGGCAATCGATTCAGCCACTGTTTCACTGTGACGCCACGGCACCGATTCCACAGAGCGGAGCGCCGTTTTATCGAGATGTTTATGCGGCGGTGTAGGCGTGTAGCCGCATAGCACCAGCGCTTCCAGATTCGCACCATCGGCAGTGCGAAAAATGGAGCCGACGTTATGTGCCGAGCGCAAACGGTCAAGCACGCCCACCACTGGTAGACGCGGTGCGTTTTGGGCGTCGTCTAAAGTGATGCGCTCGCCGCCCCATTCGTTGCGCACCCAGTAATCGTCAGGTTTTGTCATTTTCGGGATTCTCTTCGAGCCATTCGCTGTAGCTCAGGCGCGGAATACGCAAGAAGGCGTCGCGGGTTTTCACGTAATTGCCCAGGCCGTTCATGCGTCCGATAGCATGCAACTCTTCTGCGAGGACGTAGCCTTTTTCGAGATTCATAAATTCATCGCGCACGTAAATGGAAAGCACTTGCGCTAACACTATACGTGTTCGGCCAATCGCCGTGGTGGATATTTCCCGGCATTCCATAGCTGCGGGTGCCTGCGCTATTCTTGGAACTTTCACGACTTGCGACGGAGTCGTTTCCAACCCGGAGATTTCCAGTTCATTGACCTCTGGCGGGAAATCAATTGCACACAAGTTCATGGCCTGAGCAATATCCTCATTGACCACATTGATCACGAACTCGCCTGTTTCCCGGATATTGCGCGCAGTATCTTTTCCCATTGGCGATCCGGCACGGTCGGCAATGCCGATTGCCACCACCGGCGGGTCGGTGCCCAGATAGTTATAAGCGCTAAACGGCGCTGCATTGAGCAAACCGTGCTTATCGTGACTGGTGACGAAGGCGATGGGGCGCGGAGCGACCAGGCCGATGAGCAAGTTGTAGCTTTCGCGCGGTGTGGCGCGGGACATGTCGTAATGCATGGGAGGGGCGTAATACGGGAGGGCGAGAGCGAAATGCTTGTCCAATCGTTTCGGTGAGGTTTAAAACCGAATCTTGAAAACTGCTTTCTTCAAGGGACCTTCACCTGAAAGCGGGGCGTGGGCATCGTGCGGGTAGAGAATGGTGAAGGTGCCGGGTGCAAGGTTGAAATAAGAAGCGGGGGCTTCACTCCACAGAATGACGTCATTTTCCTGAGAATATTCCTGCTTGACTTGACTGCATTCGTTGCGGGCTTTCCAACCTACGACATCGGTGCCTTCGAGGCTGAGCTGGATGTCGATATATTGGTTATGGGCTTCGATAATAGGCGAATCCGTGCCACGGCCAGACGGGGTTTGAATCATCACGAAGCAGTCGTCACCGGAGATTTCATAGCGGCCTTCTTCCGGATTAGGGTTTTCCTCTAACCACTTGAAAGCGGCTTCGAAATGCGGATGGAGCTTGAAGTAGTGGGGTGCGTTGTCAATCGTGTCGAAGATCATAAAAAAGAGACTCCACAAAAATGTTTGTAGGGATATGCCCAAAGGCATATCCCTACATTATCTTACTACCAGATTCTTGAAGATCAGGCACCGGCCAGGCCGGGCTGGAAGCCGGGCGGGACGCGCTTCACTTCTTCTTTTTCACTCGTCACCGGAGCGGTGGGAGTGGAAGCGGGCGGCTCACTCGAAGCTGTCGGCGATGGCGTTTCCGGCTCATTGTTGATGATACGATCCAACTCTTCGCCCGAGAGCGTCTCTTTTTCAAGCAAGACGGTTACGATGCGATCCATCGCGTCGCGGTACTCGGTCAGGAGGCGGGTCGCATGATCATAGGAGCTATCCACAATGCGGCGGATTTCCACGTCGATCTTGGCAGCGACTTCTTCCGAATAGTTGCGATCTTCGTTGATATCGCGGCCCAGGAAGACTGGCCCGCTCTTATGGCCCAGCGTCAACGGTCCCAGTTCTTCACTCATGCCGAAGTCACAGACCATACGGCGGGCGATGCTGGTGCAGCGCTCCAGGTCGTTTTGCGCGCCGGTCGTCACTTCGTTGAATACCACTTGCTCGGCGACGCGTCCGCCCAGCAGCACGGTGATTTCATCGAGCATCTGCGACTTGCTCATCAGAAAACGGTCTTCGGTCGGCAAAGTGAGGGTGTAACCCAGGGCCATGCCGCGCGGGAGAATCGTAACTTTGGTCGGTGCATCGGTGTTGGGAAGCAGTTTGCCCAGCAAAGCGTGACCGACTTCATGGTAGGCCAGAATCGATTTTTCCTTGTCCTGAATGATGCGGCTCTTGCGCTCTGGCCCGGCCACTACGCGCTCGATGGATTCATCGAACTCGGCTGCCGAAATCTGCTGCTTGTTGCGGCGAGCGGCCAGCAGGGCGGCTTCGTTAACCAAGTTAGCCAGATCGGCCCCCGAGAAACCGGCAGTGCGGCGTGAGAGCAGGTCGATATTGACATCCTGCTCCAGTGGCTTGCCCTTGATGTGAACGTTCAGAATTTCGAGACGGCCCTTGGCATCGGGGTTATCCACGATGATGCGGCGATCGAAACGGCCCGGACGGGTGAGTGCGGGGTCGAGAACGTCGGGGCGGTTGGTAGCGGCCATCAAAATGACACCGGAGTTGGGGTCGAAACCGTCCATCTCCACCAAAAGCTGGTTGAGGGTCTGTTCGCGTTCATCGTGGCCGCCGCCCAAACCGGCACCACGGTGACGGCCCACGGCGTCGATTTCGTCGATAAACACAATCGCTGGGCGATGTGCTTTGGCCTGGTCGAAGAGGTCGCGCACGCGGCTGGCACCCACACCGACGAACATTTCCACGAAGTCGGAACCGGAGATGTGAAAGAACGGCACACCGGCTTCACCGGCCACAGCACGAGCGAGCAAGGTTTTACCTGTTCCCGGATTGCCCAGCAGCAAAACGCCCTTGGGGATTTTGGCACCTAGCGCCTGGAATTTTTCCGGACTCTTGAGGAAGTCGATGACTTCCTGCAGTTCCTGTTTGGCTTCATCGACACCGGCCACGTCGGCAAAGGTGACTTTGGGCTGCGAATCGTTCAAGCGGCGAGCACGGCTCTTACCGAACGAAAGCGCCTGTCCGGCTCCGGCCTGGCTCTGGCGCAAAATGAAAAGCCAGAAGACAAGGAAGAGAATCGGCAACGCCAGCATCATCAGGGTTCCGGCGAGCGGAGTTGAGAGCCAGGGTTTCTTGTTGTCGAACTCGGTGCCGAATTTTTGCTGTGCGGCATCCAATTTACCCATTAATACCGAGTTACGGGCAGGGTCGGCACCTAATTGAACTTTATATTGTGTCTTGCCTTCCTTATCCTCTTTCAGAGTAACGGTGCCGATATCGTCGCTGATGACGATTTTGGCAATTTTGCCGGAATCCAGGTTTGCGTAGAACGCACTGGTTTCCATATCCGTAGTGGATTTGGTGCCTTGCGACTGGCTGCGGAAAATCACACTCGCGGCCAATGCCAAGAGCACCAGTAATAGCATCGAACGAAAAAATCGTTGGGTTCCCAAAATTTCTCCTTAGGTAAGTAAACGAACTCAGTATAACCACATGAACTTCATTGGAACCGCGCGCGGGAAGGGAAATGAAGAAATTTCGGTTTCCCTTCTTGCCACTGCGTTTCCAGGGGAATTGAGAGGCTGCGACTATATCCCCTTGCATGTAGGGACAAGATCATGCCACGAAATCAAAACAGAACTCCTCTCTTATGGAGGAAGTTGGGTGGGGGATGTTTTTATCAACGGTTCAATTGCTTCTTAGTAGATTACAAATTCACTTTATTCAAACGCACTTGAAGCGGATACGGTTCCCTGCGTGTTCTCCCGTCCACTCCACGGTCAGGTTTTTGCGCCACTGCCAGACAGCATGGCGACGGTTTTCTTTAATATGCTTACGCACCTCTTCAATCCGTGCAAAAGCCATATCCCGCGAACTTTCTTCCACCTTCTGCGCGGCATTTCGCAAGACCCGGCGTTGTAAGGCGGTTGGTAAACCACGGAACTTTAGACCGTCTAAGATCAGCAAGTTCTGCTTGTCCACTAATACCAGATCGTTAAGAGCGGCTTGGGCGGATGCTTCCAGGAAATCCAGATCGTCGCGCCAGATACGCGAGGCCGTCAATGTTTGCCGGGCGAGTTGGTCTTCACTGCGACTCATCGTCGTCATCAGCGGTAGTAATTCCAGACGCACCCGATTTCTTAGGTAGTGGTCACTCTGATTCGACGAATCTTCGCGCCATTGCTGGCCGCGCTCTTCAAGATATTGACGCACCTGCTCACGGGAAGCCTCCAGGAGCGGTCTTGCCAAAATTACACCATCGCCCATCGTACGCACCGGCGGAATGCCTGCAAACCCGGTGACGCTCGCGCCGCGCAGCCAGTTCAAAAGCACGGTTTCAAGATTGTCGTTGGCTGTGTGCCCGGTGACGACGAAGCGGCAGTTATATGCCGGGGCCAAGTCGAGCAGAGCATTGTAACGCGCGTCCCGCAACTCGGCTTCATGAGCATGGAGTGAGAAATCGAATTTCTTAGCCACGAATGGAATCGTCAACGCGGCACTAAGCTGCGCCACTGCGTTTTCATCGCCATCGCTCTCAGCGCCTCGCGTGCCGTGGTTGATATGGGCGGCGATACACTGATAATGTGCCTGGTGCAAAGCCAGCAGCAGCGCCGTGGAATCGGCTCCGCCACTGCACGCGACCAAAACCCGCTCACCACAGGGCAGGAGAGAGGTGTTGAGCGGCAATTGTGTCATAGGAAGTCGATTTTCTGGCACCAGATCAAAGTTAACCATGATTTATCTCTATCGGAAAAATATTTTTTAAAAATATGTTTAGAAGCCAGGGCAAATGGGTATAATCAAATTCAGAACATGCATGAACGTTAATGCAATAAGGTAAACGAATAAGAGTCGAATTTTAGATTGCTCCGATTAATCCGCAGTCCGCGATCTAAAATCCGCAATGGAAAACGCGATGGTAACGTTGAAAGATGTGGCGAGGGAAGCAGGGGTTTCGGCCCATTCGGTATCGGCTGTGCTCAATGGCAAAGCCAAGCGTTACCGTATCTCCCAGGCCACATGCGACCGCATCATTGAAATGGCCCAGCACATGGGGTACGATCCCGAGGATAACCGTAGCGCCCGCCAGATGGCCGCCCGCAAGCACGGCACTAAAATTCTCAATAACGTCATCGCCGTTTGCACGGTTCCCGGCCCCACACCTCTCCACGAACAACCTTTCGAAAGTATGGTTCTCAGCGGGATTGAAAGCATGGCTGATGAGCACGATCTCGACGTGCTGCAATGCCGCTTACGCCCGTCACGACTGCCCCGCCTCATCGAAAAAGGCGAGGTCGATGGTGTCATTATGCTTAGCAGTAACGCCGAGCATTTCAAGGTTATTAACCAGCTCAATCTGCCTATCGTTAAAATCGGTAGCTCTTATCCGTCTGTGCATAGTGTGAGCGCCCAGCATCATCGCGGTGTTTATTTGGCGACTTCGCATCTTACAGGCTTGGGGCATCGCACTCTGGCTTTCATCGGCCACGACATCACACGGGGAACGGACGATTCCAC
>DAITOV010000184.1:0-9473 GCA_036833945.1 Abditibacteriia bacterium
GGATTGGGGATTTGAATTTTTTCCCGGTCCTCGGCACAAAGATCGGGGCTGACAAACTGTTCGACGTGGCCAAATGCCATAGCACAGGCGGCCTGGTTTTGGAGCGCAGCCAGTTGCCACTCCAATTTTTTCGGTAGCCAGATATCATCGGCATCCAGAAACGCCAGATACTCGCCACGGGCAAGCGTTACGCCCCTGTTACGTGCCGTGGCCGCCCCGGCGTTTTCCTGGAAAAGATATTCCACCTGCGCAAAGCTGCGCGCTACCGTGGCGCTGTCATCGGTGGACCCATCATCTACCACGATAATCTGGGTAGGCTGCAACGTTTGACTGCAGACGCTTTCAATCGCCTCGCCCAAATACCGCGCGCCATTATGCACCGGAATAACGACACTAATTTGTGCAGTAGCCTCGCCCATAATATTGATCAGGCTGTGGAAAGCGATTGAGCGTAGCGCTCACGCAGAAAGGCAAACATCGGCCCGGCTTGGGTGGCTATATCATCGATACGCCCCTCGAACGAACAACGCGGGCGCTCACGCTCGGTGTATCCCGCCGCTTGCAGGGCACGGAAAAAGCCAATGAAATCGGCCTCTTCTTCGGCCAAACCAGCGGTAATGCGGCCGGTATCGGCCAGGTGGGTATGCTGGAGACGCGTGCCCGCATTCACGGTATTTTGCAATGGTTCGTCATCGGCAAAAATATGGTAGAAATCGGCCAGAACCTGTAAATTGGGATGCCACACTTCATCGACCACAGATGAACCCTGCGCCACAGTGTTGATGAGATTATCCTCGCGCGTGTTAAGCGGTTCGATAACGACCGTAACGTCATGCTTTTGGGCCAGCGGTGCGAGATCGTGGCAAAACTCGGTGAACTGTTCCAGCGCTGTGGCATGGGAAAAACCTTCGGGCACGTTGCGGGCTTTGCCCGACCCCAACACCACGACCTTACCGCCCAGAGCGTTGATGCGTTCGAGGGCGACATCGCAAAATTCCAAGACTTTGGCATGATCGACTTCCGGACCGGTGATGCGGTGATGTCCCGGAATAAAGCCGTTAAAGGCTTCGGCAACCAGAGGTGCCCCGCTCATGGCCTGTTTGAGTTCTTCAAAGGCAGAGGCTTCGCCTTCTACATGCAGCGCGGCAACCGGAAACTCGATGTAATCGGCTTTGGCATCGACGAGAACTTCTAACAGGCGTGCAACACTGGCTTGCAACGGTTCGTTTTCCTGGGCGAGGGAGGTGGGAGCGCAACAGATTCCAAATTTCATAGTGGTTTAAGAGATGCAATAGTTGAAAAGTGCTAATTCATTATAACCATACTCACTACCGGAATTACTCACTATTCCGCGAACAAAACCTCATCGGCCTCTGGCATGGTTTACACTGTAAGCGCGCATGGCTAATTATCCCGCACATGAGATTACGCCCGAACTGACAACGCTGGGTTTGTTGGCACGTCCGCGTTTGCGAGCCGCCCTCAATAGAGCTATTGAATGGACAAACCTGCCCCAATTCGCGCGCATTCTCCTGGCAGAGCCGCCATTCCAAACCGGCGATGATATCGAAGTTATTGCCCATGCAGGAAAACCGTTGCGCGAACGCGGCTACAGTAAGCGCAATCAACCGCATTTCTTCCTTGAGAACTGGACACGGCAACGCCTACACTCTATTCGCTTTCCCTACCTGGCCTGCCTTTTGGAAGGCGAAATGGACTGGCGCATCGGCATCACACAGAAAATGGCCACGTCCCTCCCCGAACCCGATGCATCCTGCACCTATTACACCTTGCGTTTCAAACCCGGGCAGTTCTTCCTGATGCCGCCACGGGTGCCCTTCTCCGACGGCTCCCGCCTGCACTGGCAACGGCCTCACCCGGAGAAAGCCCATTATAAAATGGTATGGATTCATATTTTGCCCACCGGCACTTTTTGTCATCTCTCGGGCGTGGTGCACGGTGAACGCTACTACAATACTCCACTCTATATCCACGACCCTCGCAGCTACCTGCTCAGTGAATTCTTGCAAGATGAGCTACAAACCCGGGCCGATTCTTTCAACGAAGCTGCCCACGATCACCTTCACACCATTTTGCTGCGCACCCGGCGTTATTTGCAGGAGCAGGCACCGTTCGCCATTTACGGCGGTGCCCAAAAATGGCGGCACGAATCGGCCCAGCAGGATGTGAAATCCATCCTCACCGATTCCACCACCGCCGCAGTGCAACGAGCCTGCACTTACATTGAAGCCCATCTCCACGAACCGCTTCCCGCCGAGATGGTGGCACGCCAGGCTTTCGTTTCCCCTTCACACCTTAACCGCCTATTCGTAAAAGAACTAAAGCGTCCAGTGGCACGCTATATCACCAAGCGCCGCATGGAAATCGCTCAATCATTACTGCGCCACTCCCAGCTTCCCATTCACGAAATCGGGCGGCAAGTCGGTTATCCCAATCCCTCGCATTTTTCGCAGGTTTTCGCCCGTGAAGTACAGCAAAGTCCTCAAAATTATCGCTCTTCTCCCTCGCTCAAAACAAAAGAGTCGGAATCGTAAACCCAGAGTTAAAAACATAAAGATAACCGGTGAAAAACCAGCGTTGAAAAAGTTTAAAGTAGTGCTCTGCTGGAAATACTTGAAGTATGAGTTTTCACCCGACAAAATTACGGGCCAACGCCCTTTCAAGAGCAGCCCTCTCGGCTGCGCTGCTACTGGCCGCTTTTCCCGCCGTGGCGCAGAATACCGATCCCCGCCAGAACTGGGGGCTGCAACCGTTAGGACCTAATGTCCCCCCTCTGGAATATAAGGCGGCGGAAAAAAAACGTTCACTGCAAACCCGCTTTAAATCGGTTCCGGTGAGCGGTGAAAAACTCACCCTGGCTCAAAATAACAGGGCACAAGCCACGATCGTGGTTCCGGCAGGTTCGAGTTCCAAGGATTCCAGCCGTGTAGCTGCTGCGGTGTTACAGGAAGCCTGGCAAAAAATCTCCGGGGCCAAACTACCCATCGTGGCCGAAGACAAACTCAGCGTCACTGCCGCTGCCGGAACGTTGATTTCACTGGGCGAAACCGAATTAACCAAAAAAGCCGGTATCAGCGCCGTCGACCTGGAAGCAGATGGCTACCGCCTGCAAACCCAGGGTCAGACGCTCTTCATCGTGGGCAACGACCAGAGCAAGGGCATGGCAGTGAATGGCACCCGCAACGGTGCCTATGCCCTCCTCGAACGCCACTTCGGCTATCGTTGGTTATGGCCGGGCGCTGATGGTGAAGTGTTCGAGAGCCACCCGCTGCTCACTCTCTCACCGCTCAATGAACAGGATGAACCAGCGCTGCCGGTGCGCGGCATGCGCAACTACTACTCTACCACCCGTGCTCCCGGCACCCAGGCCACTAACGGCCTGATGCGCCTGAACCGCGAAGTGCCTACGTTGGTCAGTAATGCCAAAGATTCGGACAAATGGTTCAATGCCATGAGCCTGGGCCGCTCCACCGTCTACAGCTACGGCCATGCGTTTAACGACATGTGGGAACAGCATGGCAAAACCAACCCGGAATACTTTGCCCTGCAGCCCAACGGCAGCCGCGACCAGGAACTCGCCAAATCGGCCCACCGCAGCCGCCTGGACGTTTCCAATGAAGAATTGATTCAAACCATTGCCGCCAACGCGATTCGCACTTTCCGCGAAGAGCCTAATCGCCAATCGGTTTCCATTTCGCCCAACGATGGCGGCCCGGCCGGTTTTTGCATGTGCGAAGTGTGCCGCCGCCTCGACCCGCCCAACGCCCCCAAGATTACCCTCAACCTGGGCGATGGCCATCGCGGCGCAGAATATGTTTCGCTCACCGATCGCTATGTCACCTTCTACGGCAAAATCGCCGAGATCGTGCAAAAGGAATTTCCCGACCGCATCCTGGGTTCCTATGCCTACAGCGCCTATCGCACCCCGCCGCTGTATGCCAAGTTGCCATCCAATGTTTTGGTCGGTTTTGTCGGCTTGAGCTACTTCAACGAAGAACAGCGCCAGCAGAACCTGCGCGATTGGGATGCCTGGACCCACGCCGCCAACCGCCTATTGCTGCGCCCCAACGCCCTCATTGCCGGGCATGGCCTACCGGCTTTCTACGCCCGCAAACTGGGCGCGGATGTGAAGCACTGCTACGAAACCGGAATGATCGCCACCGACTTCGATTCGGTGATGCACAACTGGGCCGGACAGGGCATTAACTACTACGTACTGGCCAAGCTGCTGTGGGACCCTTCGCAGGATGTGGACGCTCTCGTCAAAGACTACAGCGACAAGGGCTTCGGCAAAGCCTCACCCACCATTCAGCGCTACTTTAATGCTTTGGAAGAACTCACCAATCTGGCTGCCGCCCCGGACAAAGCTTCGGCTAACGAGGAAGATGCTATCTCGAGCAGCGCCTTCTACAGCAGCCTGTATAAGCTGACGCAACACTATACCCGGGACAAACTCGATAACCTGCAAACCCTCATCAACCAGGCAAAAACCGAAGCCGCAGGTGACGAAGCTGTGCTCAAGCGCATCGTGTTCCTGGAACAGGGGTTGCGTTACGCTAAGGCCGAAATCGAACCGTTGCGCCTCTTTATGGAATTCCGCACCGACAAGCCCGACAACAAAAATCCGGAAAAACGGCAGTACATGCTCAAACTACTCCAAGAACGCCAGAACGTTTTTCAGGATATTTACGACAACCACTTCTACGCCCAGAATGTCTTGTATCCGCTGCACCGCGAAACCTCGATGTGGCGCGGCTACGGCTGGAATCCGGGTAACGAGAAATAAAGCTTTCACGGGGTCGAAGGAAACTTCGGCCCCACAAACCACTCAAGGACACCAGTATGAACACTCTCCAACCCAACGTTGACATGAATCCCAATATAGCTCTACAAAAGCGCCGTGGAGGCTTTACGTTAATCGAGCTTTTGGTCGTCATTGCGATCATATTTATCCTTGCTTCGATTCTTTTTCCGGTGTTTGCGCGAGCAAGGGAGAATGCGCGGCGGACGAGTTGTATGAGTAATCTCAAGCAGTTGGGATTGACAGTCGCCATGTATGCACAGGATAGCGACGAGGCTTTTCCGCTGGCGATTGTAGGTGGAGCAACTCGAGGAGCCGGTGTCACTCCACCGCCTGGGGGCGAATGGAGTCAAAATTTTTGGTATTGGCAACAAACCTTAGCAGCCTACCACAAGAATCTCGGTGCAGGTGCAAGCGAATCCAGCATTTTTTTGTGCCCCTCTTCAGCCAAACCTGCCACTGCATGGCGAGGTAGCACGGGGCACTACGGTGTGAACACACAAATCATGACGACCAATCGTGCTCCACTCGCACTCGCTGCCATTCCTTCACCGGCATCAACATACTTAATGATGGATTTCGGTTTCTATGCCGCGCACTATACACAAGTGAAAACGCCTTCTGCGTCTCAAGCGGAATACTACCTACCTGGGTACGCTGATGCACGGGGACTAAGTGAATGCACACTCGATGAACCCGATAGCTATCAGGCAAAAGACTGTCGTAGCGGCCGTCATTTTGGTGGTGTAAACGTCGGTTACGCCGATGGGCATGTGAAATGGCTCAAGAGTAGCACAGTCATCAATGAAGCCCTCAAATGTTCGGGAACCAACGTTACCGGCCAGTGTCCGGCTACGACCAAAAGCGCGTTTAATCCGATCATAGACAATTCCTAATCGGCTTTAACCCGATAAACCGCTGTGCTTCATACGAAGCGCAGCGGTTTTGCTTTGTGTTGGCAGTAACTTCAATTTCCAATCACTCTTTCTTTGCATGATTTCTGCCGATAAACCTACGGCGAATCGCCCAAATGCCGTTTTCAACCACGTCGCAAAATGCCGACATTCTACCAACAAAAAACGCGTAACTCGTGCCCGGCAAGATCGCGATTCATAGCTCTGGCTTATGACTGGAAAATATAAAACAACGCTCGTAAAATGAATTTTCGCCGCCTTCTAACGAACCTACAATGAAAGGCATCTGAACGTTTTCCCTACAAACGAAATTTGCGATTTTCCGGGAAGCAGAAGAAGCAAAAATTTATGTGAGGTTGTATTTCAAAAAACAAGATGCAACGAACAGTGACGACGTGGGAAGAATTTTGCGACGCCTGGGATGGCGTCCACAACTTTTTGATGGCGAACGAGTGCGTGCCTTTTTCCTTTGAGATGCCACCAATCGAACGTGTTGTGCAGGAAATGCGCGATGATTCCAAAGCCCGGATTACTTCTGGCCTCAAGGGGAAAACATTAGTTTTGGAAGATGTCGCAGAGAAGTTTCGAGCGACACCCGTTGAACAGGCGCTCACCCAGCCGTTTGGTCTGGCGCATTTCGAACTGTCGGTTTTCGACCAACCCGGCAAATTCCTTCATGGCTTCGGGCAACAAGTTTTAAAGCCGTGGCAGGCGGCGCTGGAAAAAGCTGGATTTACCTATGATCGCTGCTACCCCATTATTTTCATGAGTGGCCCGCACTCAGCGACCAACTTCCACATGGATTTTTCCCACGTGCTGGCCTGGCAAATCTACGGTCACAAGCGGTTTTGTGGCCTCAAGGCTCCCGGCCGCTGGGCACCCTGGAAAGTGCGTGTCAACTATAACCCGAGTTCTTTCGAGCGTCCTGCCGAACTTCAGGAAAGCGACGAGTTGTGCTATGAGATGCCACCGGGGACAGTGTTGTGGAATGCACTGCTGACGCCTCACTGGGTGGAAGCAGGCGATGATGCCGCGATGAGCATCAACATCTCGCATGGCGGCTTGCGCCTGCACGGACGATTATGCCCATTCGAACGAGAACTGGAAGATTACCGGGCACAGGCCCCTGAAACCGCTCCCCAAAAAGTATCTGGAGCATATTAAATATCACCGTTATGAGACACGTTCGGACGTGTCTCATAACCACTCCCTTCCCCCATTCGACTTCTCCTGTCGATAAACCCGCGGTGAAACGCCCAAATGCCGCTTCAGCCAGGTTGCAAAATGCCAGTCGTCTTACGGATAAGTAGAACAGGCAATGGTAGAGCTGCACGCGGTTGCGTGTAGCTCTACCATCATTTTTGCTCATGGCGTTTTGGGCGTTCCCGCTACAATTGCCGCGCCTTTAAAAATGCCGCTGGCGGTATTATTACTTTTACTGGTTACCTTCACAACTATGGTATTTTCGCCCGGCACCAAAGTGGTTTTAATGCTTTTGGAGAGCGGCTGATCCCAACCTCTGAAATCGGCCGGTAGATTGCGCGACAGCACCTTGCGGCCATTCAGATAAATATCGGCATGCCCATCAATAGCTCCAAAATACAGCCGGACTCCATCGTTTTTGGACACGGACTGATCGTGATTGAACTTGAGACGGTACCAGGCCACGCCGCGATAGTTGGGGAAACCCTGCATCTGCCACCAGTTGAGCGGGCTGATACTTTTCCATGAGGAGTCGTTGAAATCGGCCTGTAAAACTCCCTGGGCTTCATCATCGTTTTCCGGGTCGGGGCTGAACTTCCAATCTTCATCGAAGGAGTAAAGCACACGAGCATTGGTATAACCATCGCCCATCACGGAATGTGCCAACGCCCCGCTAAACGGTTTTTTCAAGACGACGCTGCCATTCTCTTCAAAGACACCGATAGGAGAGCTTTGGGTAACGTAGGAAAGCAAAACCGGTGCAGACTTACCCTGCAAGGTCAAAGCTCCATCGACAGCCAAAGTGCCTGTGGCCATTGCAGCGTTCTCAATCCGCAATTGATAGTTCACCGATTTACGCGCAGGAATAAACAGTTGGTAGGCTTCACCGGCTTTGGCCGGAACAACAATCGTTGCATCCTTATCCAGCAAACCGGAGGACACTACCCTGCCGTTACGATCTTGCACGGAATAAACACCGAAATAAGCACCGTGGGTAACGGATTCCACATTGATGCACACATCGCCATCCTGCTTTGCGTAGAGCAGAAAGCGGCTATCGCCGAGTCCGGCGTACTTTGCCGTAGAGACTTGCTGCAAGCCGCCTTCGACCTGGATTTTCTTTGGCAGCGGCACACTACTGGTGGCGACTGCGCCGGGAAAAAGCGGAAAGAGCGGATGGTCGCTCACCAGCATGGCATTGATCTGTGCACTGCTGCGTTGCAGAGGGGAAGCATAATCGGCCGTGATAAAACCGACCTGGCGCAAACGCCATTGCAACACGATCATGTTATCTTCAATGAATTGCAAACGCGCTTTTTGCACCTCACTCATTGGTTGGGCCTTGGCTTGCAAGAGTAGCTTTTCCAATGCAGGATACTGCGCGGCATACACGTCTTTAAGCATCGGCTGCGGCAACTGGTAGTGCACATTGGGGTGGCTGCGCACATAATCCGCCTGGGCCTGGTCGAGCTTTGCATAGAACTGCTCCATCACGCCACCCGCTTTGTCGCCATAGGCACGATGCAGCCATTCCCGCTGCACGTCGTTGGCATTAAGTGTCGGGTCCCAATATAACCGGGATAACAGGTAGTTGCCTAAAGCCCCGTTGCTCCACGAGGGCACACCGTAGATGATGCCGCCTTGAATGCGGTTTTTGACCAGTTCGGGAAAAATGGCGTTGAGAATGCTCGGTGCGGGCGAAGTCACAATGCCGGTCGTGCCGGGGAAATTAGATAATCCAATGCCTGTATCGTCTTGCGACGTGAACTGGTTAGGCAAATCGTAATAGAACCATTGACGCGGAGCGACTTTCTCCCAGGCGGCCAGCACTTCGGCAAAAGCTTTTTGTGTTTCCGGTCGATACAAGCCATAGCCATAATTGATGCTGGGCGCGATCATCGGCGTGAAGTTATCCGGCAACTTCATCTGATACTTGGTCGGCGGATAGAGATAGTCGGCATAGATATACCCGGCCAATCTGCCTTCGGGGTATTCCTTCGCCACGATTTCAGCGATATCGTGATACCACTTCAACACCAGCGACGACATACCCGGCCCGCCCGCCGATTCGAAATCGGACGCGGCTTTGCGCGGCGGGTCATAGAGGGCTTTGCTTTCGGGACTCTGGCTCCAACCGCCACCGTCTGATGGAGAAAGCGAATAGGTATAGGGTCGCGTTGCGCGCTTGAGTGCGGCAACAGCACGATCAGCATACCATTTCACTAATTCAGGGTTAGTGGTCTCGAATTTATCCCGGTGATGATCCGGCAAGGGGCGTTGGCCAGTGGAATCCATCGCGAACCATTCCGGATGCTGCTGATGCAGGGCACGCACCTCGGCAGTATTGATACTACCGTCGTTGCGGCCGTTGACGGTTTGCCACCAGTTATGGTCGGAACCGATGCGCCGGGCCAGGACGTCGATGCGCTGACGCTCCATCCAGTCGCTGATGTGTTTCCTCTGCCCATCGCTGGCTTCGTCCCAGATATGGGTGAGGCGGCGATAGACCAACTTCGGCGTGTTGGTAATGTTCA
>DAITOV010000185.1:0-9446 GCA_036833945.1 Abditibacteriia bacterium
AAGGCTGTTATCGGCTACTACATCAATGGCGGCGACGATTCGCAGCTCTTTGCCGGGGGCGACCGCAGCCTCCAACTCGTCGATTACAGCAAAGCCGCCCAGGAAGCCTTCCGCGACTGGCTCAAGGCGCGCTACGGCAGCGATGCCGCGCTACAAAAAGCCTGGAGCAAGCCGGATGTCACTTTCGCCACCGCGCAAATTCCTTCGGGCGAGCGCCGCCTGGGCAGTGCATTCTTCCTGAATCCGAAAACCGAGCAGGACATCATCGATCACAATCGCTTTCACAGCGAAGGCATCGTCGATTCCCGCAACATCTACGCCCAGGCTTTGCGCCAGGCTCACGATACTCCCATCATCATCGGCGGTTACTATTCCGGACCGACTATCGGCGTTCCCAGCCACCGCGCCACCGGCTATCAACTCAAAAGCGGCCAACTCGATTTCGTGACCAGCGTCACCGGCTACTTTGCCCCACGCCTGCCAGGCGGCCCCGGCAAGGCGCATCAGGCCTGGAGTTCTTTGCTGCTCCACAACACCATCGGGCTGGCCGAAGAAGACTTTCGTTCCTGGAAAACCATTGCCACTGGCGGCCCGGAACGCGACTATCAATTCGTAGGCCGCATCGAAACCGCCCAGGAAAGCAATGCCATGGTGCGCCGCGATTCCGGTCAGATGCTGGCCTATGGCAACGGTGCCTGGTGGTATGACCTGGATGGTGGCTGGTTCAGTGATCCGGCCATCATGAAAGGCATCGCCGAAACCACCAATGCCTACCGCCAGGACCTGCAAAACAACGAACTGCCGCGCGCACAAGTCGCCGTTTTTGTGGATGAAGAGAGCCTGGACATGATCAACCGCCAAAACGGTTGGCAGTATCAAAACCTGCTTTCGGAGCAAATTCGCCAGTTCAACTCCTCTGGCGTGCCGTATCATATTTATCTGCAAAGCGACCTCGGCAACCCCGCCCTGCCCGACTATAAGCTCAACGTGTTCCTCAACGCCTATCACCTGACCTCGGAGAACTTACAGGCAATCGAAAAGCTACGTCAGAATGGCAAAACCCTCGCCTTCATGCACGCCCCCGGCATTAACAGCCAGGGGTTGTTAGGAACTGCCGATCAAGCTGCTGCCATCTCCAAACTCACCGGCATAACCGTGCAGGTCAACGAAGGTCAGAATCTTCTCCTTCAACCAACCCCCGGTAGCAGCCTGGGGAGCGACTCCCGGATAACCTACAGCATCAGCGGCTTCACCTATGGTCATAGCATGGCACGTTCGCCGTTCGCTGCGCCAACCTTCGCCGTCAACGATCCACAGGCCACTCCACTCGCCACTTATCAAGCCACAGCCAAAAACGCTGTTGCATTACGCAACTTCGACAACTGGAAGAGCCTCTTCTACGGTGGAGTCGGCATGGACGCCTTCTTCTTCAACGCCCTGGCCCGTGAAGCCGGTGCCTGGGTCGCCGGGCCAGCCGGTGATGCGATCTACGCCAACCAGAATTTCCTGACGATTCACGCCATGCACACGGGAGAAAAGAATTTGCGGCTACTGGAAACGTCCAAAGTCACAGATTTGACTGATGGAAAACTCATCTCACCACGGACACAAACTTTAAACCTTTCGATGCAACGCGGAGAAACACGCTGGTTCCGCCTGGAAAGGCCGTGACGAAGAGAAAAAAGGAAAAGGCACCCCAACCGGGGTGCCTTTTTTGTTCTTATACCGATCATGTAAATTATCAGCCTGGACAACGGCTTTAACACAAAGGACACCAAGAAATCACAAAGAATAAAAAATCTTTGTGGACTTTGTGTTCACTTCGTGGGCTTTGTGTTGAAAAGGGCATCACAATGAGGAAGAGGATTGCTGGGATTAGTATAACTTCTGCTTGAGCTTCTCCAGACAACGTAGCACCTCATCACGATTCTTCGCCAGCTTCATCCACAGCGGCAATCGGTTCATCAAGCTCTGGTTACTCCAGCCATGTTCCCCAAGCACACTGGTACGTTGTTTAGCCATCACAAATGCTTCGAGAAACGCCAGATGCTCTTCGTTGTAAGCCCACAGCACCTCCCCGCAGCACGGAGTCTGCAACCATAATGGGATATGAAAATAGCTATCAACCGGTACTCCTACCCCAACGGTACCATCACCAAATGCTGCCGGACTACTTGCAAATGCTATCGCACTTTTTTGCTTTGAATCTGTGCGAGCATAGCCACATGTTGGGCAGGTTAAAACAATCTCGCCTTTATCGCCCCGGCGCACCAGAGCCCGGCTTGAACACTGAGGACAGACGACCAGAAAACGTCCTATAAAATCCAGAATTGATTGATGGTTTGAAAATCGCTCACTCATCGTTCCATTTAATACTCGAACACACCACACATCATGTTTCCAGGAGATGTGGCGGCACATTTTCACGTTCTAATCATAGAAAACCGGTAGTGCAAAGCTTGCACCTAATGAGTAACGTTTTAGTCGGCTGCGTTCCCGTTTTATGACTCAATTGTTTTCCACGCCATGCTGGATTCTGAGATTCTTGATCTGTCCTTTAAACCACATATTGCCAAAACCACCTAAGGCGGTCACAGTCACACGTTGCCCCGGACCTTTCATCGGCATCACCTTACCGGGCTTGCCATCGACAGATAATAGTAAGTTCTCTTGATCATAGCTGATGGCCAGGCGCGACCATTGGCCCTCCGGCAGCCTCAAGCCCGAATCGATACCGGTAAATACACGGTATCCTTCCATCTGGGAATCGACTTTCAAAACACCATTGATGGTATAAACGGTAATCGATCCCGGAGCATAATGCCGGTTGGCAATAATTACTTGTCGCCCTGCAACCGAATCCGGCTTAATATCCATCTCCATGGTAAAAGCCGCACGCGGGGGAACGACGCCCTGTGGCAACGTTACGAAAGTGCCCTTACCATCGAACTGTAAAGCGTAATCGCCATCAGAAGTTTTAACCCACTCGGGAGCAGTTTTAACGGCAGTTTGCGGCGGAGCCTGAGTATCGTACTTGGGATAATTCCTGGCACGATAGATGAAAGGCGAATCATCACCGTAATTACCGCCCCCGCGCCCGGTGACCTGGGCGAAGTAACCTCCTAAAATACCCCAGAAGGGCCTCCCAGCCTCACTCAGTAGAGCCGAACCATGATTCGGATTGAAGAGATAATCGATGTCCGGAACCCGGTCGGCCGGCACTTCTACCGTGATCGGGCGGTTTTCGGTATCGGAGAAAACCGTAATTTTTTTCTTCGCCACCGTAAGAGACTGCAACACAACCGGCTTGCTCCGATAGATATGCCCGGACTTCCCGATAGCGCGCAGTTTCAAAATAGAACTCGGCATATCCGGCAGAACGGGAATCTCGGCAAAGTGCACTTTGTTCACGTTCAAATGACGCGGCATGCTGCTCTGGCTCGGGTAACGGCTGAGCACCATGTTGAAGCCCTTGGCCCCGGGTATGCCGTAAACCGTTTCATCCACGATTTTCTGCACGGGAATTTTGCCTTCATAAATACCAGGCAGATTGATTTCAAGTTCAGCATTTTTTATATCCGATCGTTTGATTGCCAGATAGGCGTAGCGGGGCGACTGATTTGAGAGCATCCCTTTCAACTCTAAAGTTTGTCCCTCAAATGACGGGGGTAACAAGGGAGTCGGTGTATTTATGCTGCTTAGCACCAACCATCGTCCCATCGCATTTTTCAAACGGATGCTACCCTGTAAATTGAAAAGCGGAAACGATTGCCAGCTCAGATTAAGAACGACCTGTTCTGCATTTTCATGCCAACCATAATGTCTGGCGTCATTTGCTGGTGCCTGGCTATAAACGACATCATTGTTATCCAACACCTCCACAGAGGCCAACGGTTCATTCGCATTAAAAGTCGCGCTCACTAACCGCGTACCGTCCGCTTGCGCTCCACTGACTTGCCAGTCTACTTTTTGAGGCACAAGCAAATCGCGGAGGGGTTGCTTGACCCATTTATAATCCCAATTCCAGGTCGGGCGCAGTTCAAGATATTGCAACCCATCCTCAAAACTCATCTTCCGCCCATCGCCTTCAATTTCCAGATGCGGCACCAGCACCTGATATTCTCCCAACGTTTCGCTGGGAATCGTCACCGTGTGATCCTGCATCCGGCTTTTGTCGAATTGATAAACAGGCGATGTGTAAACGACTTTCCCGCCGGGATCTTTGAGCGTCAGGCGGGCGGTATAAGGGACGCTCTGCTCCGTATCCGGCACGTTGAGTAGCTCGACTTCCAGTTTTTCTCCCAAAGTCAATACTTTTCGATAACTTAAAATCAAATCGGGAATACCGACGTTATCGCCTGCCATGGGCGTTGGTTTTTCACCGCGCAGTTTAGCCGTGTAATAACGCATGATACGCATGGACGACAAACCGTTATAGATCGTAGGCCGCAAGCTGGTATTTTCGTTCTGCTCGTCCCATTCCGGAATTTCAATAAAATCCGGTTGTGCCGACATGGCTGCTTCAAACGAACGACGCAGGGTTTTGGTGCCGTCGCTACTCAGGGAAAAGCCGGTGCGGGTGCTGTTTTCAAGGCCGATAATGCTAGAAAGCCCAAAAATCTTTTGGCGAAATTCCGGTTCGGCCAAAACACTTTTCATAATCCGAATGACGAATTCCCGATAAAAAACCGCGTCAAAATGATGGAGATCGTCTCTTCTCCTGAGCCTCAGCACATCATTAAACATGACGCCATCGGTGACCCGCAGCCATTTTCGTAAATAGTCTTTACACCTCTCCACATCCTGCATTGTGATCGTGTTGTGATGGAACTTATGCAGGAGGTCGGGCGCATTCTGGGCTGTTTCGGGGAAATCAAAAAAATTGAGCGCCGGCAGAAAGAGAAACTGGTCGCCAAACTGTTTTCGTAAGGCTGCCACTTCATTTTGCCACTCCGTTATCTTGGCACTCGACGAGACGCGATAGGAAGAAAAAACCAGCTTGCCGCCGATACGGAAAGAAGCCGGATTTTCCAGTGCCATTTTGATGACATCAGCTTTTCCGGTATCGCCGGTCTTATAATCCATGTTGAGCAAGACAGGTAAGAGCTGAAAACCTTTCATCGCACTGCGCTTGCTGTAATCGTAAATCTGTGCGCGTCCGGCAGTCTCAGGGAAAAGAGCAAAACCATCCAATCCGTATCTCATGACAGATTGTTGCATCTGCTGGTAATCAGGCAAGGTCATCAGGTCGTTCTCACCTTTTCCCTGCGATAAATCCGGATTCACAAAGAGCGGACGATCTACCCAGCGATGCAGATAGCGGTCACTGCCCAGGGGATAAATAAATTGCGCGCGCGAAAAGACGTATGTCCGGTCGGTTTTGCGGGTGTGTGTGACATCGGGCACCAGTTGTTGCATTTGCTCTCTATCAGCCCTGGAAATCGGAGCAAAGAGGCAAAGAGTTGTTAATAGCGCGGAGAAGATTGTTGCTGATCGATTCATGGATATGCCTACATCGTAAATATCAAATAAAGGGAACTTAAAGACCGTTATGACAAGAGTATCTTTATGAATTATCCAGCAATGGATTCCACGCACTCTGGCTAATTGTACAAGCAGCCGTTGTGCATTTTCTTGCTTCCTGCACCACGACACTACTCTTGAGCCATTTCACATGTCCATCGGCAAAGGACATGTTCACACCACCGAAATGCCGGCCCGATTGACAGTCTTGCGGCCTGGCTGAAAAATTCGTGGTTGTCGGGACTGCCGTACAGTCGCCACCGGCATCGCCCATGCCCGGTAAATATTCCCACGATGCACCAGTTATCGCCGTCGTATGCGAGGCGTAATAGGTCCCGAAATCCATTATCATGTAAGTGCCGGCAACCGATTGAACCGCCGACATTTTTCTAGGAACAGGGAGCGTGGCAAGATTGGTCGACGGTAGAATCAAGATGTTTTGATTGCTACCATAATGCCCGTTTGTGCCGCTAATTACTGTTGAACCCGATGAGGGACAATTAAACACCTGTGTGCTTTTGACATAAGGCTGCACGGCACTATACCAGTAGAGGGTGGTGACTCTGTTCAAGGTTAAGGGATAGGTTTCGTCATAATCCTGCACGTATTGCATAATTCCCAACCCTATCTGCTTGAGGTTACTTAAACAACTGGTGCGGCGGGCATTCTCTCTCGCCCGGGCAAATACCGGAAAAAGAATCGACGCCAGTATTGATATTATGGCTATTACAACTAACAACTCGATCAAGGTAAAGCCCTGGCGCTGTTGGTGACGGATCATGAAAATTCCTCTCCTTTGAATACGTGTGCATGGCGCTTCATTTACAGTCTGTTGCATTAAAATTTGCGGCTTCTGAAGACGCACTTAGAATTATGTCCCAAGTAAGCTGCAGATAAACCTGGTTAGAAATCTTATTTCAAGGAATTCGTTATCCTAAACTGACAACGAATACTCCTAAAGGCCATCTTTGAGTTTTGAAGCTCGATACTCAGAAGGAGAGACACCAAAATGCCGGGTAAATGCTTTGATGAAGGAAGGAATGGAAGCATAACCGCAAGAAAGCGCGATCTGTCGCACCGTAAATGACGATTCCAGAAAGAGCCGACCGGCCAATTCCATCCTGCGCCGGGTTGCGAAAGTCATGACCGGAATTTCCATCTGTCGCAAAAACAAGCGCGCCAGATGGCGCGGTGAAAGATGCAGGTGTTGGGCAACCTTCTCGACCGTCAAAAGCCGCGTATTGAGATTAAGATCAATAAAACGAACAGCCTCTTCGACAACTCGGTTGGAATCGGAAAAATGGTGAGCCGAAGATAAAACAATATTCCTCCCACTATGGTCATACCCGGTAGCCATATCATTTTCCAAGCGGCGCAGAAGATAGTGCAAAATCGTCCTTAAATGAAGGTAAACCAGCGCGACATACTGCGAAGCTTCCTGCGACATTTCAAAGATCAAGGATTGAGCCAGCGGATAGAATTCGGTGCCTGGAACAAAGTACCCCGGATGGGTGTAATGCTGCCCCTGGCTTGAAGTACAAAAATGACAATCGATGCCACTACTATGAAACTGTAACCATAAGATGCGCGAGAACGCCTGTTCGGGTTTTTCTCTCTCCCAATGAACACCACCACCTCCAGAAAGAGGCACAAGTGGCGGTACGATGAAAAAACTTTGTTCCGTTGCAGTGTAAATCCAGCGTGTCCCCGGTATCTTGTATTTACTGCACATAGTGGTCGTTGTCCCCACCCTGATATCGGCTTCACCCTCAATGACACACCCCATGTAAGGAACAGTCATTGCGTTTAAATTCTCGCTTCGCCAAAACTGTCTTCGCACTTCGTGTCCATCACCGCGTTGGTGGCGCAACTTCGTCCCTTCTTGACAGATCACTCTATTCGGCCCGATCACTTTGGGAGGGGCATCCAGTAAAGCAAACGAAGCACCACTTCCCACCCAGGGAAGCAACTTTGTTTGTAAAGCGGTAATAAGATTAAGCTTTAAAGCGCTTGATTGCAGCATGACTCATCCACATTTCCGAAAATACCTGTCTCACATAACAAAAAACCGCCGACTCTTTGAAAGAGCCAGCGGTTTTGATATTGTGCAACCTGTCGATTAACGCTTCGAGAACTGGAAGCCACGACGAGCGCGCTTGCGACCATACTTCTTGCGCTCTTTCACGCGGGGGTCGCGGGTGAGAGCACCGATGCCACGCAGGGTCGGACGATTCTCTTCGTTCAACTCAACCAGGGCTTTGGCGATACCGTGACGCACGGCACCGGCCTGGCCACTCGAACCGCCACCACGAGCCGTGGCTTTCACGTCGAAACCGCTGGCAGCGGCGACTTCGGCCAGGGGACTGCGGGCGATCGCCTGCAGCGCAACGCGCGGAAAGTATTCTTCCAGCGGCTTGTCGTTAACGGTAATGTTGCCCGAACCGGGGACGAGCCACACGCGTGCGATGGCGTCTTTGCGCTTGCCGGTTCCGTAAAATGTTTCAGCCATTGTTTCCTCTTTTACCAATCACAGCCAAAGCGTAAGGCAGGGAAATTTTCATTCTCTTTATCCTCACGCTCTGCGCGGTGAAATTATATCATTTTACCTGCAAGGTCTCCAGGTCGAGCGCCTGCGGGCCTTGTGCGGCATGCGGGTGCGAATCGCCACGGTAGATATGAAGTTTCAGTCCCTGTGCGCGGCCCAGAGTATTATGGGGCAGCATACCGGTGACGGCTTCTTCAATGATGCGCTCAGGGTTCTTCTCCAAGAGCGTCTTGGCGTCGGCGCGCTTGAGGTTACCCGGCTGCTGCGAAGAACGATAATAGATCTTCTGTTCCAGCTTGTTGCCGGTGAAGACGGCCTTCTCAGCGTTGATGACGATAACGAAATCGCCTACGTCGGTCGACGGCGTGAACTGCGGCTTGTGCTTGCCACGCAACACGTGTGCGATACGCGAAGCCATACGGCCAACAGTCTGTCCCTCGGCGTCCACGACATACCAGGCGCGGTCGACTTCGCCCGCTTTGGCATGATAAGTTTTTGCTTGAATGCTCGGCATTGTTCTTTCCTCTACTACGAGAGCACTCCAAATGAGAAGCACCCTGACTTAACTTATTTAATATTTCACTTCAATCAAACACAAACCCTGTGGCGGTGCGGGAGGGGGACATTTCGTCCGGTCTCTGCCTTCCATTAAGGATTCGATTTCATTTTTCGTCAACTTACCCTGCCCGGCCCACATCAGTGCACCCACAATGTTGCGCACCATCTGATATAAAAACGCATCCGCTTCGATCTCGATTTCAATCAAGTCCGAACCGAACACATTCCGTCTCTGAACAATCTGCAGACGCCGCACCTCACGAATAGTCGTCGGAGTGGGGCTACCGGCCGATTGCCACGCCGCAAAGTCGTGACGACCGACAAAAGCCTGCGCGGCCTCGTTCATTTTATCAATATTCAAGGTACCACGAAAGTGTGCCGCAATCTGTCGCAGCAACACGTTGCCAACTTCGGCGCATTCAATACAGTAGCGATAAACGCGGCCTTTGGCCGAGAAGCGAGGATTAAATTCTTCATCGACTTCCCACGCCCGTAATACCCGGACCGATTTGTTCAAGGTGCTGTTAAGCGCCAACGGCACACGCTCAACCGGTATTTGATTTTCCGTCGTAAACCGGAAGCACTGCCCTGTGGCATGCACTCCGGCATCCGTCCGCCCGGCCATTGTAATGGGCGCGGGATGCTTCAAAATCGCTTCAAGCGAACGCTCAATTTCACCTTGAACGGTCGGCCCATTAATCTGTCGCTGCGAACCGCAAAACTGCGCGCCGTCGTAACTACAAATACAAGCGATGTAACGGGGCATAGGTTATGGGTCATGGGTTATAGGTAAGAGCATGAAATCCTATCACCTATGACC
>DAITOV010000186.1:0-9435 GCA_036833945.1 Abditibacteriia bacterium
TGAAATTTTAAGAACAGTCGCTGTCACAAACGTAGCAAGGCCGCTCTTCGTAACTCTTAGCGGAGCGCACCTTTACGGCTTTCCCTCGCCCGATTCCGACTACGATCTGCGCGGCGCGCATCTGGGAGCCATTGATGACGTCTTTAGCCTGTTTCCCGGCAAACAGACTCTGGAACCTAAAATTGAAACCGACGGTTTGGAGATTGAGATCGTCAGCCACGAAATCGCCAAGTATCTTCATCTCCTGATGAAGCCTAACGGCTATGTGCTCGAACAAATCTACTCGCCGTTGGTCATTCTCACCACGCCCGAACACGAAGAGTTGAAGCGGTTGGCACGTGGCACTATCTGCCGGGGGCTTTATCATCATTATCGTGGTTTCTTGTTTTCGTTGCGGAAACTGATTGAAAAAGAAGAGACGCGCAAAGTGAAGCGTATTCTCTACCTCTATCGAGTGCTGATGACCGGCACGCACGTACTGCGAACTGGTGTGCTGGAAGCTAACATCCTCAAGCTGAACGAGCATTTCGGGTTGGAGTCGATTCCACGTCTTATCGAGGCCAAGCAACTGGAATGGTCGGCCTTGCCGGAAGATGTGCAGATTTATTGGGATGAGATCGCACAACTTGAAGCGGCAATGTCTCAAGCATTTGAAAATAGTGTGCTGCCGGAAGAGGTTTCGGGGCTGGATGAACTGAGCGCTTTTCTGGTGCGTTTGCGTCGTGAACAGTTGGTAAGCTAAGTATTTACGCACGTAGACACTTTTAGATGAGGCCTTGAACTCAATTTGCGAACCCCGAGCGTAAGCGACGGGCACGGTTTTATTGCTTCACCCGGCTCTTTGCTTCTGCCCGTCGCTTACGCTCGGGGTTCGCAAATAAATGTACCTGCCCGCCGTGAAGGGAAGTGGGAAGCATGGTTTGCAGAGAATTAAACTGCATTATTGTGAGAAGTCATTTCGGTTTTCCCTTACGTGTCTCCGCCTTCAACCGCTTTTGCAAAAACGCTAAAACCGCTGCCTCTTCGGCGCTCAGGCCGCGCAAATTCTTGAGCCGGGCTTCAGTCGTTTGTTGCATGGTTTCCAGCATGCTGCCATCGAGATAACTTTCGAGAATCGCCGGATGGACATAACATTTACGGCAGATCGAAGGCGTATTTCCCAACTTCCCGGCCACATCTTCAATCGCCCGCACGATGTTCTTTTTGGCCTGGGTTTGGGAATCGAACTTTTCGAATTCCTGCAGGGCGAGCGAAGCGAGAACCGTTCCGCTCCAGGTGCGAAAATCCTTGGCGGTGAAGTCTTCGCCGGTGATCTCTTTGAGGTACTCGTTGACATCTCCCGAACCGACGGAAACGGTTTCTCCGTATTCGTCCTCATATTGAAACAACTCCTGCCCGGGTAAATCTTGCAATTTGGCAATCACGCGGGCGAGAGTAGAGTCTTGGAGATAGATTTCGTGGTGAATGCCACTCTTGCCTTTAAAATCGAAATGGACTTTCGTGCCTCTTACTTTGGCGTGGCGGTTGCGCATGGTGGTGAGGCCGAAGGATTTGTTCTCCTTGGCATATTGCTCGTTACCAATGCGAATCATGGTCTTTTCCAGCAGTTGAAGGATAGCAGCCAAAACTTTAGTGCGAGGTAGGCCACGCTGTTTTAAGTCGCGTTTGGTGGTGCGGCGAATCTTAGGAAGCAGCTGGGCGAAAGAAAGCATCCGCTCGTATTTATTCTCATCGCGCGCCTGACGCCATTTTTCGTGATAGAGATACTGCTTGCGCCCGCGCTCATCGAAGCCTGTAGCCTGGATATGTCCATTGGAATACGGGCAAATCCACACCTCGCGCCAGGCTGGTGGGATTACCAACGCTTTGAAGCGAGATGTCATTTTAGGATCGCTAATAGTCTTGCCGTCCGAATCTTTGAAACTAAACCCCTTGCCGCTACGTCGGCGAGTAAAGCCGGGTTGGGCATCGCTGACATAACGTAAACCGGCGGCTTTGGCGTCGTCTGAGTTGAGAGCTGGTTTCATGGGTAACCTGCCGCAGAGGCAATTCAGATACCAGATTGGGAATATGATTCAATGTGCTAAAATTGAGAGGGTAGCCCCATCGTTTTGATTGTCCTCACAGCATTCACATGGCCAAAATAACCACGAAATATATCTGCCAGTCTTGCGGCCATGAGACTCCGCGTTGGGTCGGCAAATGCCCCGATTGCGGAGCGTTCGGCACCTTTGCCGAAGAAAAAGTGGTTACCCCGTCCAAGAAATCGGGGCTGAGCACCCGTGTTGGAGCCGCTGCGATTGCTGCCATGGACCCGCAGTCGTTATCGCAGGTCGAGGTGAGTAAAGCCGAGCGCATGAAAACCGGGGTGTCCGAATTCGATCGTGTGCTGGGCGGTGGCCTGGTGCCCGGTTCACTGGTGCTCATCGGCGGCGACCCCGGTATTGGCAAAAGCACCTTGCTGATTGAAGCGGCAACCCGGTTGGCACGTGCGCAGGGTTCGGGGCTTTATGTCTCGGGCGAAGAATCGGCCGAACAGATTAAGCTGCGCGCCGACAGGCTGGGGCTTAAAAGCGATGAGCTATTACTGGCAGCCCAGACCGATGTCATTGAAATCGAGAATTACATCCGTCGCCATAAACCGGCCTTTGCCGTGGTGGATTCCGTTCAGACCACAGCCCACCCCGGTCTCGACTCTGCTCCGGGAACTCTCACCCAGGTGCGCGAAAGCGCCAGCGTTTTGCAGCGCGTCGCCAAGGATGAAGGCGTGGCGATTTTCGTCGTCGGCCATGTCAACAAGGAAGGCAACCTGGCCGGGCCGCGAGCGCTCGAACATATTGTCGATGCCGTGTTACAGTTAGAAGGCGATGAGCACGGCCAATATCGCTTGTTGCGCGCGGCCAAGAACCGTTTCGGTTCCACCAATGAACTTGGCGTTTTCGAGATGACCGAAAATGGCATGAAGAGCGTCGACAACCCTTCGCAGCTCTTTCTTTCCGAGCGGCAAAATAACGCGCCGGGCAGTGTGGTAGTCGCCACGGTGGAAGGTGCGCGGCCCTTGCTGGTGGAAGTGCAGGCCCTGTGCGCCCAAAGCTACTTCAGTTCGCCACGCCGCACCGTGACGGGTGCCGATTTCAACCGGGTTCTGGTGGTACTCGCGGTGCTGGAAAAGCGGTTGAATATGCGATTGGGCGATATGGACGTTTATATCAATGTTGCCGGTGGCGTGCGGGTAACAGAACCGGCGATGGATTTGGGAATTGCCCTGGCGGTCGTTTCGAGCTTGCGCGATATTCCGGTCAATCCCGGTGCTGTGGTCTTTGGCGAAATTGGCCTGGCCGGGGAGTTGCGTGCGGTTTCCAACGCCGGGCGGCGTGCTGTCGAAGCATTGCGGTTGGGGTTTGAGCAGTGTGTGTTGCCCAGCAACGGTTTGGCACGAATCTCGCAAGCAAACGGCATGGCGCAATTGACAGGCGTAAGTACTTTGCGCGCCGCCGTTGAGGCGGTTTTGCCGGGCGCATTGCGAAATACTCAGTCAAATCGCGCTCAAACTACACCTCCTCCCACAGAACCCGAAGAGGAGAGCGACTTCAGGCGTCCGATACGCAGTGCCCGCGCTCCCAGTACTTTCAAAGGACGTAAGCCGCAACCACAAAGCGACGACGATACATCATAAAAATAAAATATCTAAAAAAACCTGTTTGATAAGCGGCATCGTGCCTGGTGATAGGTTAGAGTAGTATCGGTAGTGCTGAGCAGAGCAGAACTGAAGCTGGATTATTATTTACATAGTCCTTATATTTATCGACTGAAAGGAAAAGTCGCCTCATAACCTCATGAATGTCAACCGTCTTATCTGGACAACAACGACAGCCCTGTTTGGTTTAATTGGCTTTCTTCTGGGTTTGTCGCTGGGAAGGTTGTATGCGACTTTCATCATCATTTCAGGTGCGGCGAAAGAATCGTTGCAAATGGTGGTGACGGCGACGTTGTCTGTCGGCATCGCCATTGTCATGGCGCGTTTTGGCTCGTGGCTGGCAGACCGCTATCTGCTCGATAACCTCAGCCACCTCAAACAGGTCTCTGCGGCTGATAAAGTACTGGGTATTGTCGGTGTATTGCTCGGTGTTCTCTTTGCCGTGCTGGTGACTTTGCCGTTGCCCAATACGCCTGTCTGGTGGTTGCCGGTTAAATTGTGCGCTATGGCAGTCTGTGCCGTTTTCGGCATGGCGTTGTTGCAGGGCATGCGCGAGGAAATGCTGCATGTCTTTCCCGCCCTGGAGAGTGATCACTCCTCTTCCGGTGGGGGAGCTGTTCCTAAAATCCTCGACACCAACATTATCATTGACGGTCGTATGGCTGATATCTGTAAAACCGGCTTCATTGAAGGTCCGTTGTACGTGCCGTCTTTCGTATTGGAAGAAGTGCAATACATCGCCGATTCGGGCGATTCGCTCAAGCGTGCCCGTGGGCGTCGCGGTCTGGATGTTTTGAATACGATGCGCGAACTGATGGTGGAAGACCCCGCTCATCCTGAAAAGCAAGCTCCGGTAGTGCAGGTCATCAGCGAATTTCCGGCCGTCGTGCGCAAAACCAATACGGTCGATTCCAAGCTCGTCGCTCTGGCAAAGGAAATTAACGCCGCGATTGTGACGAACGATTTTAACCTCAACCGTGTGGCCGAATTGCAAGGGGTGCGGGTTCTCAACATCAACGAACTGGTTCACGCCTTGCGCCCTGTGGTATTACCGGGCGAAGAAATGCGTATCCTGGTTTTACGCGAAGGGAAGGAACCTGGACAGGGTGTCGGCTATCTTGATGATGGTACCATGGTCGTGGTGAGCGAAGGCCGGAGCCATATCGGTGAAACCTGTGTCGTGACGATATCGAGTGTCATCCAGACGGTAGCCGGTAAGATGATCTTTGCAGAGCTTAAAGTAGAAGAGAAAGAAGGGAATCCGGTAAAAGGACCGGGTAGCGACCTTTTTGATGATTCAACAACCAAACGAAGCGATTCTTCAAGCTCCGGTAACGATGGCAGCTATCGTTCCGGCGGCGGGGTGCGGCGCAAGAGCCGGCCTTAATCAGAATAAAATTCTCGCTCCTCTTTGCGACCAGCCGCTTCTGGGTTGGACGCTACAGGCCCTGGCGGCGTCTGCCGCCCCTTTACGCGAACTTAATATCGAACTGAAGCAAATTCTGGTAGCCGCGCGGCCCGAAGAGTTTGCAATATTGGATGACCTTTTTTCTTCTTTGACAAATTTTGCCCCTTCTGTGGTTCTGGTGGAAGGTGGCGCGACACGCCAGGAATCGGTTGGTAATGCCGCCCAAAAAGCCGACGCAGACTTACTTTTGGTGCATGATGCCGCCCGCCCGCTTCTCACGCCCGATTTGATTTGCCGTGTGGCAACGGCCGCGCTGCAAAAGAGTGCGGCCTTAGCGGCACTTCCGGCCAGCGATACGGTCAAAGTAGCGCGAGAGGAAGGTGACGGCGCGGTGGTGGCCGATACCCTCAAACGTGAAATGGTGTGGCTGGCTCAAACTCCCCAGGCGTTTAAGCGGGAGCTTTATCTGGATGCCCTGGCCCGGGCGCAAAACGATCGTTTTGACGGCACCGATTGCGCTTCTCTGGTGGAGCGTTTAGGGGTTGATGTCACATTGGTGAAAGGCGAATTGGAAAACTTTAAAGTGACCTTTGCGGCCGATCTGGAACGGGCGCAAGCTATTTTGAAGGTGCGCCAAAATAAGGTAAAATAGTAGGTACTTCTTTATGTCCATGCGTGTAGGAATTGGTTACGATAGCCATCGCTTGGTGCCGGGACGTCCTCTCATCCTCGGCGGAGTCCACGTGCCGTTCGAAATGGGGCTATATGGCCATTCCGATGCCGATGTTTTGCTTCACGCCATTGGCGATGCGCTTTGCGGCGCAGCCGGTTTGCCCGATATTGGGCAGATGTTCCCCGATACAGACCCCCAATGGAAAGGTGCCGATAGCCGCGTATTGTTACGCGAAATGGCCCGTCGCGTATCTGAAGCTGGTTGGCAAGTGGGCAACGTCGATGCGGTTCTCATTGCCCAGCAGCCTAAAATCTCTCCTTATGTCGGTGAAATGCGTAAAGTCATTGCCGAAACTATCGGCGTTGGCATCGAAAATGTTAATATTCGCGGAAAAACCGCTGAAAAGTTAGGCGCTTTAGGTGCTGGCGAAGGAATGGCGGTGCATGCGGTTTGTCTTTTGCTCAGTAGTTAGTTGGGAGTGCTGTCAGGCTCCCCTTATTTATACGCAGTCGCACGTTGCGACTCCAAATTTATAGCAGTAAAAAGGATTGCCGATGAACACACAACAAGTGAATGGAAACCAGGCAACAACGTTAGAAGTGACCGCGCACGGTGTCGAAGTCGTGCCGGCATTTCGTGAGTACATCGAGGAAAAAGTCGCCGAACTGGAAAAAGTTTGGCCCCGCATCGACGATGCGCATATTAATCTGCACAACGAACGCGGTATCAGCGGTGCTGAAGTCACCCTGGTTTCAGGCGGTCTGATTACCCGTGGCGAAGTGCGTGCCGACGACCCCCGTATCGCTTTCGATGGCGCACTGGAAAAAATCGAAACCCAGTTGCGCCGTTATAAGAAGAAAGCTCAATCGCGTGAACGCCGCCATGATAACCGCAACGGCCTGGAAGTCGCCAATATCGCGGTGCAGGAGTTGAGTGAAGTTCCTCAGGCAGAACGCGAGGAAGAGCATTACGATACTCGCGTGCGCACCAAGCGTTTTGCAGTGAAGCCGATGTCGCCCGACGAGGCAGCCTTGCAGATGGATTTGCTGGGACACAACTTCTTTGTGTTCCGCGATGCTGAAAGCAATGAAGTGAGCGTAGTCTATAAGCGCCGCAGCGGCGGTTATGGATTGCTCGAACCGGTTGTCGATTAAACTATCTTTGCAATTCCAATGGGGACGCGCCTCTGGTGCGTCCCCACTTTTTTAATATCATGATCTCGGTCGTTATTCTGCATCACAATAAAGCCCCATATTCCCACGCTTGTTTGCAATCGTTACTCTCTTCTTCGGCCCGTCCGCTTGAAGTTGTGAACGTTGATAACGGTTCGAGCGATGAAACGGCAACTGTGCTGGCAGAATGGCAAGACCAGGCCGCAACTGCAGGTATTGCGGTACAACGATTGGATTTTTCAGAAAATATCGGTGCCGTGCGCGGACGCAATGAAGCCATGAAAGTTGCGCGTGGCGACTATATTGTTTTTCTCGATAACGACACCATTATCGGCCAGGCCGACTGGCTGGAACGTTTGCAGGAGTTTCTCGATGCCGATTCAGCCCGTGGCATCGTTGCACCAAAGTTGCTTTTTCCGTGGCAGCCTTTTGCTATTGAGTGCTGCGGCACCGCAATTTCTCCGTCGGGGCGGGTGCAGTATGTCGGACGTGGGCAAGAACGCAATGCCGTGGCACAGCCGCAAAAAATCCAGTGCGCTATCTCTGCGGCCTGGATGATGCCGCGCCGCATTTATGATGAACTGGGCGGCCTGGACGAAGTTTATTCGCCAGTGCAGTACGAAGATTTGGACTACTGCTACAAAGCTCGCGAAGCCGGATACGAGGTATGGACTCTACCCGCCGTCGAAATTTTTCACTTCGAGCACACCACCACAGCCGGAAGCGACGATATCAACTTCAAATACGTCACTACCAAAAACGGCCTCACCTTCAAGAAACGATGGATTGAGCATTTTCGCCGTGAGAACGCCACCACCGATGAAGCGGCGCAGTGGCAGACACTCCCCAAGCAGGGCATTGACGAAGTGAACTGGCAGGCGTTGATTTCACAGGCATGATGGGAACGTCTTCGCTGATTGGCGCGTGGCTGCGTGAATTCCTGCCGTTTTTAGTCGAGTTCTTTCCGCGCTGGTTTGCGGTTTGGCTGATTTGTCTTCTCCTTCTGGTTTTTGGTTTTAAGGCCATCAGGAGGAACGCGCGTGCTTTGATTGGACGCATCGATACGACGATCAGTCAATGGGCACGTCGTCTCCGTTATACAAACGCCATGTCCGACCCGGAAGGCACCGAACGAGTGCTGTTGACCTGGTTCTTTCGTTTCTGGACCAATTTTGCTTCGGCCCCCTGCCTGGGATTTTTGGCGTTTGCCATTCCCATCTGGGCCTACATCAACCACATTTCCCGCTTACCTGACCTGGTATTACCGTTACAAGAACTCAAATACACCTTGCCCTGGTTATTGCCGACTTTCTGCTACTATGGCTCCATGGGATTGTCGTATGTTCTGAAAAGAGTATTCAGGCGGGCACGTCCTTTGCGCGAGAAAGGCGCTTTTGGGCATCGCTTGAAAGATGGCTCGTTTCCATCGGGCCATTCGTTGACGGCATTTAGTTTCTGGGTGCCGTTCATCGTGACGGTGTCGTTGCTCACGCATTCTTTAGCCTGGACCGGTGGTTTTGCCGTCGTTGCGCTATCGGTAGTTGTTTTGACGGGGTTGAGCCGAATTTATATGGCTGTACACTGGCCTTCGGATGTACTGGGTGGTTATATTATCGGAGCCGTATGGACGGCAGTTTTCCTGGTGACTTGTACGGCGGTGTTTGCGGTATAAGTTGCAGGGGAGGAATTTATGAACGAATTGAAATTGCAGATTAAACAGATGATTGTCGAGCGCTTGTTCTTGCAAGTGGAACCGGGCGAAATCGCCGACAACGCGCCGCTCATGGAAACCTACGGCATCGATTCGGTAGCTCTGTTTGAAATTGTGGTGGGCCTGGAAGATGAGTTCGGCGTCGCCATGGAAGACACCGATTTTAAAATCGATACCTTCCGCACCGTCGATTCCATCGCAGCTTTCGTGGAAGCACGCCAATAACAATTTGAGTTTTGAATTTTGAGTGCTGAGTTTTGAGTTAAAAATAAGTAACTCAAAACTCAAAATTAAGAACTCAGAACTACTATGATCGAACCGTTGTTCTTTCGCAGCCCGGATGGGGGGCATCTTTCCGGTGTTTGGCGGCTGCCTGCGGCTTCTGCCGTGCCTTCGCGAGTGTGGGTCGTCTGCCCGCCATTTGCCGAGGAAGAAAAAAGCGCACACCGCACGCTGGTGGAATTGGCCGATTCCCTGGTGGCCGATGGCGATGCGGTATTTTTCCTTGCTTACCGTGGCACTGGCGATAGCGACGGCGATTTTGCCGAGGCCACGCTTACGGCCTGGAAGCAGGATATTGAGGCTGCCCTGAATTTCGTTCGAGCGCGCTTTCCCGGCAATGCTTACGGTTTGCTTGGTTTGCGGCTGGGGGCCAGCCTGGCGGTTCAGGTCGCGACGGAAGCCGATCTCCAGAACCTTCTCTTGATTGAGCCGGTGTTGCGCGGGCGTTCTTTTCTCATGCAATTGGGAGCGCGAAAAAAGCTCCGTGCGGCG
>DAITOV010000187.1:0-9419 GCA_036833945.1 Abditibacteriia bacterium
CGCTGCGAGATGAGCATTGTCGGACGCTCTACCAGTCGCCACAACAAATAAGCTGTTATGAGAGATATCAGCAAGGAGCCTATGGGTACTATGTTGGCAAGAAAAATTCCAGTGTCACCCGGCATGACGCGCAAAAGCATACGAGCCATATTTTCCCCCGCCGATGCCATGACATGATGTGTCACATACAACGAATAGGAAATTGTCCCAAGAAACCAGAAAGGCTTCACCACAAGAGACGACCTATTTACGCGCCCCGTCCATAAAGTGGCAATCAGAGCGGCTATCATGCTTGCAAAGATCACCTGAAGAGGCAACCCACTCCGGAACGCCAACCCTAAAACGAAGAGTCCGCAGCCAATGAATAAAACTCTGCTAAAATTGAATATCCGGCTTCCTGCTACTAACATCCCTAATGCAAAGCAAGGGGAGTATTTTAACAGTTGCACGGGTTCCCACATGGCTGCCATTAGCACCAGCAAAGCAAAAGAGGTGCAGCCCACTGCGGCTAAGACTTGTGATCTTCGGGCCATAATTACGACCAGTGGAAATAGCAGACCCAGAACCAGATAAAACTGGAATTCCACGGCAAGTGTCCAATAAGCATGCTGAATCCATTCTTCATTGGAAAAAGGAATCAAATAAAACGCGTGCAATGCAACCTGATTCCAGGTAGGTAACCAGAGAGTGCCACGTGGTGCCAGAGACGACATTAGAAAGATAATGACCGATGCTATCAATATAGAAGTTAAATAGGTAGCTTCGATTCGCACAGCTCTGCGCAATAAAAATCGTGGGAATTTCTTCCAATGGTAATCGGCTCCCAGGGAGAGAGGGAGAACCATTCCGGAAATTACGAAAAAAGCTGCCACCCCGGCTTGCCCATATCCATCCAGAAAACCGAAAATAGAATTGAACTTAGGGTAAGGCTCCCGTCCTATAATGTGCTCTAAAACCACTAACAATGCCGCTATCCCACGTATTAGATGGATAGAGTCAATGTAATGCTTCTTCGCTGAACTCTCTACCGGCTGACTAGCATCTGACTTTGCGATAGTGCTGTTACTGGCTGCTTTATACGCACGCACCTTCGTGCTATCATCTTTCTGATCTCGATTAGTGTTCCCTTGAAATCGTTGCAAGACACTCAGTAATATTTCGGATGTGTTCATCGTTATAAACAGAGGAGCCTTATCCATCTAATTTGCTGGAAATTGCACAGGTGTCCCACCCATATTCAATATAGGAGTAACCATATCGTGTTAACTCGGCACGCGCTTCCATACGCGCGGCGCGTTTCAGGTGAAAGTTTTCAAAATTAATAACGGGTGGTCGGCATCCCGTGTCCAAGATGGATTTTAGAATGATCCAATCCATGCCTTCGGTATCAATTTGAAGTAAATCCGGTGTTTGCCCGTCCATCTCCGCAATCAACATTGCAGGAGTAATACCGCGCACCGCGATCGCCTTCGCAGTTTTCTGGCCAAACCGCTGATGATGTTCCTTGAGAAGTGAGGCCCGGGGCGAACTTTCCGATTCCGAGTAGAGAAAAACTTCTCCGGGTTGGTCGGTGACAGCCGCCTCAATAATCGTAACCCTCGAATCTCCCTCGAAACGATTGCGAAGTTTAGCCGCCGCCAACGGCTGCGGCTCTACCAGCGTGATCGACACAGCCGCACCAAGCAGATTACCCAACAAGGGGTCATCTTGAATGCCATCATACACGCCAATTTGTAAAATACTGCCAATTCGCCCGCCATTACGCGCCTTGAGCACGGCCCCGGCCAGATCCAAAGGATGTATGGTCCCCACACTCCCCTTCCACGTAGGCCGAACTTCGTAACCCAGGTTCTTCAATACTGTGCCTGCTATATAACGTATATTCATAACGATAAAAATTAGTCTGTGAGGACGCAGCCTGCTCCGGCCAAGGCAAGCTATGGAAATGGTATTGAGAACTCATTACGCAAATCCGTGGTGAGAGGTTTTCGCCGTAGGATCCGCTTGGCACATTCTTTTGTCTTTTTGACCAAAGGCAAAAAGCCCGGCCCCTTTGAGGAGCTTTGCAATTCATGATTGGATGTATTATTCACATGCCCGACACAATAAATTGCCATGGGGGCTATAATCGTCTGAATACGAGCATTCTCTTTAACCAAGGCAGCGTACAGTTGTGAATGTCCCTGGTCACAAATACGATGAGTTCCCCCGCTCAACCACACCGGAAATAAACTTGGGGTGACCCGAATGACCCACGATGTTCCACACACTTGATGAAAATGGGGAAGACGCTGTAAACAATCCGCTCCCACCTCCCAGCGATAACCATTTTCAAAACAAATCGCGTCATGATTTTCCAGATCGCACATGGCAGATAACCGATTACTCACGAGATCGTCGGCATCCATAAACATCACCCAGGGAACTCCCCTCTCGAACGCCTTCTGGACACCCAAACGAACCTTGAGGCCTTTATCGTTCATTTTCCCTACTATGTCATCTTGCCGGGGCGGCTCCCAATCAACGGAAGTCCAGCGACAACGGCCTCCCAGCGGCAAGTCTTCGGGCTGTTCGTGCCCTATGAGCGAGACCGATGCAAATTCATGCGGAAGCGCGAGCACAGAGGTGAGAGTGCTCTGCAACAGACGACAGGTTTGGGGCCAATCTTTCACAACCCTGCGTGAAGCGAGTGGAATGATGACTTCAATTTTTGAGCGGGATGACATAACTGAAAGTGATAACAAGTCGAATCATTGTAAATCTATCGGGGAATCAGGGAGAAATATTGCTCCAGATTCTGGATTTGCCGATCGTTGCCCCCCTGATCGACGTTGGAAACCGCCAGGCCCGATTCATCTGCTCCCGGCAATTCCAGACAAGGGAAACTATAATGCGTCTTGTAACAAGGAATGCCTTGCGCAAGATGGGCCGCTTTAAGCCAGAGGTCGTCACTCCTGGGACATTGCTTAAACATTTCGCTGCGATCTAAAAAACGAAGAGAGATGCGTTGCGGGTGAATTATGCCACCGCCACAGCCCGTAATAAAGGTAAGGTGTGAGGGCTGGCCATCCGTGCGAATCTGCTTATCCCAGGCAGAATAAGAATTAACAGCTTTATCGGAATTAAAAGTGATGCTATGGCACTTGCCTCCTACATAGACATCGGAACAGTCTTCGGCAACCAAAGCCGCAAACCATTCCCTGGGATAGATAATATCATCGTCGCAAATCACAAAAGGTTCGCGTTGCCCTTCTTCAATCATCGGCAACCATTTCTTATGCTGTTTCAAATCGTCACAAACCGCAAAGCGCACTCCGAATGCTCCAAACAGCTCTTTGACAGGACCGGCAAGGGCTACTTCGTCTTGTGCGGTTAACCACACGACAACCTCCTTTGGGCGAAGGGTTTGGTTTAAAAGCGTTAGTAACACCAACGGCAACTCCGGTAGGCGAGGATGCCATGACGTCAGCGAAATTCGATAATCACAAACCTTACGACCATCCACAGGCCGCCATTCACCTCGCTGGAATGCCTCCCAGGTTCGCTTGAGTTGGTTCACATGGCGGCTTGCCACCGCGTGCCGCAGTCTGCCTCGATTACGAAGCAATCTTTCCGAGCGGCTTCCTCCCGAAAGAGGCAAATAGATCGTTGAGTTAGTCATGCAAAGACATTCCCTTCACGGCCCAAGAATCACGAGTGCAAGTCTCCATATGCCTTTAGCTGCCGCTCTGCGACTATTCTCGGCTCAAATTGAGATTTCGCCCAGTCGCGCCTTTTCTCTTGACTTTGCTGTGTCACGGGTAAATTCATTATAACGCTTTTAAGAACGCCAAGAAGATTCGAAAAATCAGGGGCGTGAACGAGCAATTTCACATCTTCAACCGCATCCCGAACCCCACCGACATCGAAAGCCACTACTGGCGTGCCACAAGCCTGTGCCTCGACCAGCGTCATGCCGAAAGTCTCCATTAAGGAAGGAGAAACATGAACGTCGCTGGTTCGATAGACCTTTGCCAACGCAACCGGATCAGTGATATTTCCCAAAAGCCGGACATCGAGATTTTCTGGAATTTCAATTTCCCCCGGCCCGAACAATAATACCGTCAATTGATCCGCCAATTCGGTTGACTGCGACAGATGCGTCAGAAACTCCGGAATGCCTTTAAATTTATCGTCGAGCGAACGCGCACCGAGGCTAATCACTGCACGATTCGGGGCAATCGACAACTCACTTCGTAGGCCGGAAATGTTATCCGCCAGGTAAGTTCCATCAACTATGGGTGGAATAATGGGGATGGTCTCCACCTGGCCAAACAGGCTGGATTCCCGAATCCGCTCCGCCATCCAATGGCTGTTGGCAATGGGGTGGACTTGAAAACTCTCAGCAAAAGCGCGTTTCACTTTTAACTCACGCCGGGCAATTCCTTGCCACGGCGGGCGCAAAATTGGACAGCTTGAACAATCGCTGTGAAAATTGTCGCAATTCCGATAGACCACGCAGCCGCCTGAAAGCATCCACAAATCGTGGGCCGTCCAGTACACCCGCGCCCCCGGCGGAATGAGACGGCGCAAACCGGTCACGCCAATCCAACCGGTCATGCCATGCAGGTGGACGATATCTCCTGGCCGTATGGTTTGGGTTGCATGGTATATTTCCGGCCCACATAAGGAATGATACGGCCCGAGCGAAATTCGATGCGAAAGGCTACGAAATCCACGTGCCTTGAACCGGCGGAGCGGCGTATCCAACCGGCGCAAGAGCTCAGTGCCGGGCAATATATCTCCTTCGGCCACCAGCACATTGCTATCCACACCCGCTGCCCGCAAGGCATTGCTCAATCGCAAGGGGTATTGACCGGCACCACCGGCTAATGTCTTTGTTAAGTGCCAGATTTTCATAGAATCCACTGAGTTCGCATGGCGTTCAAACCGACAACTCCTGCATCGCAATTACCACTGCACAATTTCGAAACGCTCCGGCTGGATTTTCATTTCTGCTTTGCATACGGAAAGAAGAGGCACGCGGCCCGTGAAAGACGCCCACCCCGAAAAAGTGCTGGGAGGACCGACAAGATAATGGCATTTCGAAAGCATCAGCAGGTCCTCATAAACACTGCCCGGCCCGGCAATTAAATCGCCACTCGAACCAACCAATCCGCTCACATCTTCGTCCGAGAAAATCACGCCTACAAAAGGCTTGCTGCTGGAATGAAAGGCTGCACGCGCCTGGTTGATCCAGGTCAACCAGGTATCGTCCTCGTAAAAATATTCTCCGTTGCGATAGGTTCTGTAATCGCTCCTGCGGATATGAAACCCGACCAGAGTCATATCCCGCGTTAAATGTTGGCCTTCCATATATTGCACGGTGCGGTTTTGAATCGCCTGGCTGGGACTAAAGAGTTCGGCCAGCAGGCGATGATGTTTCATCACACTCTTCACATCACGAAATCCAAATCCCTCACAGGCAATCAGCTTCTTGCGCGCTTTGGCGGCGAAACTTTCGCTCCCGATATCCACAAACGGTGCCGCCTCGGCCAGCAGGCACTCGTGCCAGGGCGACCGTGACGCAATCGTGCGTAGCAGCTTCAGGCTTCTGTGTAGTGCCCGGTTCGTTTTGTCGCTCGATTGCCGGACTTTAAATAGAGGATTCGAGTTCAACTCGGGAAAGTGTTCCAACGAATGTTCAAAACAAGGGTAAAGCACCTTGTATTCGTGTTCAATGGCAGCGGCAGCAAAGTGGGCGATCGCAAAGAGTTGGTTACCTAATTGGCCGACGCGTTTTTGAATAATTACCATAAAGATTGTTCGGAGAGCGCCTTCTAATTCTCTTTCTCTGCTGTAACTTGCTGCAAAACTTCCATGAATTGAGCCTGAATTGAATTAGGGTTAAATTCGGTTTGCGCGGCATGGTGTGCTGCTGCAGCAAGGCGCTTTTGCTCTTCTTGTGAGCGAGCCAAGTTTTCCAGTGCCTTACACAACGCAACCGGGTTAGGGTCGGTCACACATAACGCATATTTGCCCTGCTGCGCCCACCGGATAGCTGAACAATCTTCAGGCCCCCAAATCACCAGTGGTTTTCCCAGTTGCGCATACTCAATCAGTTTCGATGGAAAACTGGTTGCCATTCGCCGCTGCATTTTTGGGTCGAATACCATCGCGGTTAAGAAAACATCGGCTGATAAAAGCCATTGATTCAGCTCACTGCGCGGCACGAAATCTCGCCAGAAACCCTGCTCCTGCATGGCTTCTTTCAATTCAACCGGCCACCGGGGGTTAGCACCACGCACTTCAAGCCGAATCTCTTTCTGATTCTGGAGTAAAGTCAGCGCCTCGCCTAGCATAGGGCCGTACTCGAAAAGATTACCGCTGTAATACACTTTCAAAGGCCGTGCCGCAGGTGAGGCGAGAGCCGAAGCGTTTTCGGAAATTCTGGAAGAATTGGAAATGGGATACAACACAGGAGCATTGGCATGCTCGCCTAAGGCAGCCTTCATACCTTCACTCACACAGAGCGCAACATTGGAAGACTGATAAAGCCGCTGGAAATCATTTTCCAAGCGCCGCTGAAAGGGCCTATGAACCATAGGCATATCCGGCCACCAGTCATGAAAGAAGGTGACTAACGGCAAGTTGTGCTTTCGCGCGAATCGCAAAGCGGCCATACAAGCATCGCCCTGGGCCACGGTCAGCACAACGGTTTTACCATCATTCACCACCCGGCGCGGCAAGAGGGGATCTAGCCATTTTCCTGCCCACAGTGCCCAAAAATCTTGCCCCAGGCGATGAAACCGTGTTGAATTGAGACGGCCAGCCAAACGCCGGAGCAAAGACGAGAAAGATAACTGCGTGGGTTCATAGCCAAAAACTTCCACCTCGATTCCAGGCACCCCAACCAGATGGCGATGAAGTACGATCTGCCCACCGCTGGTTGGCTCGGGACGAATGGAGGAAATAACAATAACGCGAAGGTTAGCCATGCTTCAATGATTCAATCTTATTCACAAAAGTTTCCTGCAACCTATCGGGATGAAAGGTTGCCGTGCTGAGCATTTGAGCTTCCCGCGCCAAATTTGCCCGCAAACCGGCATCACGGGCAACACGGCGAGCTGCTTCTAGCACTGCTTCCGTCGAAGGGTCGTTCACCGGAAAGGCACCACCTTCACGACGCACCAGTTGCATGGGGGCACAATACTCCGGTGCCCACAGGATGATCGGCTTGTTAAAGGTTGTATAGTCCACAAATTTTGTCGTAAAGCTGGTACGCATAAAGAGCTCGTGCTCTTTCTCGAAACTCATCACCACCAACAGTGCATCCGCTTCCGCCAACACCTGGGCCGACTTTTCCGGGGGAAGGTAACCCAAATAAACTCCCTTCTCACGTGCCTTTTCAACGATGTGGGCGGGCCAATCGGCATCGCCCCCGACAACAATCACTTCAAGGCCTGGCTCATTTTCCATGCATTCTAACAACCCAGAAAGCATCCGCCCGTAGAAGCTCTGCACCGACCCCACATAGACCAGCCGGAATTTAGAATTTTTTCTCGGGGCAGGCAATTCAGACACGTCGTATCGTCCGGCGATGGGATAGACCACGTGACTATTGGGATGAGGACCTAGCTCTTGTTTCATCCCGTCACTGATACAAAAAGCTAAATCACACGCCTCATACAGCTCGCGATAACGCCGGCTGAGAGCATGGCGTGTCCACTTGTGGCCGTAGTGCCCTTTCATGATGGGAAACCAATCCCAGAATAAACCGACGAGCGGTATTTTATGTCGCGTCGCGGCTTTGAGGGCTAAATGGCTCACACCGGTTTCAGCCAGGGTAAGTAACACATCCGGCTGGAATTTTTGAATCGCCTCTTCCAATTCATGATTCTTGAGATTGGGCCAGACGAAGTTCCCATAATCCCTTATCCAGGGCGCCATTCGCGGTCCGAAGCGGCTCTTGCGAAGCCGATTCACAGGATAAGACAGGCGCAACTGCGTGTGTATCAATAAGTCGTCAGCAAAATCGGCGCTACAAGCCACATGCAGCTCAAAAGGAGTGCGCTCCACCATGTGACGGTGCATCAAGATACGACAACCTCCGTCGTTGCGAGGCGGAATCATGCTGGTTAACAGCACACGCGTGCGCGCGAGGTTGGCGTTACCCTGTAACTGCATAGATGATGGCATTAAATAATGTGTAAATAAGAGAAGCTGTTCTAACTTGTATCTTTACGAGAGTAGAACAAACTCCATTAGTTTAAAGATAAATCAAGCCTGGCTTTGATAGAGTTCAAGGTAGTTTCGGGATTGAGTCGAAAGAGAATACTTTTGGACCGCTCTGGTTCTTGCGCATTGCCCGTCCTGAGGCCTAACAGCACGGGCCGTCATGGATTTCTGGAGCGCAGCGTGCAAGCCTTCTACATCGCCCACACTTTCAACCAGATAACCATCGGCCTCTCTTTCAACCATATCCGGCAATCCCCCGGTTCTAAAAGCGACGACCGATGTATCGCAAGCTAAAGATTCCAGAACCGTATTGGGTAAATTATCCTGCAGTGAAGGACAAACAAAAACATCGCATGTAGAGTAAAAGTGGGAAAGTAAAAGGTCGTTTTGAAGTGGCCCCAAATGCGTGTGAGCCAAACCACCACTATCAATCGCGCCATTACCGACAGTAACCAGGTGCGCTTCCGGATGTTCTTTGGCAAGCAGTTTCAATGCCTCTTGCAGTGGGCGGATTCCTTTACGGGGATCGTTGAGATTATCCGCGATGAAGCCAATCACGAATGCTTCGTGGGGAATGCCGAACATCAAGCGCAGAACCGACCGGTCGCGAGGAGAAAAAACCTCCGTATCCAGCCCGTAGGGAATGTGCTTGACGGGAAAATCTCGAGTGATCGGGCTTTGACGGCAGCGCTCGGCCATCCACCGTGAAGGTCCCACAAAGGTGAGCCGGTCGGCTGGAATGCGCGCCAAGGCGCGGCGTTTTAAATCGACCGCTTCCTGTTCCAATTGCGTTCTCTGTGGCGTGCGTTCTTCTTCCATCGGCTCATAATGCCAGATTCCCATCAGCGGGTTGAGGTCGTGCAGTGTCCACACAATCGGGGCGCGCTCGGCCATCCAGGGCAACATCGTTTCCCAGTTAAGAAGCCAGGAAACCCAGTGCAGATTCCAGACATCGGGTGCCGGTAAAGCACAGAGCATCTCCACCGCGCCCCACCCTACCGGGTTACTCGCCGGGGTTGTCACAGAACCAAAATGCCGGGAAACGGCTTTCGACCAGCGTCGGCGACGCAGCCGCATACCCAAAGCATCGGGGCTTGCTGGTAATGGCAAAGCGACCACTCCGGGCTGCGGTACCTGCTTGCCGGTGCCCAGCCACTGCGACTCAACACCCGCTTCTTGCAAAAACCCCTGATGCAGCCGCA
>DAITOV010000188.1:0-9415 GCA_036833945.1 Abditibacteriia bacterium
GAGTGAGATTTCACCGGACGACCTGAAAGAGCATCGCCTTTTCCTGGCTCATGGGGGCAAGGTGGGTTATGCGCTCGATAAACACGGCGATCTGCAGAATGTTTTTAATAATGGCGGGCCTCAAGGAGCTGGGAAACTAGCGGTGGTTGATGCTGTAAAAAGAGGAGCCTTAACGTTAGATTGTTTCAACAAAACACTCCCTGAAATTTACGCACAGTGCGGGTTTAAGGAAACTGGGCGTATAAAATTCAACCCTGAATTTGCACCTCCAGGTTGGGACTACGAGAGAGACGACATGCCTGATATAATTTTTATGGCGTACCAGGGGGGAGACCGTGGCACACTTGAATCAAGACTTGGAACTTTTACAAAACCGACTCAAGAAGTCAAACACTACTACACTGATTGGGATTCTGCCAAAGCTGACTCCCGAGCAGCAGCAGTGGGCCATGACAATGACGGACGAAGAGATTCTCATCACAGAAAGACTCTTACAAGAAAACCCTCCCCGGAACCCAGTAGCCCGCTGGAATGGCATCATGGACGATTGGGAATATACCAGGAACTTTTAACCACCACCGACACGCTCATCAGCTACGGCAGTGAAATTAAGAATCTCGAAGAAACTTCCGATTGCTGGCGGTTTGGTGGGTGGCTGGTGGTGTTTGGCAGCCACGACAGCAGCCGGTTTAAAGACAAATTCACCGCGCAGACGGACTTTGATATTGAAGACGGCGAGCGGCGCGGGCTTTATTATAACCACGGGTTGGACAGCACGATTAAACGCACCAAGCTGGGCGATTGCCGGGTGTATGTGAAAGCGGCCGGGGTGTGGATTGAAGGCCAAATTCGCAAACGCACCGATTACCTGAAAAGCCACGCCGAGAAAATTGCGGCTAATATTGAAAGCTTCGGCCTGAGCAGCGGCGCGCCGGCGCACCTGGTGGAGCGCAAGGCGGTGCCGGGCGGACACGAGATTTTGCTGTGGCCGCTGGCTGAGGCTTCGATTACACCAACGCCCGCCGAGCCTTTGACGGGGTGTTTTTCGTTGAAGGCGCTTGTAGGCGCTGGGAACGAGGCACTGGGCGCTGGGGGTTCTGTTCCTGGTTGCTTTGAGTCTCTGAGTTCATCTCCTTTCCTCGATTATCATTCTGCCGACCTGCGTGACGGGCTGGCGTTTGACGATCACTGTGCCCGGGTGCTTGCCGCCGTGGGCGAGTTGCAGGAACGCGTGGATGGGCTGGCGCAGATGCGGTGTGTGAAGAGTGGGCGTCGCTGGAGCGCGGGGAAGTTTGAAACGCTGGGCACGCTGGCCGATGGGCTGGGAGCGGCGGCAGAGCAGATTCGGGATGTGGCGCAGGAACATGCGCCCGGTGGCGATGCGGGTGAAGTGCTGCAGGCGCTGGCACGGTTTGAAGCAGTGCGGGCACGGATGAACGGGGTAAACGGCTGATTCACCGCAGAGGACGCGAAGGACGCAGAGAAACGGCGAGATTGAGAGTTGGATTTAGCCACAGATTGACACAGATTACACAGATGAGGGGTTGATGAGCGATATGGCATTGTCCTAACCGCTTTGCTGTGGACTGGAGCCCCGCGTTCGCGAGGATGACGAGCGAGGGAGCAAGTTTGAATTATGAATGATGAACGGTGGTTGCCGATATTCAGCGTTCAACATTCATCATTCAGCGTTCCAAATCATGCCTGACCTCCCCCACCCAACCTCCCCCTGAGGGGGAGGAGTTTTGTAGCCATTCCCCCAGCACCCAGGGCCTCGTGCCCAGCGCCCATTACCTATAACCCATCACCTAAATTAAAAGGAAACTACTAATGACTAAGACGATTCGGCCTCTGCAGGAGGCTCAGAAGGTGTTGTACAACAAGCAGCAGGAATTGGCGGAGTTTGTGAAGGCCAATACCAATGCCTATGGCGAGTATACGTTTAGCGCCGGGGGTATTAAGGCGTTTAACGACCGCAATGCGGAACTGGAAGAGCTGTGCAATGAAGTGGAGCAGGCGCGGGCGATTGATGGGGCGATGGCGCGGTCACAGGAAGTGAAGGCGCTGACCGAGATCGAGCGCCGCTATCCGTTTCCTTCGGCTTCTCCGGCTAATGCCACCAAGGGTATTGGCGACTATTTCGTGGAGAGCGAAGGCTATAAGGCGTTTCGCCAGGCCAGCGGGCGTCCGGTGGAGTATGCGGTGGAGATTCCTTCGCATGTTTTGGGCGGCATGAAAGCGACCACGACCACTGCCACCGCGCTGCCCTACCCGGTGCAGCAGCCGGGGGTGATCGGGTATCCCACTCGCCGCCCTGTCGTGGCGGACCTGATTCCGCAGAGCGACAGCGACCAGCCTGCTATCGTTTATCTGGAGCAGACTACGCAGAGTTTCGGCGCGGCCCCCACGGCGGAAGCCGACCTCAAGCAGGAATCGACTTTCGGCTGGACTCGCCACACTTTGCCGTTTGAAGTGATTGCGCACTGGACCAAGGTGACCAACCAGGCGATGGAGGATATTCCTTCGCTGCGCGACCGCCTCAACGAGCTGATGGGTGTGGGTTTGCAGTTGGCCGAAGAGGACCAGATTCTCAACGGCAACGGCACCACGCCGCAGTTGCAGGGTTTCCTGACCAAGAGCGGCGTGCAGACGCAGGCCAAGGGTAGCGACGACGTATTTACCGCCTTCCTGGCCGCACTGACCAAGGTGCGCTTCACCGGCCGCGCTACGCCCACGGGAGCGATTTTCCATCCCAACGACTGGCAAACTTTGCTGACCACCAAGACCACTAACGGCCGCTTCATCTTCGGCGACCCGGCCTTGATTCAGCAGACGCAGACGCTGTGGGGCGTGCCCTATGTGGTGACCGACGCCATGACCGAGAACACCTCGTTGGTGGGCGACTTCGCTTCTTATTCGCGCCTCTATCGCAAGAACGGTATTCGACTACTGGTTGGTACCGAAGGCGACGACCTCAAGCGTAACATCCAGACTATGGTGGTGGAAGAGCGCGTGGCGCTGGAAATTGGGCGTGCAAGCGCTTTTTGCAAGTTGACAGGCATTTAAGGTGTAAGGTGACAGGTGTAAGGTGTCAGGAACGACAGGTGCATCTTTGCATCTGCCAGGTATCCTATTCCCTTACACCTGACACCTATCACCTGACACCTTACTATTATGATCATCGAATCTAACAACACTATCGAAGGCACTTTGGGGCCTTTGCGGAGTGCGGGGGTGCCGACGAATGGCACCAGCGCGGTGCAGACGGTGACGCTGAGCGCGTTTGCGGCGTGTGTACTGACACTTTCTTTTGACGGCTATACGGCCGTGGTGAGCTTTGACGGCGAGGAAGATAATACTGCGATCGACAACGCGGTGACGGCGGCGCTGGAAGCCTTGCCCAGTGTGGGTGTGGGCGGGGTGAGCGTGGCGGTGACTGGCACGACCAACCGGGCGATTGCGATTACCTTTACCGGAAACCTGGCAAAAAAAGCCGTGACGGCGGCCCTGGGGGATGAGGATGAACCGACCGTCGCTGTGGCGCAAACCACGCCTGGCGTGAACGCCAGCTCGCGCGGTGCGGGCAAGGGTGCGACGCTGATCGACACGGATAACGGCAAGGCTTATATCAATACCGGCACGGGCGTGGAACCGACGTGGGTTTTGGTGGGTTCGCAGAGTTGAACGGGATAGCACGCTAACTACGTCGCGAGTTTTCGCGATGGTTTTGATTGAATTAACCACAGATGAACACAGATAAACACAGATGAGGGATGGGTAAGCTGGTTGGTTTTGTCCTAAACGTTTTGCTGTGTCTTGGATAGATAACGGGCGTTGAGGTCAACGATTGGCATCAACGCCCGGTTGCCTTCCTGTTTCCTGTTTCCTGTCTACTATCTTTTTATGTTTATTGCTGATCGAAATTATTGCACTGATGTGAATCCGCTGGAGAAAGACGTGCGCGGGCGGGCGCTGGATGAGAGCGACCCGGCAGCGGCGTTTTTTCTGGTGGCGAAAGGGAATTGCCTGGACGATGAGACGGCGGCGCGGTTTGGGTTGGGCGTAGCGGTGAAGCGCGGCAAGCGCGCAGGAGGGAGGAAATAAGAAGCGGAAGCGTTTCGGGCGCATTGCCATGCTCCCCTACGGTTGTGGTTCTGGTGCGATGATAGGAATATGCAAGATGCCCTGGGCACAGCATGCTGCGCCCCTACGGGTTAGGTTCGTTTGGCATTCTGCCTTCTGAATTTTGACGCTTCAAATCCCCCACCCAACCTCCCCCTGAGGGGGAGGAGTTAGGTTGCGGTTACCTTTATTCATCGTTCAGTATTCATCGTTAGCCGTTTCTTCTGATTTTACTTATGCCTACTTACACTTCTTACCCCACTGCCGGTGATGTCGAAGCGCTTTTGAAGAGCGCTAAATATTGGCCCGAAGACAGCGACACGGCGGCTGTGGCGCTGGCGCGGGAACAGGCTGCGATTGCAGCGGCAGGCGTAGCGCGGGAATTTGAAAGCCGCACCGGGTGGCTGCCGTTTCTGGCGAAGGCCGAACCGACGGCGCGGGTGTTTGATGCCACGACCGGCGAGGGCGTGCTGGAACTGGGCGGCGGGTTGTTGGCTACGCCAGCGCCGGTGGTTTCGCTGACCGAAGGTGCTTCGGTTTACCAGGAAGGCAAGAGCTACTGGTTGCAATCGGCCAATGCGCCCGACCAGGGGCTGCCTTACACGCGCTTGCAATTTGTCCATTCGCTCTTTGGCGGGCGGGTGTGGAGCTATCCCAATCGTATCACGATCACGGGGCGCTGGGGCTACTGCGCCGAGTTGCCGCCAGATGTGTGGGTGGCGATTCAGAAGAAGGCCGGCGTGGAGGTGCTGGCTTCGATTGAGAATTTGCAGTCGATTGCGAGTATCTCGCAGGACGGGTTTAGCAAGGCTTACGACATCGTGGGGATTATCACGCAGAAGGATGTGCTGGATCGGTGGGGCAAGGATTTCGACCGGTTCTGCACGCGGTATGCACGGGTTACGGTTTAAACGATTGTAGATTTTGGATTGGGGATTGCGGATTATTGGGGGGATAGCACGCTAACTACGTTCGCTAACTTTGTCGCAAGTTTTCGCTATTAACGGCGGATTAAACCACAGAGGACACGGAGAACGCAGAGGAAAAGAATTAACCACAGATTAGCACAGATTGGGATTGGGGAGCGTGTTACAATGGAAACGAGGTTCTAATGCGAATGGATACTGAGTCTTCTCCGGGCACGTTGAAGAAGTGGATGGTGTTTCTTGGGGCGGCTTTGGTGCCGTTGGCTTCGTTTTTAATAGTAGGCCCGGCTATGGAGAGGTGGGAGTATTACCCTCCTATCTGGCTGATCCCGTTTGTCTTTTTCGGGCCGCTGTTTGTTTTGTTTCTCATTCAATACTGGCGTTCGCCCCGGTTGGGGGTTTACGCGGCTCTTATTGTGGGCGGGTTTCTTTCGGGGTATGTTTTGACCGGAATAACCGGTATTTTTCTGCTATTTTATTTGGCACGGGGGTTGGGGGATTGATGAACCATGCCTAACTCTACGGACTCGCCTCGCTATCGTTGGGCGAGTTTTCTGTTTGGGATTCTAGTGCCGTTGGTCGAAGCCTACGGTCTGCTGCTTTGCCTGAGGTGGCTGGACTTCTATTTCTGGCTGCCGCCGTTTGTGCTGTTCGTGCCTTGCCTGATTGGGCTGATTGCCTATTTCTGGAGATCGCCGCACCTGGATTTTTATACCGGGCGGTTTATTGTGGGGGCTATCGTCGGGTATGTGCTGGCTTATTGGTGGTTTTTTGCAATGCTCTTTTGGCCTGCCGATTTTCATGATTAAGATTGATGGGATAGCACGCTAACTTCGCTTGCAAGCTTCGCCGCTAGTTTTCGCTATTAACGGCGGGCTAAGGGCTTTATTTAAGAGCAGTTTTATGGTATAATTAAGGTTGTCGTCGAGCTGGTTCCTTTGTAGCTCCGATACTACTATTCCCTTTACTTTTAACGGCCTGATAAAGCGCGAAGATGGTTCCTCCGGTGAAGCCCAAAGCGGCGCCCCAGAGGTAGCCATTGAGAGCGCCTTCGGCGGCGATCATGGAAGGCGGAAGAAACCAGGCGGACTGGAACCAATAGTAGGTATCGAGTTCGATGTTGTTACCGGCAAGATAGCAGGCCAGGAGCGCGCCCGAGGGGATGAGGTTGACAACTCCCAGGGCGATGCCGATGAGACTGCATTTGACGATGTTGCGGCACAAGGCTATGAATGGTTGGATATGCAGCAGGTTTGGGTTGCGCCAGAGGGCAAGGCTAAAGCCGCATAGGCCGAGTAGCATGCCGCCGAGTTGTCCGTCTGCGATTCCTGCGGCAACCTGATCGCCGCGGCCTTCGAACCAGGCACGTTGAGTGAGCAGTGGGTGTGGGAGCAAGTGGCTCATACCGTAGCCGCCGAGTGCACCTATGGCAGTGCCCCAGAGCTCGAGCATCGTCATTCCGGCCAGGACAGCCAACATGATATGGGAGAATCTTTGCAAGGGTTTGGGTTGCTGCAATGCTAACCAAATCTCCCCGGTTAATGGTTTCATGGTGATTTAAGCTTAGCAGATTAGGTCTTTGGCCTTGGGGGCTTTGGTCTTTGATTATGGAGACGATAAGCGGGTTGGTTTTGTCTTAAACGAGAAGCCGTGTACTGGTTCCCACGTTCGCGAGGATGACGGGGTGGGAAGCTGGCGGCGAGGTGTGAAGATGTTCTGAGCGCGATGTTCTGGGCATGTCACGCCATGCCGCTATGGTTTTGAGTAAAGCTTGAAGACCATGACAAGTGAGATGCCCGGGCGCATTGCTATGCGCCCCTACAATTGCGGTTCTGGTGCGATGTTGAGAGTAAGCGTAATGTCCAGGGCGCAGGATGCTGCGCCCCTACGGGGGTTGCGGGTTTACACTGATGTTTTATCGTTATCTATAATGCCTGACCTCCCCCACCCAACCTCCCCCTGAGGGGGAGGAGTTTTGGTTTGGTTACCCCCAGCGCCCAGAGCCTCGTGCCCAGCGCCATTTTTGCCTTCTGCATTCTTACTTCTGATTTCACTTATGCCTACCATCGAAGAACTCAACGCCCTGCCCTACACCGGTTCGTCGCCGTTTGCGACGGGACTCACCGGAGGAGATTACCGCGAGCAGATGCGCCAGCACGGGCAGCCGTTTCGGTGGTGGAAGGCGTGGCGTGCGTCGCAGGGCGTGACGGGGCCGCATGGCGAAGTGCGTGAGCGCAACCAGCGGCTTTATATCGAGCAGGAGCTGGAAAGCGGCGTGCATTGTTTGTTCTACCAGACGCAGCGGAATTTATTGCATCCCGATTTGGGGATGGTGCCGGCGGGGCACAGCGCTGTATCGGTGTTGCCGGATGAGTGTGAGTTGGCCTATCTCGACCGTATCGCACCGGTGTGGGTGGCATGGCGGGAGCGGGTTTATCTCAAGCGAGGCAGTGGCACGGTCGATGCTTTGTTGCACAAGACGGTGGCGAGCATTGACGCAGTGTTGGTAGATGGCGATTATGCCAATAACGGAGATTATGCCCTGGCGGAGAACGGCGGCGGGATTGAATGGCTGAATAATGCGCCTACTGCGGGGGCCAACTATGCAGTGGAGTATCGGTATCATCCGTTGTTTGAGTTTCTGGGCAATGAGCAGGGCGTGATGCAGATTGGCAAAGATGGTGTGCTGTTGCCGCAGCGGGGATTGTTGCGATTGGTGGTGCCTGGTGGTGGAGAGACGACGTTTTAGAAGGACTTAGCACGCTAACTACGCTGCCAAACTACGTCGCTAGTTTTCGCTATTAACGGCGGTATTAACCACAGAGGACGCGGAGGACGCAGAGAAACGGCGAGAAGAAAATAGTGTTTTAATGGGCCACAAGGCCTTCGGCCACGCTAACTACGTGCGCTGGTTTTCGCTATTAACGGCGGATGGGGGTTGGGTTGGTCTTTGAATATTCAGCACTCACGGCTCCATGATGAAACTACTCAGTAGAAGGGTGAAAGTGCCTGCGAGGCACAATAGGCGTAGTGAGGGGACGCGGTTGTTGGAAGCGGTGTTTCCTGGCGGTAAGAAGCGCACGAGTTCTTCGAGGATGGCAGAGCCGCAACGGAAGACGGAGGCGCAGCGGCTCTTTGATGCGGCGTTTGGGCAGCGTTCCAGTAAGAAAAAGGTGGCTTCCCGGCCCGGGGTTCGGGTGGGAATAGGTTCGCCGGTGAAACTGCAGGCACGTCGTGGCGGTGGGGTGGAAGCGGTGCTGTGGCGGGAGATTGCACATTCGGAGCGTTTGACGGCGAATGACTTTAAGCGGATGCGGTTTTTACTGTGGCGCGCAGAGATGGCAGCGCAGATGCAATCGCCACGCGGCAGTGGAAAACGCGGGGCGCTGAAGAAACGGTTGGCGGCTTCGTGGGGCACGCGGTTGGTGCGTGATGAACGCGGGGTTTCGTTGGTGTTGGAAAACCGTAGCCACCATGCGCTTTATCTGGCGATGGGCACGAGGCGGCTGCGACCGCGCACGGTGTTTAAGAGTGCGCTCTCTTCGCAGCAGGGGGCGATTGATTTGGAATGGCGTCGGCTGGCACGGCTGGCACAGATGCGGGATGAAACGCGAGGGCAGTTGCGGGCGGGAATAGAACGCAAGCCTTCGGCACGCTAATTTCCTGCGCGAGTTTTCGCGATTAACGGCGGCGTGAGTTTGACAGGAACCTTCCTACCCACAGAAAGCTGATGATTGCCCACAGAAGAATGAGAGGAATAGGCATATCAGCCGCGTATCTAAAAAGAAAGATCACGCCAAGCAAGATGCCGTTGAGGAGCAGCAGTTTGCGCGCTTGATAGCGGATTCGCATCCCGGTGCCTTATGGCAAAGCTAACTCTTCTTTGGGCCGATAGCCAGTACCCTGCCAGAATTCGGCGGGCATTTCGAGGTGGGGTTTGCCGATCCAGCCGCGCTGGACTTCGACGTAGTAGGCGGTTCTCTCTTTATTGGGCTGGTAGGACACGCTGCGCAGAGCAATGAGATCCCAATCGCCAATGTATTTGAGATCGTTGAGCGAGGCCGGGTATTTCTTGTAGCGGACTTTATGGAGTTCGAGAAGAGCGACGGTGGTTTTGAGGTGCTGATCGCCGAACATTTTGTCGGGGCCGCCGGGGATCATTTTGCTGAAGCTCTGAAAGGCGGAGATGGCTGAGAAGATGACAAACACGCAGAACACAGCTCCGATGCCGGCCGATATCCAGATTGTTTTTTTGTTCATTGGCTTGAATATGCAGCTCCTAGGATTGTGTTGTTGCTTATTATGCCAGAATTTTGGCGTGAGAGTGGAAAAAATTGTTTTGCTCTGGGCGCAGCATGCTGCGCCCT
>DAITOV010000189.1:0-9379 GCA_036833945.1 Abditibacteriia bacterium
CAACATCCCCGCCATCTTCGTTTCGGGCGGGCCGATGGAAGCCGGGAAAATCAAACTCGAAGACGTCGAACACGCGCTCGACCTGGTGGATGCCATGGTGCAAGCCGCCGACGACAAAGTGAGCGACGAGCAAGTGGCTGCCGTGGAACGCTCGGCCTGCCCCACCTGCGGCTCGTGCTCGGGCATGTTCACCGCCAACTCCATGAACTGCCTGGCCGAAGCCCTGGGCCTCGCCTTGCCGGGCAACGGCTCGATGCTGGCCACCCACGGCGACCGTGAAAAGCTGTTCAAGCAAGCCGGTCACACCATCGTGGAGTTGGCCAAGCGCTATTACGAGGGCGACGACGAAGGCGTGCTGCCGCGCAACATCGCCAACTTCAAGGCGTTTGAGAACGCCATGACGCTCGATATCGCGATGGGCGGCTCCACCAACACCGTGCTGCACTTGCTGGCAATCGCCCACGAAGCCGAAGTGAATTTCACCATGGCCGATATCGACCACCTCTCGCGCCGCGTGCCGGTGCTGTGTAAGGTGGCCCCGGCCAAGGCCGATGTCCACATGGAAGACGTCCACCGCGCCGGTGGCATCATGGCGATTTTGGGCCAGCTGGAAAAAGCCAACCTGCTCAATACCGATGTGAAGATGATCCACGCCGACAGCCTCACCGATGCGCTGGAGCGTTGGGACGTTTCGCGCACCCAGGACCCGGCCACGCACGAATTCTACCGCGCGGCTCCCGGCGGCGTGCCCACGCAGACCGCATTCTCGCAGTCGCAGCGTTACAAGAAACTCGATGCCGACCGTGAAGCCGGTGTCATCCGCAGCGCCGAGCACGCCTTCTCACAAGACGGCGGCCTGGCCGTGCTGTATGGCAACCTGGCCGAAGACGGCTGCATCGTGAAGACCGCCGGTGTGGACGAGAGCATTCTCAAGTTCACCGGCACCGCGCATGTGTTCGAATCGCAAGATGCAGCGGTGAGCGGCATCCTCACCAACAAGGTGAAAGAAGGCGAAGTGGTGCTGATTCGCTACGAAGGCCCGCGCGGCGGCCCCGGTATGCAGGAGATGCTCTATCCCACCAGCTATCTGAAGTCGAAGGGCCTGGGCAAGGCCTGCGCACTGGTGACCGACGGACGCTTCAGCGGCGGTTCTTCGGGCCTCTCCATCGGCCACGTTTCGCCCGAAGCAGCCGAAGGCGGCACCATTGGTTTGGTGGAGAACGGCGATGTTATCGAGATCGATATCCCCGAGCGCAAGATTCACCTCGCCGTGGACGATGCCATTCTGGCCGAACGCCGCCAGAAGCGCGAGGAAGAAGGCTGGCACCCCGCCGAGGCGCGCCCACGCAAAGTGAGCGCAGCCCTGCGCGCCTACGCCAGCATGACCACCAGCGCCGCGCGTGGTGCGGTGAGGAATATTTAAGTTGTTGCTGGAAAATGAGAGAGGCCCTGCCGATTGGCGGGGCCTCTCTTTTTGTTTTATAGCAGCATGGGTAGTCTGTAAAATAATTTTTTTGTCTCTGTGGTTTGCCTGAAGAACCGCGCGCGTGAGCAAGCCGGGTATCCTCGGGCTTCTTGCTTATTCTGAGACTGTATTTGGCTTAGCACAATGCCTGACCATACCCGACTCGCTCACGCGCGCGGTTCTTCATGACAGGCTCCTCGCTTGCAAAGGGATAACTAATGAGAGCGGTTACGGTTAAAAAAGTCCCGATTTGGGTTGCAAACCAATTACAATAAACGTATCAACCACGTTTTAAAAGTAAGGAGTCAGATATGCAATGTTCATTGTGTAACTACGAAATGAGTGCCTTTGAGACGGTATGTTCCCGCTGCCAGGGCAAGGGCTTGCCTCCGGCTCAGGCGCCCATACCGCCGCCTCAGCATATTCCCGGTCAGTATGCGCCAACAACGCCTGGCGTCGCCCCCGACGATGCGCCCAACTTCCTGTATGCGCTGGTGGGCTTTTGCATTCCCATCGTCGGCCTCATCCTCTACCTCGTCGATCGCCAGCTGCGGCCTCAGCGCGCCCGCAGCGCGGCTACGGGAGCACTGGTGAGCGTGGGGCTTAACGTATTTGCCCTGATCGCAGTTCTGGTTTTGACTCTGGTTGGGTCGGCCGTTACAAGGTAGAGAAGACAGGCAATTGAAGACGCCAAATAACCCAAGGAACGCCGAGGTTGAGGAAGAAGCTATAGGCAGAATTGGAAAGGATTATGGGGGAAGCATAAATGCGGTAGGCAACTGCAGCCCGAGCATGCCTTTCAAGTTCCCTGTTCAAGGGTCGATTAAACTTCAATACAGGACACGCCGATAAACGGCCTTCCTGCATTGCACTATGACCTCGACCGCCCCCGATTTTAGCCTCCTTGACGATGCCCTGAGCCTCATTCAAAATCGCTTGGAGGCGCAGGGCATATTGCCTCTTCTGGCGGCACGGCCCACGCTCGAAGAGTTCTTGCAGCAGTCATTACCACCCCATTGTAGCGCCCAACCGTGCCCACGTGTGGGGCAGCGTGTGGCGGTGCGCGGGCGGCGTCATGCCCATCAGGCGCGGACGGTGCTGGCCCGCTGGCCGCAGGACGACCTGGTGGAGGCGGCCTTGCCCACCATGCTTTGTGTGCTGAACGGACAGGCCGATTTCCGCATCGCCGACTACAGCGTGCACTGCCGCACCGGCGATATGCTTTTTATTCCGGCCGGGCTACCCAAATGGGGCGGGTTGCGTCCCCCGGCGGCCAATCCCACCGACGAGGTTTACTGTAAAACCCTGCTGTTTAGCCCCGGCCTGGCGAACGGCCAGGGGCTGGAATGCGGCATCTCCTATGCCCGAGGCCACCGGAAGGAACCGGGTTCTCCCTCGGAGAGTGGTTGGGTGAAAAACTTGCTGGTGGCCCAGCTTTTTGCCGGTTTGAACGACGAACTGCAAAACGAAGAAAAAAGCCAAGTCTGCTTTCACCTGCTCAGTAACCTGCTGTTACTGCTGCGTCGCGATTTGGCACGAGGCGACTTCCTCACCTCGTGGAGAATCCCCGTCACTTCGCCCGTCACCCACAAGGCCGATTCCATCCGCACCGCCACCGAGTATATCCGCAACAATCTCCACAAACCGCTCTCCATCGACCTGGCGGCGCGCCATATCGGGCTTTCACGCACCGCATTCACCCAACGCTTCCATGCCGAGACCGGCCAAAGTTTCAAGGCCTACCTCACAGGGCAAAGATTGGCGCACGCACAGACACTGTTGCAAGATACCAACCTCGCCATCCACGAAATCGGCCGGCTGGTGGGCCTGAGTGCGGGGCAGTTGCGCCTGCTTTTCCGTCAGCACCACCACTGCACGCCGGGGGAATTTCGCCTCAATAATAAAAATGGCCGGAATTGATGCCTTATGTTCATTTTAGATGTTTAAGAATAGGATTGAAGCACCATACTATGAGAGGTAAGTTTCAGGAGGCAGTATGTTATTCCCCAACTCAACACGCGCACGCGGCTTCACGCTCATCGAGCTTTTGGTCGTTATTGCTATCATCGCTATTCTCGCCGCGATCTTGTTTCCGGTATTTGCGCGCGCCCGCGAAAACGCACGCCGCACTTCCTGCCAGAGCAATCTCAAACAGTTGGGGTTGGCTGCCATGCAGTATGCGCAGGATTATGACGAAACCTACATGCGTTCGCCCATCCATAGCTATGCCAACGTTTCGGCGACCCGCGCCTTTGGCTGGGCCGATGCCTTGCAGCCCTACACCAAGAGCATTCAGATTCTCCAGTGCCCCAGCGAACTCAACTCGCGCAACCCCGACCCGCGTTCGCCCGGCTACACCGATTACTGGCTGAACCGCTATGCCAACACCCGCAAGCTGGCGGCATTTCCTTACACCACCACGACCTTGCTAATGGGCGACGGCATGGGTATTAGTTCAGGCGAGGCTTATGTGGGCACGGCAATTTATCTCTATAACGGCTGCAACTCCACCACGAGCACCGGCAGCTTACCCCTTGGCTGCGGCGATCTTTCCGGGGCAACGCCGGTCAACACCATTCGCAACCTGGGCACGGCACTGGGCCGCCACCTCGATGGCGCCAACTTCCTTTTCGTCGATGGCCACGTGAAATGGTATAAAGGCGATGGTAACCCGGTCACCAGCAGCTCGGCGCTGTGGAACTTTCGCGTCACCCACGATATCGCCGAAGGCAAACCCACGATTTCCCCGGACTGATAACAAGTGTGAATGATGAATATCGGCAACCACCGTTCATAATTCAGCATTCATCGTTCACACTTGCCGTTCAGCCGTCTCTCATCACGCATTTGATAAAACAAGAGTTCACACCGATTATGTCTAAATTCTTCACCCTCTTTTTAGTCGTCCTACTAAACGTGTTTTCGCTATTTGGCTGCGCGCAGGCAGACTCGCCGTTTGCAAGCGAAAAGTTCCCGATGGCGATGTATGCTGTCCCCGCTACCGACGAGAATTTCAGCCTGGTTCGCGACATGGGCATCAACTACGTGCATATCTACGGCCTTACCACGTTGCCGGTAAACCAGGAGGCGCTGGATAGGATTCAGCAGTATCTCGACCTGGCGCAAAAGCACAGCTTAAAAGTGATGTTCGACCTTGCCGGTCTCCGCATGGTGCCCGATCATTTGGAAGAGATGCGCACCGTGGTGCGCCGCTTCAAAGACCACCCTGCTGTCGGTGTGTGGTACCTCTACGACGAACCCGACAACCACAAAATCACCGTGCCACAGCTCAAGCCGTTCTACGACATGGTGAAGCAGGAAGACCCCACCAAACCGGTGGCGGTTTGCCATGCCTGGAGCACCAACTGGTATCGCTTCAAGGACATCCAGGATATTCTGGTACACGACATCTACCCCGTCACCGGCGCACCATTCCCGCAGGCCAAGCTCAATCAGCAAACCCAGTTCACCCGGAGCGCGGCTAAGCTCAATGAAACCGTGATTCCCGCGCTGCAATTCTTCAACTGGCAAAGCATTGCCAAGCCAGGCGAAACCACACTGCGCGGTTTTCCGGTAAATGAGTTGCGCTACCCCAACACGCAGGAGCTGCGCTACCTTACCTTTTCTACCCTGGCGCAAGGCTCACGCGGGCTGGCTTTCTACTCGTTCCTGCGTGCGAACATGACCGACCCCAAATGGGCCACAGAAATTGCCGCGCCGGTGCTGCGTGATGTGCGCGAGTTCGCCGATATTATCCACCAGGCCGATAGCATCACGGTTTACGATGAAGACAACATCATCTTCACCCGCTGGCAGGTGGGGGCTAAGGAGTATGTGGCGTTGGTGAACGTAAGCAACGCGCCCCGCGAACTGGGCAGTCACCCTGCTTTACAGCCGCTCAAAACCAGCAAACTCACCGCCTGGAAAAGTAACCGGACGGGGTTGTTGAGGAATCAAGATGGGAATCTCACGATTGCGATGGAGCCGTGGGAGATTGGGATTTGGGAAGTGACGAAATAGAAGATTGAGAGTTGGAATAGGAACGGGCGTCCCGCGAAAGTGGGGCGCCCGTTTTGGGTTTGGGTTTGGGGTGGGGGGTGGCAGTCGGCCATAAAAAATGTTCCGGAGAGGGGGACAGCGCACAATCAACATGAAACGCCGCCCGCATATCGATAAGAACCTGCTTTCTTTGGATGATTTGGCGGGTAAGATGGAAACGCTGGAGGCGGACTTTGAGGGATTTAGGAAGAAAAGGAAGGCAGAGCTTGAGCAAACTGTTTATGGAGAGAAATAGCGTTTCTAACCGCATGGCATCTCGAAGCTTTGTCGCGCTTGTGACACCAGGGCACGTATACTGCATTCGTCCTCGAGATCGCTAATGGGTCCCATCCCTGCATAAAATCATAGATGGGGTGACGTGTTACCAGCCCTGCAACTTCAGCCTTTCTGAAAACTCCTGCCACTTGGTCTAAATCAAAAAAACGAAAAATATTTCCTAAGAAATCGTAAAAAATCACTTACAATAGATTAATTTATACGTCTAACCAACAACTTAATCATTAAGGAATATCTATGAAAGTCCTCTAAATGAAAAAAGACGTTATGTCAATAAAAGACACCTTAATTGCGTAGCAAACAGAAAATTGTAGAGAAAAACAGATATCTTGTTAAATGGGAGAGTGGAAGTGGGAGAAAATGCAAATATTAGTCGCATGGCGGAAATATTGTCAAAAGAAGTATTCGCAGAATTCTTATGGCAACAAATTGGTCCAATGAATAAAAGTTGGCAGTGCGAGCAAAAAGAAGCTCATGATACCAAAGAACACCCCTCAGACGTTGTATTCTTTTACGATGAGCCATATTCCCACTCACGCACCTATATCAATTGCGACTTAAAGAGCTATAGTAAAAGTTCAATAACATCGGACGCTATTACAAAAGCGGCCGTGAGCCTATCTAAACAAATAGCTTGTGCGGAACAGAGTGCAGAATGGCAAAGCTTATACGTGCATGATGACATGGACTATAACGTCATAGGTCTACTATTTGTTTATAATCATGATGGCCAGTACGAAGGAGATTTTAGAAAAAGGCTTGATTCGATAGATATAAAAGATTTGCATCATCCTGCAGGTTCCAAAATCATTATTTTAGGTCCAGAAGACATTCACTGGTTAGACAACATCCGTTATGAAATTACCTACATGCGTGGTTCACAAAATTCTGACAGATTACCGGACCGTGAATTCTATAGATATTTTTATCCACAACTACCCGGCCGACGTAATCTCCAACTGGATAAAGCTAAAGCGGCCACATTAGACATTCTAACCTCACAGTATGTTATTCTGCATTACAAAGACCCTCGGCACTCAGACAGAGAGGGGGTCATCGTTTTCTATAGAAGGGCAGATGCAACAGCACAAGACTTCATGTACCTAATAGATTATTTAAGGTTACACGGCCTTATAAAAGAGAACATAACTGTGAAGATTAAAACATTGCATAGTGGCAATCTTCCTGTAGAATTTCAAAAAGGCATGCAACAGTACATTGAAGGCTTGAACGATGGATATCAAGACAGTTCTCCACAACAAACAGATATTTCGCCACTCGCAGAACTAATAAAAGAGATTAAGTTGTCTCCATTTTCGCAAGTCCGTACAACTTTTTCAGATATCCCCATAGGAATGGACTATGAATGATTCTATTTCGCAAAATTTTGCGACAGATCGGGAAGTGCGAGATCTTTTGATGTGTTCAAAGCAGAAATTAAGTAAGCCCGTCCTGGCTGAAATTGCTCTGGCGCGTGGGATTATCTATTCCCCAAAGACAACCAGAGAAGAATTAGTTGAATTAATTTCCATGCTGCCGTTTGACCACTCAGAAATAATCGATTTAATCCAGCGCAGGGAACACCCTCGCAGAGCAGACAAAACTACTTCTATCGTCTTACAAGGGGACATCGCAATTGAAGATATCCGAGCAGTCATTACTGACTATACAGGAGAAGTTTATGGTCAAGAGAAAGTTACAACGCAAAGAATATCGAATACAGTCGAAGTGCATGTTAAATTCGATGAAATTGACTATGCAAAAAATAGACTTATTCGGCGTCAATCTCATGACATTAAGATTGAATTCATTAAGCAAGAGGATCATACGATTGTCCGTTTACCTGCGATAGAAAAAGGACAACTCGTTGTCGAAAACTTAATAGGCAAAATTGAAAGCCGACGCAAGGGAACAATCTCGACACTCACCATTGACCTCTCACAAGTACGTGTTGCAGATAAGCGCACCTTATTCTTTACAAATTTAATTAGTGACTTGCCTGAATTTAGGCTACGAAACGTAACGAGCATACGTATTGCTAAATTTCCAATTGAGAACATAGAAGAAGATTTCGATCTCGAAGATCCAGAATTTGAAAGTGAAACCGGTTCTCTCCTTGCAATCGTTCAAAATGTAGTTTTTTCTGGAGAAAACTTAACAACTTCTCCTGAGTACCAAGAGCTTTTGCATCGTGGCTTTTACATTACGGGAATACGTTGGCAATCTCAGCAGGAAACGGCACCCTTTCATCTTCTGCAATTCGAAGCTCAATTTGAAGATACAGAGAATTGCAAGGATTTCAAATACGATGTCAGATACTGTCCACGCTCATCCCGAAACACCTACTCCATGAAATTCAAGCGTTTCCAAAATGAAGATGCAGGCTACTTCCTAGAATTAATAGAGAATATTGCCCAAGAAAACTTTCTGACGCTTACAAAAACAATATAATAATCAACAGGTGAAATTATGAGTCGTCATCGTTGGTTTCTTACAAAATGGCCGATAACTATCAGCTCAATCGCTGAAAAACTGAGAGAAAATACCTTTCAAGATGGTAAATCAGAAGGTTTTGTATTAGATCGAATTCGTAAGGAATACCTCGAGGCTCGATTTATCGAGCGAATCGAATATGACACCATCGTCACTGATCCATTTGGGAAAGAATTTTCTCTCAAACAATTGAACTTTATACAGAGTAAATTTGTGATTTCGATTCAACAACCAGGTTTAGAAATTATAGATGCCCCAAAATCAGTTACGAATCTAATAACATATTTATCTGAACTTAATAACTTCTCACTCTCTCTCGACTCGATAACAGTCGACGTCTTAAAATGGACACACTTATTGCAAAACGAATTAAAAACAGATATTGAGATTGAATCAGTTCAAATTGGCAAACTTGTCTTGGCAAAGGACATTCTGGCTAAAGTCCTAATCAAAGGTTCTGGAGACGTGCGGAACTCTTGCTTAGAGATGACACAAAATAAATCATTTGTGATTGAAAAAGTCCAAATAAAATTAAAGGACTCTCATAGCAGTAAAATTCTACTCACGAACACTGCTGTTGCCCACATCAACAGCGCGCAAAATACGGAAATCCATATCGCATTAAGAGATAGTCTTGCTAAAACGAAATTAACGAACTCAAATCTAATTTAGAAACACCATCTGGATTCCCGCGTTCGCGAGGATGACGAGCGTCGAGGCTTGCGGTCTGCGTCAACGAGCGGTTGCCGATATTCATCATTCAGTATTCATCATTCATCGTTAGCTGTTCTGCATTCATCATTCTGACTTCTGACTTTTCAACCTCGCCAACTCCAACACCCCACTCACAAAACTCGCCATTGCCCAGCCGTGGGGGGCGGCCCACCAGCGTTGGCCTTCGGGGCCTTGCATGAGTTCGGGCAGCAGGCCGCTGGGGGTGGCGCGGTGGAGGACGGTTTCGAGATACACCTGTGCGCGGGCGGTGAGGTCGGTGGCTTCGTCGGTACGGCCGAGTTCCGTGAGGCGAGCGGCGATTTTGAGGGCGCAGCGGGCTAGCCAGAGGGTGTTGACGCAGGCGGGGACGCC
>DAITOV010000190.1:0-9337 GCA_036833945.1 Abditibacteriia bacterium
CCAGCGCGACGAGCCAGGTTGTTGGCATACCACTGCTTGCGGCCGGTTCCGGCCTTGAGGCTTTCATTGTAACCGGCGTAGAGGTCAATACCGTTGGGATTGTCACCGGCAACGATTTCCATTCAAGGAAGGGCGTGTTAACCAGTGTGCCTGCTTGGAGTAGAGTCGAACCCGGTGCCCGGCTGGTGCTGCACCTGCGGCGGCGTAGACAGCCGTGATAGCGTCACCGCTGCCGCTGTGGTGACATTCGATCCGTCAGCTTTGAAGCACTTTTTGCAGATGCCTGTGCGCGTCTTGTAATCGATCGGCGTTGCGAACTGTCCGCACGGTGCGCAGAATTCCTTTGCGCACTGACTGCAGGTGATGGGTGGTTTTTTACGTTTTTCCATAGTTCCCTCAGCAAACGACCATCAATCGAATCGGCGATATCTTATCGGCGGTTTCCGGCAATACCACAACAAACTCCACCTTCGCTTTCGCCGGGAAAGGCAGCATCCACAAATCGCCCAGCACGGGCAGGGGATAGGTATATGTTTCCAGCGCTTCCACTGGTGCTGAAGAATCGATGCGCGCCCAAATCAAGGCATCTTTGGCGGCCAGCATTTCGGCGAAATATTCCGTGAACGGCTTGGGCGATGAAGGCGAAAGCCAGCGTTCGGCGTTTACCACTGCCATGCCGGAGATGAGGTTATCGCCCCACACCGTGAGCGGTTCGCCAAACCACACCGCACCGGGGCCGAAATCTTCGAGCTGACACGTGGCGTCGGTGCAATCGATTTCCGTTTCCGGTTCGGTGTCGAGAATGCGGCCGGTGTTGCGGTCGCCGATTTCAATGAGGCGGCGCGGGCCATTATGCTCATCGCCAGGGAGAAATCCCGGTGCCAGTCCGGTTTCGTAGCCGGTGGAGTTGGCAACAGTATCGATATGGCGAAGTCGATAATCGCTATCACCCCATTCAATCAACGTGCCGTCATTACTCAGGAAAATCGGCTCTTCGCTGGAGCGTTCCTTCCCGGTCGATACCAAGTGCCAGCCGATGCGCGCGGTGCGCTGCAATTGGCGGGTGGCAGCCGGGTAGCCGTGCATTGCGGTGCGTTGCCAGCCATCGGGCGACATCATCGCCACGCCTTGCGCAGCTTCTTCAATATCGTATTTATTTTGCACCGTGCCATAGACCCGCCCCTTCCATAGCGCCAGATTGCCGTCGAGGTGCGCCACGGTGCCGATGCCCGTGCCTTGCGGCGCTTCGCCACTGCGCGAGATATAGGTGTTGTAAAACTGTGCCGCGGGTTCGCCTTCCTGGCCCTGTCCGAAAGCTTCGGTGGTATAGGCCGCATTTTTACCATTAACCAGCAGACTGCGCCCGCCAGGATGCCCATCGGTGGCGCGCGGCCAGGGCACCAGCTTTTCCTCGATGCGGTAACTGTGCGGGTCGTAGCGAAACAGCGAGCACAGCGTCTGCACAATCAGTGTGCCGTCCGGCAGTTCCACAATGCGCCGCGCTTCATGAGCGCTCTGCAAGCCTGCGCACTCGCACAGTCCGGTGCTGTAGTTCTTCGAAGTCGCCAGCAGCGTGGCCGTTCCATCGTCGTGCCACTGCCACAAGGCAGTCTCGGTGCCATCGGCGCAAGAACGCTCGCCACCGATATAGCGAATACCATTAGTAGCTTCATAAAAGCAAGCCACGCTGCGCGCAAACGGATCGAACGCCACCGCATAATCGCCCAGCGACGCTTCCGTTACCACATGCGTCTCATCCCCCGTCGGCGCACCCACCAGCGCACAATCCGGCGCAGGAAGCACCCCATTACCTATCACCCATAACTCATTACCTACCTCGAAGGGAACCATCGCCCATTGGCTGCTCCACGCCTCATGCGCCGTCGCATAGCCAATCCACTGCGGATTGTCCTGTTGTTCTCCTGCAGCTAGAATCTGTGCCCGCTCAATATTCAGCGGGTGCAATGCGTCGGCAGGCCGCACACCCAGGTTGCGGGTAGGGTCATAGAAATACTCGGCGTCGTCTTGTGTATAAAGATATTCTTCACCCGGCAACTGCCCCACCAGTTCAAGGTATTTTGCCGCGCTCATGTGCTGTTGAAGTGCGCTTTCAATCGCCACCGCTACGGTATAACTGCCATCGGGCAGAGTACCCAAATGAGCCGAAAGACCGTTAATGGCCTGATTGTAAACCTCGCTACCATCGCTGCAATCCCAGGCGCGCACGCGATAGGAACTGATGGGATAGGTCACCAGCGAATCGTAAAGCAATTCCCAGGTCAACACCACCGGCACACCCGAAGCCACCCGCAAAACCGTGTCGCGCTCGGTAGCAATGTCGCGTGGCAGGGCCGTGGCGCCGGCGATATTCAACTCCGTCGGAATCGAGCGCGGAGCCGGAGCCGACTTCCAGCGGCCTTCCCCATCCTCGTCCCAAGCGTGCTCGTCGCCATAATAAACGCTGCGCAATCCGCAGTAGTCGGTTTCAATATCATCGTCATTCAAAGCGCGAAAACCACAACGCACCAGAACATCCAGCGCGGTGCAGTCGAACACTTCCTGCTGAAAAACGTGAGGAGTAGGCATGAGAAGGGGAAACGGCGAACTTTGAACGTTCAACATTCAACGTCGAACATCGAATTAAGGGCACGAAAAGCGTGCTATGCGGGGGAGAAGGGGAAGGAGAAAAACGAAAAGTAGCTTGAAGAAATCTCATTCAAGCTACTAGGTTTAATTATACCACAAATGGGGTGTTTTGGCTATGGGCGGCGGCGTTTAATAGCACGCAAAGCCTCCGGCCACGCCAGCTTCGCCGCAAGTTTTCGCGATTAACGGCCTAACCCACGCAGAGACACAGAGGACGCAGAGAACGGCGCAAAGAATTGAGCCACAGATTGGCACAGATTACACAGATTCTATTCTTCGCGAATTTAGCGTTCTTCGCGGTGAATTCGTCCCCTGCTTCAATACTTTGTCTTCTCCCAACCCTTCTTACTCTGCAACAGCATTTTGCACAACTGTCGCACTTTGGGGTCTGTGTCTTCGCTACCGTTACGAAGAATGGCTGTCAGGTCGCCGCTGCCGTATTTTGGGGTGAGGATTTGCACCGTCACGCTGATGGGGCTGTGCTTCATCTGCCGCGCAATTGCGTTCGTTCCTGGGCCGTTAAAGAGTGGTGGTGCGTGTAGCAAGTAGTAAGTGCGGTTGTCATTACCATGAATTTTTTGCCGTAAGTTCCACTGTCCACCTTCGATTGTAAACAACGCAGCCACCAGCATTATCGCTCCAATGGGATAACTGATCAGGATAAGAGCCAATGCCACCGCGATTTGTTGCTTTTGACGCACCCGTTTCCACCATGCCCATACCAGCAATAAGAAAAGGCCGATCGTGAATACAGGAGTAAGCCATAGGCCAATAAGAGCAGCCTCCTCGCGCAGAAAAGTGATAGTTTTTGGCCCGCTGTACATCAGAGGTCTATAAACTTTACACGCCAGGAAAAAATAAACTACCGGCCACACCAGGTTAGCGATGCAAAGAATCCAGCCCAATTTCTCAGCACCCGGCCTATCGACTTGCAGTGCCTCGGCATTGCGGGGAAAATCGCTGCGGACACTATCGTAGATCAGGAAAAAAACCAGCGCTCCCACAAAACTACCTATCGGTGCTAACCATTGAGGAAGAGACATCCATAAGGCTCCTAAAAGAAGGACGAAAACCACGGCGAAGGTAAAGAAATCATAGATTTTCGATACCTTGCGTTTAAAGCCAGTTGGTAGTCGCGAACTCATGTGTTTCCACTTTAGCAGCGAAGTGCCCCTAACTCAAGCACCTGTGTGCAAGAGATTAAGGTGTCGGCAGCGTGTCATCGACGGGTATTCCTTCGATTTTATCCATCAGCCCTTTATAATGAGGGTCATAATACGCGTTCATCATCATGGTCCCAATGATGAAGGGATAAATCCCCAATGTGAAAAGCAACGCGAAAACCAGTGGCAGAGCGCCGTTCCACTTCTTCATAATCGCCGCGATGAGCAGGACGAACAAAGCCGCGGTTCCCAGTAGCAGGAGGCCAAAGGCCGTATACGCCAACGAACCATCCGCGCCCAGCACATCCGTGCCGAGCCAGGCAAAAAAGATATTCGCCGCCAGCAAAGCCCATCCCACATGCGCGGCTCTTGTCGCTATCTCTCGGATCATGCCTTCATTATGACATGCAATTAACGGCTTAACTCACGCAGAGACGCAGAGTTCGCAGAGAACGACAAAAGAATTGAGCTAAAAATCTCTCTCTCTGCATCCTCCGCGTCTCTGCGTGAGCTTTGAAAAGCCTCAGGGAGAGCGCGGTGCTTTGGGTGGTTTGGTAGGTTCTGAACTCATGTCGGAGAGGCTTTCCATAAACGGCATGACCGCTTTTCGTCTCATTTCCACTGCTACGACTACTCCATAAACGTGTATCGCCAGAAAGAGAGCGATAAAAATCATAAAGGCGCCGGGTTGGTTGCGGATGATGCTGAAGACAAGCAGCGAAAACAACGCCAGGGTGCAAAGCAGCATGAGAACAGCAGCAACGAAAGCTACTTCTGAATCGACCAATCGCGGAAAATCGGTTAATAGCGTCACTCCGCTCTGGCTTTGGGAAAAGAGAAAAACCCCGCCCAAAAAAACATGCAGCCAGAATAATATCCAGCCTGCACGTGTGGGGCGTGTTGTTAAGCCATATAAGATTTCATGGATCATGCTTTCATTATGACATGCTATAAATGGCTTATCTCACGCAGAGACGCAGAGGACGCAGAGAGAGATTTTCAACTCAATTCCTCTCGTTGTTCTCTGCGAACTCTGCGTCTCTGCGAGTGCTCTTAAACCCTTCGCGGTGAACCCCATTCAAAACAGCGTCGCCGTTACCTCATCAAAGCTCAGCAAGTGCTGGGGAATTGGTTTGAGTTTGTGCATGGCTTTAAGCTCTTCCAATCCCTGAAATCCCAAACCTTCTCGCAAGAAAGTATGGTCGCCATTGGGTTTGGCCCGGTAGAGATGCGCGGCCACGCGCAGTTTGGTTGGTGGTGGAAAAAAGCGGCCATCGGCGGGCATGGCAAGTTCATCGAAAACCTTGCGCAGGGTGGGGTAGTAAACCTCAGGCGGATATTGCGCCAGCGGTTCAATTGCGTGTGAAGCAATGGTGCGCACGGGCTCTCCGGCCACTACAGGAGGGCGAAACTTATCAATGGTATCGAGCAGCACGGGCACTAAACGTGGCTCCTGCAAATAAGACAAATAGCCCATCGCTTCGTCCTGGCGTAATGGGTATTCGCCAGGACTTGCAGGGCGCAATAGATCGTGAAAGCGCGCACTATTTTCCGGAGTGAGCCGTGCCAGTGCGGTTTTAAACTTGAGTGCTTCCATCGAGTTGTTTGGCGTTGTTCTCGCCTGCTCGGTAAGCAGCGGCAAGGCTGCTTTCATGTTTTGCCGACCTAAGGCCAGAGCCAGTGCGCCATAGTGCGGATTGGCTTTTTGCTTGGTTAGCAGGGCGGCGGCGATGCGGGGGTGCTTCCATTGCCCCAAAGCCAGGGGAAATTCCTCGTCATAGAGTGAGAAAGAATAAACATCCTTCTCAATTTCCCATCGTGCCAGTGCCTCCAATACCTGCGGCAGCCTGGCCTCATCGCGGTTTAAGGCAAACACTGTCGCCGCCGTGATATTGCGCTCTTCAATCAGCACCTTCGCCAGAAACTCTTCCCCGCTATCGCGCCCGTAGCGGTAGAGAATCGCCGCTAATTGCAGCTTGTGCTCCTGGTTCAAATTGCTTGAGAGCAACCGCTCCATTTTATCGAGTATGTCGGTGTCAAAAGGCTCGGCGATATGAACGGAGCTCATTGAGCCGCCCGACATGGGGGTGAGGGTAGGCTCCACCGATGCGTTCTGGAAGCGGGTTGCAACAAATACCAGGCTGCCCACGATAAAACAGCCCCCCAGAATTTTGAGATATGCGCGCATAGAATGCACGGAGTGTAACTGAATAGAACTTAGAACTTAGAGCTTAGGTTGGGTGTTGGTAAGCAAATGGTTTTGTTCTAATCAATAAGCCGTGTACTGGATCCCCGCGTTCGCGAGGATGACGGGCGTTGAGGGTAACCGTCGCCACTAACGCTCGGTTACCGTTATTCATCATTCAGTATTCATCGTTCATCGTTAGTCTACCTTCCCCGCGTTCGCGAGGATGGCGGGCTTTAGGATTGAACTTTCAACATCGAACATTGAATGTTCAACGTTGAAAGTTCGATGTTCAACGTTCGCCGTAGCCTGCGCCCCTACGCCCGGTTGCCCTCCTGTATTCCGTCTACTGTCTACTACCTACCGCCGTTACGGCCCAATCACCTGCAGCTCTTCATCCACATTCGCCGTGCCCTCCACCAAATCATCAATCGAACCGCCACTCCCATCGCCGGTAATGCCGATAAGCACAGTCGTCGCCGTTGAGCGCAAAGTCGATTCCGCATTTACTTCCGCCAATCCCAATCCTTGCGAGCCCAGTTCGGCAATCAAGGCGCGCAACTCGGGGTTTTCGCGCACTGCCTGTGTATCGCTGTTGGTCGCGGCCAGCAGGGCCAGTTTCTCTTCGATGACCGTCACTGCATTGCGCGGGTCTTCCACCGAATATTTGAGTTGCGAGAGGAAAGTAACCGTTGCGCCGCCGCCGTCATCGCTGCTCAGGGCATCCAGCCGTGCGGCGACGGTGCCTTTGGTGCGCTGCTCATTGCTATAGCCTAAATCACTTTCCAGTTGCGTAATGCGTTGCAGCAGGGCCGCGTTAGAGATCCATTCGCGACGGTCGGTCACCACCCCGGTTGCCGATACTTCGGCCAGCAGCAGCGCGCCGGGGAACGAATCGGTGTCGTCGGCCACCAGGCGGCACAGGCGCGCGGTTTCGCTATCGGGAATCAGCGGGTTGGGCGAAAGGTAGCTGACCGCGAAGATGTAATTCACGATACCCGGCGTATACTCTTCCACCTCCATCTGTGCCGGGTTTACCACATAAATCAGGTGCCCGTTTTCGTTGCGCACATAGGCCGCGCCTTCATCGACATAAACGCTGCCGCCATCGTAGCTCACTTCCAGCGAAGTGTCGTCTGGCAGCGCCAGCACGCCTTCGCCGTGGCCTTCGAGCGCGCCTGCCAACTGCGCGCTCACAATATTAGCCCGGCGGTTCAGGTCTGCCGCCGAAGGCGGCATTCCGGCAATGTAATCGTTTTTGAGAGAGTAGGGAAGAGTAGACATAGGGGTGTTTGGGGAAAGATGAATTGAACATCGAACATCCAACGTTGAACATTGAACGTCCAAATTTTATGTTTAGGAAGCGCTAACGGTTGAACGTTGAATGTTGGAAGTTCAACGTTCAAGCCGTTCATGGGCTACATCCTCTCCCGCTATTCATCGCGTCGTAGTCCAGCCGCATATAGGGCACGAACTCGCCTTCATCGTTGTAGTCGCCGGTATTGTGGGTCAGCCCGCTGCTGCCGGTTTGGGCGATGGCCGCGCGCCGCGACAGCTCGCCTTCCATCATCCCACTCACCACATGCACCGCACGCGCGACTATCTCATTGCTAATGTGACGTTCAGTAAGGTTCATAATATTAAGTTGGAACGATGAATGATGAATTATGAATGAAGGTAACCAAACCAAGATGCCAAGGTCCGGCCTCAAAGCTCGGTTGCCATACTTCATCGTTCATCATTCATCATTCAAAGTTAGCCATTCTACGCTTGTCGGCAAATTAGCTCGGTCACAAACGCCCGGTCGGGGCTTTGGCCGGTGAAGTCCCAGCTATGGTTGATGCGCTTGATGCGAAACTGCTTGTTGTTAACGCCAATTTCCAAATCGCTGCCGCTGGCTTGCATCTTGGGTTGAATCACCATGCCCCAGCGCAGGGTCTCGTCGCCACGCGGCATCACCACTGTCACGCTACGCGGTGCCTCGTCGCCAAAGTAACTCAGCATTTCATAAGCCAGGCCCTGGGCATAGTCATTTGCGACGAGTTGGCCGATAAAATCTTGCTGCTCCAACATCACGCGACGCCACGAGTGATCGGCTGCGTTGGGATGCGAAGCGGGCAGGGCAGCGCGGCCACCGGTGATGGTCGGGACCATCGCACCCAGTGTGCCCTTGGGTTTTTCGCCCCACACCACCACTTCGTTATAGAGCTTGTCGGTGAGAGTTTCCACGCTCACGCTGGAAATCAGGTCGTTGGCATCGTCATCCAGGTAAATGGCATCGGGCAACACCTTGAGAGTATTCATCTTCATGTAGTAGAGAAAAATATTCCCATACACCGGCACCAGCGGCGGTGTGCCGAAAGCATATTCATCGCCCACGGCGGGCGTGGCATAAGGGCTGTAGCCCCAGAAAAACACGGCATCCATTGGCCCGGCGATACTGTCGTTAATCCACGAAAGCACATCGCGCCCAAAAGGCGGGGCCAGTAGGAAATCGCTTCGTGAGCTGGGTTTAAGGAGCTGTTGAAATGCGAAATAGCCTACGCTGTCTTTTTCCTGGGTGAACATCGCAAACTTGGTGTCGCTAAACAGCAGCGGGTCGCCGTTGCCGTTGATGGTGTTAGCGACCGAGGAGCCAAGCTCGGTGGTAAGCAAATACTTCACGCAGTCGCCATCGTAAACCGGCCCGCCTGCGCCATAGGCATAAAGCAAATCGAGCGGCCCGTAGCGCTCGTCCACAAAGCCCGCCGGCGACTTGAGCCGAATCATCGGGTCGCGCAACACCACGCTCAACGACTTCTCGGCATACCCCGAAACATTCTGGTCGAAAGTCGCGATATAGCCTTCAAAAACCCGCGTCCAGCCGCCCTCGACAATCGTGCCCGCCTCTTCGCCTTCACCGTCGTAAGTCCATTGCGCCAGTACCCGCACCGGTGCAAAAGGCTTCAAGAGCGTGCGCCAGTCGGGTAAAAGTTCATCCAGCAGGTTGCGACTCAGCTCCAGTTGCACTTCGCTGCTGGCCATCAGCCCCGGCTCGCCGCTGGAATATTTCATCGAAACTGCCGCCGGGCGCACGTCGATGGGCTCTTGCGGCTCGCTCGTGGTGCTGCCGGGAAACTGAATGCCCACCAGCGAAACGAAAGGCGACTTCACCTTTTTCTTATCGGCCTCCATCTTCACGGTGTAGGTCACGCTGTGCGAAGCGCGCGTTCCCTCAACCTTCACCTTGGTGCCGGGCGTGTGCGACCCGCCAAACACGCCTTCTTTAATTTGCCCCACACTCTCGGGCCGCGCCGTGGTGGCGCGCACGGTGCGCTGCAGCTCGCCCTTCTCCTTATACTCC
>DAITOV010000191.1:0-9334 GCA_036833945.1 Abditibacteriia bacterium
CAGGCTGCTCTGGGTGAGAAAGCGGGTGCCGATGGCTTCTTCATTGGCGACGCGGGTGATGATGTTCTCATCACGTCCCCGCGCGATGACAAGCTCAATGCCCGACTGGGTGGCAGCGCGCGCCGCTTCGATTTTGGTGCGCATGCCTCCGGTTCCGCCGATGCTACCTGCTCCGCCTGCCGCCTCTTCGATTTCGGGGGTGATAGCAGCAATTTGCGGGAGCGGTTTGTCTTCGCCCGGTAGATAGAAACCATCGATATCTGAAAGCAACAATACTTTATCGGCTTCGACCACGAATGCGGTGAGAGAGGCTAACATGTCGTTATCGCCAAAGCGAAGCTCTTCGGTGGCAACAGTGTCATTTTCGTTGACAATGGGCATGACACCCCATCCAAAGAGCTGTGAGAAGGTGCGGCGCGCATTGATGAAACGGCGACGATCGGCGAGATCGGAACGCGTCAGCAGAAGTTGTGCGATAGGTGTGTCGTATTTGTTGAATGCGCGACGGTAGGCACGCATCATCAAATTTTGCCCAATGGCTGCCGCCGCCTGTTTTTCTTGCAGGCGGGTGGCGCGTTCTCGTCCAATGGCATCCAGTCCGGCCCGGACTGCACCCGAGGAAACAATAACCACGCGCCAGTCGTTGGCGTGTAGCTCGTTAATCTGGCGGGCGACGTCGGCAATGTATGCTTCGTCGACCGTACCGTTGCGCACCAACGTGCTGGTGCCGATTTTTACTACGAGAGTTTTCATTGGTCAGGTGTAAGGTGACAGGTGTAAGGTGTAAGGTGTTAGGGCTGAGCGTCAGGTGGAAGAGTTTTGCGGTTTTTGAGGGAGCGGATGAGGCCGTGTAGCATCTGGGCTATTTCATTCGTTTGTTGGAGAAGAGTTTGGCATTGTTGTGCTTCAATGTAGTTCAGGCGGTGAGCGATTTGAATCTGTGTTTCTAATTCTGCCAGGGAACCCTGTGCAATATGTAGAAAATGAATAAATTCCGGCAGATGTTGGCGACCTCGACCTTCGGCAATGTTAGAGGGTATTGAAACAGCTGCACGCCGCAACTGCCCAGTCAAACCATAAATCTCTGTTTTAGGAAACTGTTCGGTAGCCCCATAACAAGCGACTACCAAATCCATCGCCTTCTGCCATACGAGTAAATCACGATAACCTTGAATCATGCTTTGATCCTATCGCCAACCTCCTGACACCTAACACCTTCCACCCGACACCTGCCGTCTATTCCTCAAACGCAAATGCTACGTCACCGATATGCACCAGGTCGCCGACTTTGATACCGGCTTGTTTCATTTGCTCCAGTGTGCCGTTGCGCTCAAGATAGTTGTGAACATAGAGCATGGCTTCGTGGTTGTCCATATCGAAGCGGGAGACCATTTTTTCGAGTTGGCCGCCGGAGACTTCCCATTCGCTGGTATCATCGGTGTACTGGGCGATTTCCTTGATCACGAGCGGAGCTTCGGGCAGCACGCGGGTGAGGTGCATCGACTGGTCTTCGGCGATTTCCTTAGCGGCGGCAATGGCCTGTTCGCGAGCCTCGGTTACGAGTTCCATGGTGCGCCACAACAAGGGTTGCAAACCTTCACCCGAAGCGGCGGAGATGCGGAAAACTTCACAGCCTAAGGACTTGAGCTTAGCTTCGAAGATGGCGACTTCTTCCTGCGCTTCTTCGTCTTCGGCCAGGGCGTCCATTTTATTGATGCCGACCAACTGTGGGCGCTGAATGAGTTCCGGGTCCCACATCTTCAACTCGCGATTGATGACGGCAAAAGCGCGCCACAACGATTCACCGCTCAGCACGCTGGTGGCATCGACAAGATGGATGAAAACCGGAGCGCGCTCGATGTGTTTGAGGAACTGGTGCCCCAATCCGGCGCCTTTATGCGCGCCGCGAATCAGGCCGGGAATATCGGCCATCACGAACTGGCTGGCGACATCCAGGCGAATTACGCCCAGATTCGGTTCCAGGGTAGTGAAGGGGTAGGCGGCGATTTTAGGACGGGCTGCCGAGACTGCGGAGATGAGCGTGCTTTTTCCCGCATTCGGGAAGCCGATCACGGCCACATCGGCGAGGATTTTGAGATTGAGCAACAAAGTGCGTTCTTCGCCCAATGCGCCATTCTCGGCAAAGCGCGGTGCCTGGCGCGAGGAAGTCACAAAACGTGGGTTGCCACGCCCGCCTTCGCCGCCCTGGGCCGCCACGAACTTTTGGCCGGAGATGAGAAGATAGGCCAACAACTCGCCGGTGTCCTTATCGAATACCTGCGTATTCAACGGCACTTTGAGCAAGCTGGTTTCGCCGTCCTTACCCTTGCGCCTTCCGCCTTCGCCGTGCCTTCCGCGCTCGCCCCTGAAATGGCGCTTGCGGGAAAAGTCGATCAGGGTTTTGACATGGTGATCGGCTTGAATGATGACGTCGCCGCCCCGTCCACCGTCGCCGCCGGCAGGCCCGCCGCTCGGCACATACTTTTCACGTCGAAAGGCGATGATACCGTTACCGCCATCGCCAGCTTTTACTTCAATTGTCGCTTCGTCAATAAACATCGAAAAAAGGAGCCGCAAATAACACAAAGGGCGCAAAGAATTTTAGGGTTGTATCGGGTAGGGGCAAACACTGATCAGTGTTCATCCCGGCCTGCACAACCTAATTTTCTTCGCGCCCTCTGCAGCCTTCGCGGTTTTAATTATGCAGCAGGATGAATCGAGATCTTCTTGCCGCTGGACTTCGAACGGCGATCCGCTTCGAAAGTGACAACGCCATCGGTGAGTGCGAACAGGGTGAAGTCGCGACCGACAGCGACGTTGGTGCCTGCGTTGTAGCGGGTGCCACGCTGGCGCACCAGGATGCTGCCTGCGGTGACGACCTGGCCGCCAAACGCTTTGATGCCTAAACGCTGTCCGTGAGAATCGCGTCCGTTACGGGTTGAACCCCCGCCTTTTTTATGTGCCATGGTATTCCTTTAAACCTCAGTGAAACGTTAGTTATTAAGCAGAGATGCTGTCAACGCGCAACAAAGTCTGGTGGGCGCGTGCGCCGATACGGCGGCGATAGTTTTTCTTTGCCTTGTATTTGAAGACGCGGATTTTCTTGCCCTGCAGGTGACGAACCACGGTGGTTGCCACTTTTGCGCCCTCGACGACCGGTGCACCGACGGTGACGTTTTCGCCATCGCCGACCATCAGAACTTCAACGGCGTCAAACGCTGCGCCGGGTTCGCCCTCGACACGGTTGACGACGAACTGCGCGCCATTCTCTACGCGGTATTGTTTTCCAGCTACACGAACAATTGCAAACATTTTATTTCCTCTAATTTGAGCCTGAACCATATTATCAATTTTCAGGCGTTTCGTCAACAACGCCTGAAAATTGAAGTTCGGGCTACGTAATGATTTAGGCCGACCAGTAGGTAATGGGCGTGCCCTTGAGATAGAAGACCAACAGCGTCCAGAAGATCATGGCCGCAGCGTTGCCCAGGATCAAACCGATCATGAACGGGCGGAGCGAGACGTAGCTGTTGCTGCCGCCATATTTCATCACCAGGGTTTTGGTAAGCCAGCCCAGGAAGAGCGGGAACCACAGGTTAGTGATGGGGAAGGTGGGAGCCACCAGATAACCCAGCGGATGGAAGGGGAACCACAGGAAACGGCTGCGGCCGACTACCATCAACCACACCAGAGTAGCACCTAACAGCATCCAGCCCCAGTTGGCGGGTTTGATGCCGGGAGCAGTTTTGATGATGTTGGCACTGGAAGTGAAGGTGCTTTCGGCTGCCGACTTGGAGAACCAGGTGTAACCAGACAGGCCACCTTGCGAGTAGAGAACCTGCAGCGAGGTGAGCACGGTTACAACCACGGTTACGATCAATGCCACGACTACGGCCAGCAGCAAGCGGCGCAGGTGCTTGCGGTCGAGACCCAAAATTTCGGCGAACTTCATGGTGTGCAAGAAGGCAGGCAGCACGTTGGTGCGCATGTCCACCAGCATCATCGGCTGCAAGAACGAAAGTTTGGTCAGGTTGGCCGCATCGAGGGCGGTGCCGAACATGGTGGTGTTCATGACCTGCAAGGCGTAGAAGGGCGGTTGCGGGAACAGGAAGCCGCCTTCGATTACGATACGGGTCAGCACCAGGCTGGTGAGCAAGAAGATGGCGAAGAAGGTCAGGGCAACGGCGATGTTGATACCGGCAAACCAGCTCCAGGTCACCAGACCGATGAAGCAGATCAGGAAGCCAAACACCATGGTGCGTGGCGAAAACGGTTCATCTTCGTCGCCACGGTTCTTGCCAAAGGCTTCGCGGCCCAAGCGCATCAGGTATTCACGAGCCGTCCAGAAGAGCACCAGGGCCATCATGCCCCAGCCACCAACAGCCTGGTAGATGATGAAGTCGGGACGGTTGGTGATACCGCTTTTGCTCAAGAGCAGTTCCGGCTGGCCCAGAATGACGACACCGGCATAAGAACCGTAGGCCATCAGGAAGAAGAACCAGAAGGAGAAGGAAACTTCACGAGTAAGGAGGTAGGCCAGGCCGATAGCGCCGAGAAAGACCTTGGCGTTAATGGTGGGAATGGAGCTGAACGGGTGTTCGGAGAAGATAAAGGTGAGGCCACCGACTGCGTTGACGGGTGCGACGGGCCAGTCGGGGAAGATCATGCTCATTCCGTAGAAAGAGTGCCAGAAAGCGGCGAAGATCAGGCCGAACCACATCATGCGGTTGCCCCAGAAGCTGATGTTGCTGGTGGTATCACCGGCACCGGCCATCTGCACGGGCACTTCCACCAACGGAAACGCCAGGGCTTCGCGTTGTGTCCACTGTTTGCGGAAGAGAAGGGCGGTGAAGAACATCAACCCATACAAAAAGGTCAGGAAAATGCCCCACGCCGTGAGCATCATAGCCCAGGCATCCCAGGGAATTTGGCTGAAAGGAATCTGGCCCAGATAAACGGGGTCGATGACCTCTTTCTTATAGGCGATGCCATCCCAGCCCGGCGCAAACCAGGAGGGAACATGCTGATAGAAGAGCTGTGCCCAGCCATTTTCCGGGGAGGAGAAATAGAACAAGGCTGGTCCTGCCACCAAAAACACGTTGTCGCAGCCCGGTGTGGATACCAGCGCTCCGAAAATCATCATTGCATACACCGTCAGCAATTCGGCCGGGGCCAGTGGAACGCGGCTGCCGGGGGCGGAGAATTTGCGCACTCCTACATTCGCCAGAGCGAATAACATGAGAATGAACAGCGCTCCAAACGGCATCTGAATGCCGCCGATGGCATGAACGTTATATTTGGTCGCAATCCAGGAGTTAAACCAGGCGAGAAACGCCGTGGAAACGAGGCCGATGAGAAAGGCCCGCAACGATACGCCACGGTCCGGTTTGGCCGTGGGATCAAGCGGCCCCGGGGCGGCGACCGAGGTGGTAGGTTCTTCTTTTAAAGTCTGCACACTATCCTTCATATTCAGTCGATTTTAAGAGATGCAACTTGATTAGTGCATCTCGGTTTCACAGGTTCCGATTCCACCACGGAAGAAGCTGAACTGCACGTTGGGATGGTCGGCCAGGAGCGACATCGGGCACGATGAATCGGCAATGCCTTTGGAGATCATCAAAGAGGTCAGTCGCATACCGAACGGATTGTCGTGGTAGCCCGGATGCCAGATCGAAACCTTGTCGGCTTTCCAGGTTTGCTTGGGGCCAACGGTCAAGGCGTGCGTGGGAACGAGAGGAATATTACCGCCACCCGAAGTGCGCGCATTCTGGATGAGCGTCAGGGGATGCAATTCGACCACGCGCGTGCCCAAATTACGATATTCTTCCGCAGAGGGAGGAGCATCGGCGTATTTACCTTCACGCTTTACCGGATCGTTGAATGCCCAGTGCTTCACTTCGCCCTGACCACCCTGCATCACAGCGCAACGGGCACTGTCGAACGAGTTCTCGAAGCCGGCAATATCGGCATTGGGAAAATGTAAGTTGTTTTCGGCAATGCGCAGTTCTGGGCGAATACGGTCGAAGCAAAGTTCACGATCAGCGCGCTCGAAGGAGAGCGGATGATTGGGAGGTGTGACTGTTCCGCCGCCTTTGCCGTCCGGGTCGAACCATTCGTCCATGCCCCAGAAATGAGCGTCTTTCAGGTTCAAATTCAACTCGTTGACGAGCAGGGCGACGAGCGGCAGTTGCTCTGTCGGGCCAATGGGGCCGCAAATTCCGACCGGGTTGTCGGCAGTGCTCTGCTGCCAGGCATGAATATATTCCAGCGCTTCGGCCAAAAACAGTTCGGCCAGCGAATCATACATCTTAACGGTGAAGCCGGGGCGCGAAAGTTGCTCTATATCGTGAGCAGTGAGCTTAGCGGCATCTTGCAACAGTTCTTTGTCGAGGGTCGTGTAATCCCACCAACCGGGAGCAATAGTACTCAGAGGACGAGCCATTTCGATAATCCTTGGAAAAAAGTTAAAACCATTTTACCGCAAACGAGAGTATTCATCAGATGAAAAGCAGATTTGCATGATGAAACTGCTGGAATAGCCTAACCGGCATCGTGCCCGGCGTGGTATTTAGCCAGCACTTCTTCGGTCGGTCCGTCTTCACGTAATACGTGATTATCGATCCACAATACTCTCTCGCAAACGCGGGCAATAGCGGCCATATCGTGTGAAACGAAAAAAATCGTGACACCGCGTTTTTTAAATTCTTCAATCTTCGTGTAGCATTTTTCCTGAAATTCGTGATCGCCGACGGCCAAAACTTCATCCACCAGCAACACGTCCGGCTCCAGGTGAACCGCGACCGAAAAACCCAGGCGGGTAATCATACCGGAAGAATAGTGTTTAACGGGTGTATCGATGAACTCTTCAATACCGGCAAATTCGATGATGCTGGGCAGCCGTTTTTCCAGTTCGGCGCGTGGCATACCCAAAATAACACCGTTTAGAAAAATATTCTCAATGCCGGTAAATTCAGGGTGAAAACCGGCACCCAATTCCAGCAAGGTCGCCACCCTTCCTTCGACTTTTATTGTGCCTGAAGTCGGACGGTAGATGCGTGCGAGCAGGGTGAGCAGGGTGCTTTTGCCCGATCCGTTGCGGCCGATGACTCCTACCGTCTGGCCTTTGGGAATATCGAAGGAAATATCCTGAAGCGCCGTGAATTCCGAGCGATGCGGAAACTTGCGGAGTAGGCTTTTGAGCGCCGCCGATTTCACACTGCGTTCCCGATGCAGCACGCGGAATACCTTGGTTAGATTTTTGACTTCTATCGCGTTATGCATAACGTTGGTTACAGGCGCTCGGCAATTTCCCACTGATATTTATTGAAGAGGGCGTAGCCCGCGATGAGAATCAGAGTGCTGGTGACGGCTGCCAGGGCGAAATAATCCCAGGGGATACCGATGGGCGGCAAGATTTTGCCGTCGGCTCCCGCCACACCGGGAGGTGGCAGCAAAGCGCGCTGATAGGTGACGAGCAGCGCTGCAATGGGATTGAGCATATACCAGTTGTAATAGCCTTTGGCGGCGACCTGCTCGATGGTGAAAAAAACCGGCATGGTGTAAAACGCCAGTTGGCACAGGGCAGTCACTATAAAACGGACGTCCTCATAGAGCACGTTCAGGTAGGAGAGCATATAGGCAAAGCCCATGGCCAGAACAGCGGTGAAAAAAATGGCAGGAAGGGCGATGAAGAATACCAGGCGCAGGTTTTCGGGATAGGCTCCCAAAACGAAAAAATAGAGGATGGTAAACGCAAACGCAACCGCGAAGTGGAACAAATTGGCCAGTAGTGTCGCCAGAGGTAAAATGGCCCGAGGAAAATAGACTTTACGCACCAACTGGGCGTTTTGCAGAATGGAAACACAGCCATCGACCAGCGTAATCTGGAAGAAATTCCACAGAAAGATAATACCGAACAGGTAGGCGGAATAGCTGGGCAGCGGGCGGGCCTGGATGAATTTCATCACCATCGTGATGACGAAAATCTGCAACAACGGGTTAAGCAGACTCCAGGCAATGCCGCCGACCGAGTTTTTATAACGCAGCTTTAAGTCGCGGCGCACCAGTTCGCCCACCAGCGGGCGATATTGCCAGAGTTCACGCAGAGATTCCATAGCCGAAGGCCAAGCGAGACCTACATCTCCATCCTTTTAAGCATCGCTTCGAGTTCGGCGATGTTGGCGGTAATATCCTTATTTTGACACGCGCGAGCCTCTGCGGTAACCATAGCACCGATTACCAGCCAGTCCCTGAGTCTGATGAGTGCCTCTCGGAAGTGTCTTGATTATTCCTGCGGCAGCACATTTACCAGAACGCTGTCGCGCAGGTATTTGCGGGCGGCATCCTGCACGTCTTTGGCCGAAACCGCATCTAAAAGTTCGGGCACACGGCTATCGGTCGATGTCGATTGCAAAGTGGCGCGTCCGGCGCGGAACGCGCGTTCGCGTAAGGTGTCACGCTCAACAGCCCAGCGGCCGCGTACGAAATCCTTGGCATTTTGCAGTTCAGCGGCAGTGAGCGGCGCTTCGCCGAGTTTGCGCACTTCGTCGAGCAGGGCTGTGCGCACTGCCCGGACATTGGCAGCGCCGGTTTGAGCGAATACCGTCAATTCCCCGGCATAGCGGCGCTTGGTCCAGTTGGCTGCGGTTTGGGCTGCCAGTGCGTTACTTTCTGCAGCCGGGTCGAATGGTTTGTCGGCATCGCCCAGCAAACGAATTGGCAGACGCGCCTGCGCCGAACCTTCCAGGGCTGCCGTCAAAACTTCCAGAGCGGCGTTTTCGGCTGGTGTCATGGCACTGGGGGCCGGAGTGCGAAAAGCGGCGAACACCCAGGCACCACCACCTGAAACCCTGACGGTAACCGGGGCTGCATTGCTGTTCACCCGGCCAAAAACCGGTGGGGTATCGTCGACTGGAGTCGTGGGGGCGTCTTTATAAAAGGTCTGGCGAATGCGTAAAAATTCGTTTTTGAGAGTGGCGCTCTCGACATCACCGCTGGCAGCGATGATGAACTCGGAAGGCACGAAATACTTTTCATGCCATTCGCGGAGTTGTTCGGTCGTCGCATCGCCCAGCGATTCGAAGGTTCCGTAGTCGGGCAGGGCATAGGCCGTCGGTTTGCCGACGGCATCGCGATAGAGTTGCCCGGCAATGGCAGCACTGGCGCGCGCCGCCAGGTTGTTGGACGATTGGGATTGCATCATCAGCACCCGCCGGCGGGCTGCAGCAAAGTCCTCCTCAGCCAGGCGCGGCTGGGCCACAACCTGCATCAGCAGGCGAAGCAGTTCGGCAGAATGGCGGCTGTCGCCGGTGATCCAGAATTCAACCGCGTCGTC
>DAITOV010000192.1:0-9312 GCA_036833945.1 Abditibacteriia bacterium
ATCCTGGCGGCGATTCTGTTTCCGGTTTTCGCGCGCGCCAGAGAAAATGCCAGACGCAGCAGTTGCCAGAGCAACCTCAAGCAAATGGGGTTGTCGATGATTCAATACTCCCAGGATTTCGATGAGAAGCTGACTCCGGGTTTTGTGGATTTGGGGGTGGCTGGCGGATATACCCTGCCAAACGGTGCGCCCGGTTCTCGCTGGAAACTTTGGTATCACATGCTCTATCCCTATATGAAGAACATCCAGATTATGAATTGCCCCAGTGAGTCGGACGCGGTATGGACGGACGGAACATACTCGGTTTTAATTCCTTATGGCTATAACTACACATCGGCTTTTACTCTTGGCTGCGGTGCAAATTGCGGGGTGAACATGGGGCTGCCCTCAAATGCTGGTGCGGCTCTTTCGGCTATTGAGGATGTGAGCGGAACGATTATGATCGCCGACTCCAAGTTTTATGTCGTCTCATATCGCGTGCTCTTAACGGCGGATGATTATCTCACCAATAGTAATTTGACCAACGGCACTACCGGCGCACCGGCAGGCAGCGGCGGGCGTTGCGATACCAATGGCGAGGTGACTTCCACCCAAATGACGCGTTGCATCCGCCCACGGCACATGGAAACGCTGGGATCGCTTTTTGTCGATGGCCATGTCAAAGCCATGCACTGGAGAACAGTTCTGGGGAATTCCAGTAAGAGTGTCATTCGTTACTGGACGACAAGTGCCGATTAGAAATTTGTGGAATTGATAAAGAGATAAATGAACAAACTGAACTTATTGAACCCTTTGATGTTGGCAGGCGGTATTGTTTGGCTGAGCGGTGCCGGGGCGCAGGCGCAAGCGGTCAACCTGGCTGCTGGGAAAGTGGTAACTTTTAGTCGTCATCCTAACTATGCGCATAGCACCGATCCCGACGACAGGTTGCAGCTCACCGATGGGCAATTCAGTAGTCTGGGCGAATTGCGGACGGTAGAAAATGCGACTTCCCTCTGGTTGCAAAAAAGTGCAGTGGGATGGGCCAATACCAATACTTTAGTGATTACGGTCGATCTTGGCTCGGTGCAGCCGATTTCGGGTGTGATGTATAGCACGGCGGCAGGCCGCGCCGGTGTGACCTGGCCCCAGAGCGTGCATATAGCGGTGAGCGACGATCAGAAGAGTTGGAATGTGCAGGGCGACCTGGTTTCGCTCTCTCGCCGCAACGGTGTGCCGCCTATCGAAGGCTACGCTCCCTTTCGTTATCTTACTCGCGACCTCAAAACACATGGACGTTATGTGGCTTTTTCCGTGATTAACACGCCTTACACCTTCGTGGATGAAATCGAGGTGTATGCCGGTGATAAACAATGGTTAAACACTCCTGCCGGTGGTGAAGTGGTGCAAGACCTCAAGCAATATACCTTGCTTGGCTTGAGCGCGATTGGCGTGCGGCGGCGGTTGGCGGCTGATGCCGGGGCCGTCACTCAAAGTGTGCAATCGTCTTTACTGCCGTTGGAGCGCCGCCATAGTTTGATGAATCGCTTGAAGGAACTCGCGGCGCAAGGTGAAGAGGTGCGGATGGTCCCGGCCGATTTTAAAGCCATTGTGCCACTCAACCCAATTCATCGCGAGATATTTTCGATTTACGCACAAATCCTGGCGGCGCAGGGCGTCAAGCCGCTTACCGTTTGGAAGCAGCATCGCTATGCCTGGTTGCCGTTACTTGTAAAACCGCAAACGACACAGAAAGCAGAGTTGAAGTTTTCCATGCTGGCCAACCAGTTCCGCTCGGATGCACTTTTGCTCACCAACGCTGGCACACAGGCCAAAACCGTGCAGTTGAAACTGATGAATCCGCCCCGCAACGCGCAGGCGAACTGGTTGAAAATCGACGAGGTCGAGTGGACCGATACCAAAGACGGCAACGTTGTTCCCTCGGCATTAATGCCGGTGCAGCCGTTGAATGGAATCTATACCGTCAAGATTCCTGCAGGGTTGACCCGCAAAGTATGGTTGACGGTCGATTCTTCCAAACTCCCCACCGGCAACACCCGTAGTGTGTTGGAGATTGCCGATGGGAATGCAGTCGAACGGATACCTGTAACATTGGAGGTGGCAAAAATTGCGATGAACCAACCGCGCTTGTCGCTGGGCATGTGGGACTACACCAACGGCAACGGCCTCTATGGCATCACCCCTCAAAACCGCGAGGCGGCGATTGAATTGATGCGCTCGCATTACGTCGATTCTCCGTGGGCCAGTGCTTTTGCATTGCCTTGGCCGGATGCTTCGGCTTTCGATGAGCGAAACAACCTGAAGGATGCGTTGAATTTTAGCCAGCTCGATGAATGGATTGCTCGTTGGTCTGGAGCCAGGCGTTATTTTATCTACGCTAATGTACGCGATACCTTTGCCGGTGTAAAATCCAATTCCCCCGAGTTCGCTCCACGCGTGGGCAGTTGGGCCAAAGCAATTTCGGCGCATATTAAAAAACTGGGTTTCAAACCGGAGCAAGTGGCCATTTTATTGTTCGATGAGCCATACAACGATGTACACGATGGATATATCGCACCCTGGGCGAAAGCCATTAACGCCGCCGCACCCGAGCTTACACTCTTTCAAGACCCCATCTGGGAGCGTCCCGACCAGGCTAAAATTCAAGAAGCGATTACCGAAGCCGATATTCTGGCTCCCTTTCTACCGGTCTACTACGGCGGCGGCGAGCCGGTAAAGAATTATTTCGCCGATTTGCAAAAGAAAGGCAAGGAATTGTGGTTTTACCAGTGTACAGGCCCCATTCGCACCTACGATCCACAGGCTTATTTTCGCTATCAGGCCTGGCACACTTTCCTCGTTGGCGGCAAGGGACAAAACTTCTGGTCTTTTGGCGATACCGGGCATGCTCCCTCTTCCTGGAATGAATACGCCGGTGTGGGTGTGAGCTATGCCCCGGCTTTTATCGGGGAGAATACCGTCCACAACAGCGCACACTGGGACGCTGTGCGCGAAGGTATGCAAGATTTTGAAGAGTTGGCAATGCTCAAGGATGCCATTCAAACATCGCGCAACCCACGCCTCAAAGCAGAAGCCGAAAAAGTGCTGCAGGAGGCAGTTGCGACCGTTACCGGTGTCTGGTCGAAAGATTATTCCTGGCAAACCAGTAAGGTCGATCCTAATCTGGCTGACGATCACCTGGGTAAAGTGAGAGCAATGCTGGAAAAGCTATAACCTCATTAAAGCGAACCGACGTCATGCGACTCTGGGAATTTCCCCGGAGTCGCTTTTTTGTTTGGAGCCGGAAATTTTAATTCGGAAAAAAATGTTTAATCCGTTTTGGAAAGGGGTATAATGGGAGGGAGAGTACCGTTAGAGTAGGAATAGAGTAACGTTTCTGTAGGTATTTGCCATGCCGGTATTAACCAACACAAAACCTGTGAAAGCGGAGAACCAAAAGAGCGGCCAGCCGCGCTATGCCGTGCTGGTGGAGGAGTTGCGCTCTCAAATTCTCAACAACGAGCTTCGTGTTGGCGATCGCCTCCCTTCGTTTGCAGAATTTCGCTTGAAGCACGGTGTCACACCCACCACGACCGAGCGCGTCTATAGCTTACTGGAACAGGAAGGGCTTATCGAGCGGCGGCATGGGGTAGGGACTTTTGTTGCTCCGCAAAAACGCACCCTAACCGGTAATATCGGGATGATTGGCACCTATCAGCAGACGCGACGCCAGGATACTTTTGTTTCGCGCATCATGGAAGGTGTGCAACAGGAGATCGAGGAGCAGCGCCGCCACCTGTTGTATATGGGCTCCGATTACAGCTTGAAACTGGAAGCGGAGAAGAAAGTCGATGGCATCGTGATTTGCAACGTGGAAGCGGTGCAATTAGTGAGGGATCAATTAACGGTTGATTTGCCCTGCGTCTCTTTACTGATCGTGGCACCGGGCATCACCAGCATCGTGGCCGATGATCACGGCGGAGCGAGGCTGGCTGTGCAGCATTTATTGGCGGCCGGGCACCGGCGCATTGCCTGCCTGATGGAGAAATTACCCTCCATTTCACGCCGCCGTAGCGCCGGTTATTACGATGCCATGCTGGCTGCGGGTATCGAGCCGGAAGAGAGTTGGGTGCGTTTGACTCCCACCGTATCGCGGATGTTAGGTAAAGAGCAGCCCTATCTGGAATGGGGCCGCATGCAGATGCGCGACTGGCTGGCAAACGGTTGGCAAGAAACCGGTTGCACGGCCATTGTGGTGCAAAATGAAGTGAGCGCCATTGGCGTGATGCAGGTGTTGCAGGAAGAAGGCATCGAAGTGCCGGGTCAGGTGAGTGTCATCGGTTTCGACGGCACTCCGATATGTGATTTGGTGGTGCCGCGCCTCACAGCCGTGGAACTGCCATTAGTTGAAGTTGGAGCCAGGGGCATTGAAGTGCTGGCCCGGCAAATTGCCGGAGAAAAAATGGGCGAACAAGTGATTGCACTGCCTATGAAGCTGCGCGAAGGCGGTTCGGTAGCATCATTGGTTTAAAACAATTGAAAGGAGTTGGTGATGATGAGACGAAAAGGCTTTACCTTGATAGAATTACTTGTCGTAATAGCTATTATAGCTATACTTGCTTCGATTCTGTTTCCGGTGTTTGCCCGTGCGCGCGAAAACGCACGGCGCAGTAGTTGTTTGAGCAATCTTAAACAATTAGGGCTGGCAATGATGCAATATTCGCAGGATTTTGATGAGAAGCTGACTCCTGGTTTTATCGATTTGGGAACTCCAGGTGGATATACCTTACCCGATGGTTCAAGTGGCCCGCGTTGGATGCAATGGTACCATATGCTCTATCCCTATATGAAGAACATACAAATCATGAATTGTCCCAGTGAGTCTGATGTTGTGTGGACAAGGGGGTCTTACACGGGAAGAATTCCCTATGGTTACAACTACACATCGGCGTGGACTATAGGTTGCGGATCGAATTGCGGTGTTCATTTAGGACTAACCATGAGCCCTGGAGCATCATTGTCTGCCATCGAAGATACCTCCGGAACTATTATGATTGCCGATTCGAAATACTACGTCATTTCATTTCGTTACATCTTGCCCGCTGACGATTTTTTGACGAAGAAGAATTTGACTAACGGCACATCAGGGGCAACACCTGGGAGTGGCGGTTTTTGCGATACCGGGGATTCCATGATCGGTGACCAGATAACGCGTTGTATCCGGCCCCGCCACATGGAGACTTTGGGTACTCTTTTCGTTGACGGTCATGTGAAAGCTATGAACTGGAAGAGCGTTCTGGGAAGTTCTGATCGAAGTGTCATTCGCTACTGGACGACAAGTGCTGATTAAAAACCATATTTAAGACAAGAAAAAAACTTATGAACACCAGCAAAAAAACCTTATTAACCCTGGCCGGATGTAGTTTTCTTTTGATGCCCTTGGCGGCACAAGCACAACAGGCCAATATTGCCCTGGGAAAAACGGTTACATTCAGCAACAATCCGAATTACGCTCTTTCCAGCGATCCCGAAGATAGGATTCAGCTTACCGACGGCAAATTCAGCAGCCTGGGCGAATTGCAAACAGTGGAAAACACCACTTCTATTTGGGTGCAAAAGGGCACGGTGGGCTGGAGCAACACCAACCCGTTGGTAATCACCGTCGATCTCGGTTCGGTGCAGCCGATTTCCGGTGTCATGTATAGCACGGCAGCGGGTCGCGCCGGTGTGGCCTGGCCCAACAGTGTGTATGTTGCCGTGAGCGACGACCAGAAAGAGTGGAAAGTGCAGGGCGACCTCGTAATGCTTTCCCGTTCTAACGGCATACCGCCGGCGGAAGGTTATGCGCCTTTTCGCTATCTCACGCGCGACCTCAAAACGCGCGGGCGTTATGTCGCTTTTGGGGTTGTGAGTACGCCTTATACCTTCGTTGATGAAATCGAAGTCTATGCCGGAGATAACCAGTGGCTCACTGCCCCAGTAACCGGTGAACCGTCCACCGACATCAAAGCCTACACCTTGCAGAACATGAGCGCGGTGGGGGCGCGCCGTCGTTTGACGGACGATGCGGAAGCCGTGACGCAAAGCGTGCAGGCATCGTCGCTGCCGCAGGAACGGCGCAATCAACTGGTCAATCGCCTCAAGGAATTGGCAAAGCAAAGTGAAGAAGTGCGCAGATTACCGGTCGATTTTAAAACTATTTTGCCTTTCAATGCGGAGCATCGTGAAATCTTTGCTATCTACGCTCAAACCCTGGCTGCGCAAGGCGTGAAGCCGCTTACGGTTTGGAAACAGCATCGTTTTGCCTGGCTGCCGCTCCTGGCAAAGCCTTCCACTACGGAGAAAAATGCATTGGCATTTTCCATGTTGGGCAACCAGCATCGCTCCGATGCGTTGTTGCTCACCAATGCTGGGACAGCGCCCAAAACCGTGCAGTTAAAACTTGCCAATCCTCCGCGCAACGCTCAGGCCGGTTGGCTCAAACTCGATGCCGTGGAGTGGACCGATACCCGCGAGGGCAACGTCGTTCCTACAGCCCTTTCGCCCTTAGAGGTGCAAAACGGAGCTTATAGTGTTACCATCCCTGCCGGTATGACCCGCAAAGTATGGATGACTGTCGATTCATCGAAACTTCCGGCCGGTAGCGCGCAAAGCGTGCTGGAAGTCGTTGACGGCAATACTGTAGAACGTGTGCCGGTTTCGATTTCGGTTGCAAATATTGCAATGAATAAACCGCGCCTTTCACTGGGCATGTGGGATTACACTAACGGTAACGGACTTTATGGCATCAATCCTAAAAACCGTGATGCGGCGATTGAGCTAATGCGTTCGCATTATGTCGATACGCCCTGGGCCAGTAGCCCGGCACTGCCCTGGCCGGGTGCAGGAGCGTTTGATGCCGATAACAACTTGAAAGCGCCCCTCGATTTCCGTGCCTTCGATGAATGGGTGGCGCGCTGGCCGGGCGCACGGCGCTACTTCGTTTTCGCCAATGTGCGCGGTAGCTTTGCCGGGGTGAATAGCGAGGCACCGGAATTCGCACCTCGTGTCGGCAGTTGGGCCAAGGCGCTTTCGGCACACATCAAGAGCCTGGGCTTGCAGCCGGGCCAGGTTGGCCTTCTTCTTTTCGACGAGCCGCGCAACGACGAACACGATGCGATTATCGCTCCGTGGGCCAAAGCCATCAACGCCGCTGCTCCTGAGTTAACTCTTTTTCAGGACCCAACCTGGGAGCGTCCCGACCAGACCAAAATTCAGGAAGCGATTACTGAGGCCGATATCCTGTGTCCGATGGTGCCGATTTACTATCGTGGTGGAGAACCGGTGAAGAATTACTTTGCCAACCTCCAGAAGAACGGCAAGGAGCTTTGGTTCTACCAGTGTACCGGGCCGACCCGCACCTATGATCCGCAGAGCTACTTTCGTCATCAGCCGTGGCACACCTTCGCTATCGGCGGCACCGGGCAAGGTTTCTGGTCGTTTGGCGATGTGGGCAGCGCGTCGAGTTCGTGGAATGAGTATTCTGCCGGGAATGTGAGCTATGCTCCGGCCTTCCTGGGGCAAGATACCGTCCACAACAGCGTCCACTGGGATGCCGTACGTGAGGGCATGCAAGACCACGAAGAATTGGCAATGCTGCAAGATGCCATTAATACCACCAAAAATGCAGCGTTAAAGGCCCAGGCCCAACAGGTGCTTGATAATGCCGTGAAAGCCGTGGTCGGTGCCTGGAAAGATGTGCCCGAAACCTATAGCTGGAAGGCAGGAAGCATCGACCCGGCATTGGCCGACCGCCACTTGCAGAATGTGCGCAGCATGCTGGTGAAGTTGAAGTAATGATGAACCGCCAGCATGCTGCCGGCACAATAAAAACCGCGCGAGTGGCAAAGCCATCGCGCGGTTTTTGTCGTTATCTAAAGAATCTTGGTTTAAGCTTCAATATTTGTTTGATTGTTGACCCGTGGGTAGAGACGCGATTTATCGCGTCTTCGAGCTTAACAACTTCCCTCTTCATATTTTGTCGGGGTAACGCTACCGGTGGAAGACGCGATAAATCGCGGCTCTATGGTTCCGGCTGTGTTCCAGATCATCATCTATTTTATTTATGATGTAAAAAAATTCTTGACAATCCTTTAACTATCAGTAAAAGTACTGTATTAGTCGAACTAATACAGTAGAGACAGTGTTATGCCTCTGAAAATTTCCGTTGTCACCGGCAGCCCCGATCCGGTTTATCGCCAGATCGTGGAGCAAGTGCGTGTGGCGATTGCCGGCGGAGTGTTGCAACCTGGCGAGCAGTTGCCCAGCGTGCGCGCTTTAGCCGAGCTACTGGTGGTGAATCCCAATACGGTGGCACGCGCCTATAACGACCTCACCGGCGAAGGTGCGCTCGAAGCCCGTCCCGGCAAGGGCGTGTTTGTGGCGCAGCGGCGGCAGGTGTTTGCACCCGAAGAACGCCTGCGCCGCCTGGAAGCGGCGGTGCAAACCCTGGTGAAGGAAGTGGCGCTGCTGGGCTTTAGTGATGAGGAAATTCAGGAGCTGTTACAGCGGGAACTCCAAAAGTTGAAAGGTGGCGAGGAGCAAAAGCGATGAGCGATTACGTCATAGAAACCCACGGCCTGACTCGATATTATGGGAGCAAGTGTGTGGTTGATACGCTGGACTTAAAAGTGCCGCGTGGCAGCATCTTTGGTTTTCTGGGCCGCAATGGTGCCGGGAAAAGCACCACCATTCGTATGCTGTTGGGGCTGGTCGAACCCACCCGGGGCAGCGCCACCATCCTGGGCCACGACTGCCAGAACCTTCCGCCAGCGGCCCGCGAACGCATCGGCTACCTGGCCGAAGGCCACCACGTTTATGGTTGGATGACGGTGGGGGAGTGCGGCCGTTTTCAATCGAGCTTTTACAAGCACTGGAACCAGTCGATCTTCGATGGTGTGGTGGAGCACTTTAATCTCGACCGCAAAGCCAAAGCCGGCGACCTCTCACGCGGCCAACGCGCCGGGCTGTGCTTGGCCATGACGATGGCACCCGAACCAGAACTCTTGATTCTCGACGACCCCGCACTGGGCCTCGATCCGGTGGCGCGCCGCAGCCTGCTGCAAAGCATGATTTACGTGACACGCCGCAGCGACCGCACTATTTTATTCTCCTCGCATCTGTTAGCCGAAGTAGAGCGGGTGGCCGATTACGTCGCCGTCCTCGACTACGGCGTGCTGCGCGCTAGTTGCCCTTTGGAGATGTTCCGCGAACGCGTACGCCAGTTCTCGCTCCGCTTCGACGGCGTGACACCGCAGCTCCCTGAAATTCCCGGTCTGCTGCAGGCGTTTCGCG
>DAITOV010000193.1:0-9282 GCA_036833945.1 Abditibacteriia bacterium
TTGGTCCAATAGCGGTTTGAAAGTTCGACTGCCGGTTTGGCATAGCCGTTGTCGGCTACTGCGCTTTCAAACAAGTTGAGGAACTTGCTCTTCAGGTTGCTCAGTTCAATACGGTCTTGCGGACGCTTGGGACCGGCCACGCTGGGCTGGATGGTGGAGAGGTCGAGTTCCAGAAGCTGCGAATATTCGATTTCGCCTGCGCCCGGCATACCGAAGAGGCCCTGGGCCTTGTAGTAGTTGCGAACCGTATCGACTTGCTCGGGCGAACGGCCGGTCTGGGTAAGGTAGTTGCAGGTTTCTTCGTCAACCGGGAAGAAGCCCATGGTCGCGCCGTATTCGGGAGCCATGTTGGCGATGGTGGCGCGGTCGGGCAGGGAGAGGCTGGCAGCGCCTTCGCCGTGGAATTCAACAAATTTGCCCACCACTTTGGCGGCGCGCAGCATTTCGGTGATGGTCAGCACCAGGTCGGTAGCCGTCACTCCCGGGCGGAGCGCTCCGGTGAGGTGGACGCCGACCACGTCGGGGGTGAGGAAGTAGACCGGCTGGCCCAGCATACCGGCTTCGGCTTCGATACCGCCCACACCCCAGCCCACGATACCCAGGCCGTTGATCATAGTGGTGTGGGAGTCGGTTCCCACCAGAGTGTCGGGGTAGTGCATGTCGCCCTTGGAGAGCACGCCGGGAGCGAGGTATTCCAGGTTGACCTGGTGAACGATACCAATTCCGGGAGGCACGACAGAGAAGCTGTCGAACGCCTGCATGCCCCATTTCAGGAACTCATAGCGCGAAGCGTTGCGCTCGAATTCCATTTCCATGTTGAGCTGGAGGGCGTTGGGAATGCGGGCGTAGTCGACTTGAACCGAGTGGTCGACGACCAAATCGACCGGAACCAGCGGCTCGATGATCTTGGGGTCTTTGCCCAGGCGGGCGGTAGCGGCGCGCATGGCGGCCAAATCGACCAGAAGCGGCACGCCGGTAAAGTCTTGCAAAACGATACGGGCCACGACGAACGGAATTTCCGCTTCGCGGGCTTCGGTGGCCTTCCAGTTGGCAAGGGTGCGGACGTTGTCCTGGGTGATTTTTTCACCGTCGCAGTTGCGCAGGACAGATTCCAACACAATGCGAATCGAGACCGGCAATTTGGAGATGGGGCCAACACCGGATTTTTCTAAAGCAGGGAGGGAGTGAAATTGCGCGGATTGTTTGTTTCCGCCTTCAAAAGTATCGAGTGTGTTGAAAAGATTGTATTCCATAAGGTTCAAGTCGTCTGATGAATTCTCTTATTCATTTTATGCCTGTTGAAGCCTTATTTCAAGCATCCGGTAGAAGCTAAGCACAAAAACTATGGACACCGAGGTGGGAAACAGGGAGAATATAAGGTTTAATTCCGATATGTTTACTGGGTAATTAAAATGGCCTTTAACTACGCTGTTAAGCGTGATTACAGTTGCAGGCAGCCCATAAAGTTAGGAAGATTCCGAGGGTAGTTCAATCCCCTGGTTCTTACGGAGTTTTCATGGATGCCCAAACCTGGTTAAACGGCCAGAAAGCAGCCCTCAGTTTTACCTTCGACGATGCCCGGCAAACCCAACTTAATAACGCCATTCCTTGCTTGAACGAATATGACATTAAAGCGACATTTTATGTGTTGCAGAAGAATGTGGAGCGGGATATCGCAGGCTGGCAGCAGATAGTGCAACAGGGCCATGAGATAGGCAATCATACCGTTACTCATCCCTGCAGTGGAAATTTTTCCCATTCCCGGCACAGGGCGTTAGAGTATTTTTCCTGGTCGCAGATGGAAGATGAAATTATCGAGGCGAATCGGCTCATCGAAGAAACGCTCGGCGTATTACCGCAAACCTTTGCTTATCCCTGTGGCAATAGTTTCGTGGGGCGTGGACGCAACAGGCAGAGTTACGTGCCACTAATCGCGCAGTATTTCAAGGCCGGACGCGCCACGTTGAATTCGGGCAATGTAGAGGGGATTTGTGACGTCTATCATTTGCATGCAGTCGGTATCGACCGGGCAGACCCCGAGAATCTCAAACTACTCATAGACCAGGCACGAGCCAATAATGATTGGCTGATTTTCTATGGCCACGAGTTAGGCGACGATGATGGCCGTGGCCTGGCAACAGATGCCCTGGATGAAGTGTGCCGTTATGCCCGGCAGTTCGATGATTTATGGATCGATACGGTGGCAGAGATTGCCTCGACGGCTGAACTGTGAACTATTGGAGAATTTCTAAATTTTATTTATTCACGGCATTGCGATTGCATAAGCAGTCTCTCTCGGATTTTCAGATTATTTTCTGCTTTCTTTAGAATTATGAATCTGATATAAATCCTGCATCGAAAGTATTCTTCAATTTAAGGAAAACAAACAGTTATGGATTGGTTATCACAACCAGAAGCCTGGGTCGCGTTTTTAACGTTGTTGGCGTTGGAAATCGTGCTGGGTATCGACAATATCATCTTCATCTCGATCCTGGCGGGTAAGCTGCCTGTCGCGCAGCAGAACAAAGCGCGGCTTTTGGGGCTTGGCCTGGCGATGTTCATGCGTATCGCCTTACTCTTTTCATTGGCCTGGATCGTCAGCCTTACAGCACCACTCTTTAGCATCCCCTTCCTCGAACCGTTATTTGGCGGAGCGAAAGAGGTGGCTTCTCATGCCGCTACTTCCGGACACGATACCGTTAAGGGATTGCCGTGGGAGATTTCGGGCCGCGACATCATTTTGCTGTTGGGCGGCTTGTTCCTCATCGCCAAGAGCACGCACGAAATCCATCAGAAACTTGAAGGCGAAGAAGGCCATACTTCCAAACGTGTCGCCCCTTCATTTGCCAGTGTCATCGTTCAGATTTTGCTGCTCGATATCGTCTTCTCGCTCGATTCGGTGATTACTGCGGTGGGTATGGTGAATAACATCAGCATCATGATCTCGGCTGTCGTTGTCGCCATCGCCTTCATGATGTTCTTTGCTAAGAGCATCAGCGATTTCGTGGACAAACGCCCGACGGTTAAGATGTTGGCGCTCAGCTTCCTCTTATTAATCGGCGTGACGCTGTTGGCCGAAGGTTTCGACCAGCACATCTCCAAAGGCTACATCTACTTCGCGATGGCGTTCTCCGTGTTCGTGGAAATGCTCAACTTGAAGTTGCGTGGTTCCAACCCGGTCAAGCTGCATGAAGCCGTGGTCGAAAGCGACGAAGCGGAAAAGCCTGAAAATTTGGTTTAAGGAATAGCAGCAGCAACTGTGGCAGCCTGACTCTGAGTCAAGCCGACGATGAGGAAACGGCTGCCATTTTTTTGCCAGAACCACCCGGAACCTGCGCGGCGTAGTGAAGTCGCCTTGGTATCGGAGGTGCGCTGTTGGAAAATGGAGAAGCGACGGGTGCCGTTCGAATAGCGCAGCCAGGCATCGGCATTGTTGACGACAACGCTTTCAAACGCATAACCGCCCGGCACCCGCGACGGCGCGCGCAGCCAGGTAGCTTCGCTTTGAGCGCGGCGGAGTTGGGTGTAGAGCGTTCCGGCGTTGGTGATCTTGGTTCCTGCGGGGGGAGTCCAGCGGAACACCTTGGCATCGACCGGGCCAAACTTGAGGTTGGAAAGCGTCGTGGTTTCGCTCACCTTGCCCCTTTCATCGAAAGCCTGGGCCTTGAGTCTTATTTTCATGCGCTCGTCGAGCCACACTTTGCGCACTACGCGTTTTTTCTCGCGCGAAGTGACCGTCACCAGCCAGGTGCGGCGGCCATTGAGAGTGTAGGGGCCTTGAACCGAGGCGGCCATGCGCGCCTTCATTTTATTCCAGTCCGGCGGCAACTGGCGGTTGGCGGTCTGGGTTTTGACGGCCGACTTTTCTGCGCGGTGATAGCGCAACAGCGATTGACCGTCATCCACTAAAACATCGCCCCGCATAATGGCGGGCGCTGAGTATTGAATAAATTTCCTGCCCTGGCTTTTTTGCTGTCGTGATATCACAGTCGCACCACCCGAACGGGTCACGGTTTCGGTTGCCGAATAAGACGTGGTGCGCTCGGCTTGAATCATGGCGCGCATCAACTCTTCACCGGTCGGTGCAGCATGGGCGATGGCAGTCGGCACCAAAAATGCCGCAACCGCTATCGCATAGCGCGCAGCGGTCGCAGGAAATTTATGAGGTGTGATGGAAGTGGTCATGTCAAATAAGTGCCCGGGTGCCAAAGGCATCCGGGCGGTTAGTCGTCAGGGAATATATTCCCAACCGGGTTCCTATTCGCTCCCGTCAAAGCTCCCGGCATCACCCACAGGAATACCGAGGGTGCCATCGCCCGAATCAACGATGACGTATTTATCGTGGCGTTCCAGGGAACGTTCGATAAATGCCGATTCCTCAGCCGTGAAGTCGGCTACGACCGGAGTGATGGCCTTTTGTGGTGCAAACCAGAAGCTGGCCAGCGCTAAAATGGCAGCAACCATCGCTACACGCATGCTGGTGGCCAGGGGAGAATGCGAAGGCCACAGCCAGGCTCCCACTTGTTGGGTGAATCGGTTCCACGCAGAACGCGGTGGGCGCTCGGGCAACTGTTCGCGCAGCTTGGGCCAGAAATTCTCGCTGGCCTGAATCGGCTCGGCTTCTTCCCAGGCCTGTAAGGCCATCATCGCCAGCTTGGCGTCATCCAATCGCTCCATATCGGCTTCGGTCAGCGACTGTGCGGGCTTTTCGCCGTCCAGTATGTTCATCAGTTCCACTTCGTTCAAATGTTTCATCGCGATTCTCCCTCCTTTTTAAGATTTATTTGACTCCCGAAATATACGGGCGCAAGCGGCGGCCGAGGTCGGCGCGGGCGTGGAACAGGCGGCTTTTCACAGTTCCAATCGGGCAGTCTAAAACTTTTGCAATCTCTTCGTAGGCCATGCCTTGCATGTCGCACATAATCAAAATCGTTCGCATCTTTTCCGGCATCTCGTTCATTACTTCGCGCACACGGCGTCGCAGTTCGTCGCGTTCCACTTCACGAGTGGGTTCGGCCGACAAATCGGCGATTTCACGTCCGCCTTTCTCTTCATCCTTGTCCATCGGCTCGTCCAGCGAATAGGCTTGCTGGGGGCGACGCTTGCGGGCACGGATACGGTCGATGCACAAATTGGTGGCGATACGGTATATCCAGGTCGAAAACTGGGCATCGCCGCGAAACGAATCGAGTGAGCGGTAGGCTTTGATGAAGACTTCCTGCGCCACGTCTTCGGCCTCATCCTGGTCACCCAGCATGCGAGCCGAGTAGCCGATGAGCTTATTCTGATAGCGGGCCACCAGCTTCTCGAACGCAGGCAGATCGCCTTCGAGCGCGCGCGAAACCAGATATGCGTCGCTGTTGAATTCTTCGGTTCGTTCGATTTCTTTGGTGTAGGCCATTGCTACCATGATGACGGTGCCCCCTTTCCTTATTTGTGCATCGCATTAGCTGACGCAACGCAGGAAAGATTGTTCACCGCAAAATCAAAAATTTCTATAAAGCGAGGACGCGCAATACTCTGGATTAAATTCTAACAGTAATCGGAGAGTAATCCGGTTTACGAAGCTTTCGGCAGCTTCGCTCCTCTGTTCAAATTTAGCCCGGCATCTCGGTTTCGAGATGCTCTTTTCGATAGGACGTCGGTCCAACTCCCATCACTTTCTTGAACTGGCGACTGAAAAAGAAGACGTTATCGTAACCGAATTCGTGGGCGACCTGGGAGATTGTCAGGTTTGTTTCCAAAAGACGTACGGCTGCGGCACGGATGCGTTCCCGCAGAATCCAGCCGCGCGGCGGTAAACCGTAGGTGCGGCGGAAGCAGCGGGTGAAATAATCGGGCGAAAGTTCAACCAGCCTGGCAAGCTGTTCGGGTTCGGGCCGCAGGTGGATATGGCGGGCAAGATAATCCATCAGGGTTTTTTCCTGCGCCGGGGTAAACGTTCGGCTGTTGATAGGGGTGAACTGCGCGCAACGGGCGATTTCCGTAAACAGGCAAAGCAACAGGCCGCGCACTCTTTCAGGTTCGGGCGGCTGAGCGCGGGTGTACTCTTCCTTAATTTGCCGCATCCACAGTTCGCAGCTATGAGCGTGGGGTAGGTGCCATAAGGGCAATGGGCTGGGGAGAGAGCGAGCGTTCTCATCCAAGGCATCCAACCGGAAACGCCAGATGACCACTTCGCTTTCGGGCGGCAGATGAAAATGAACGGAACTGCCTGCCCCTGCCCAGAGCAGTGAACCGGCGTTGATTACTGCTTTGCCTTTCGTGCTCCTGGCTTCGAAGCTGCCTTCAGCGACGTAATAAAACAGGTGGTCGCCTAATGTTTGGCGCACGTCCCAGGGCGGATTTATCCGTAAACGCCCCGATAGGCCAAGGAGCGTAATCTGAAATGAGCAGCGGCAGTCGAGTAGCGAATCGAGCCAAAGCTGTAAAGTGATTTCGGGCATGATAGGTCCGGTTCAGTGCAAAATTTTATCATTTGAGGCTATGTTGTTTCTACCGTTTGAAGCGTAGAATTTTGTTATGAATAGCTCTCCTGTGAAAAACCAGTCGCTCCAGCATGCGCTCAGTGAGGAAGAAGTCAATTTCTTCCGGGAAAACGGCTACCTCGGTCCTTATACCGCCGTTTCTCCTGAAGAAATGGCCGCGATTCGTGAGCATATCGATAACGATCTGCTCACGACGGACGGTCCTAACCCGCGCGCCTGCGTGCAATCGCGCCACATGGATTCGCGCATTATTCACGACCTGGCTTCCCATCCGGCCATTCTCGACCGCATGGAATGCCTCTATGGCCCGCATCTCATTTTATGGGCGACCAATTTCTTCAACAAAGAGCCAGGAGGAGCGGAAATTCCCTGGCACCAGGATTTGAATTACTGGCCGCTTGAACCGCTCATCAACATTTCGGCCTGGATCGCCATCGACGATGTGCGCGTGGACAACTCCTGCGTTCAAGTGATTCCTGGCTCCCATAAAAAAATTGTGCCTCACATTCGTGCGCGTGAAGGCATGGGCTTTGGCGAAGAAGCCGACCCGGATTACTACTCCGCTGAAAACTTGGTGAACATGGAATTGAAACCGGGCGAGTTTTTTCTCTTCAACGAGAAGACGTTGCATCACTCGGAGGCCAATCGCTCCGACCGCCGCCGCATGGGCATGTCGGTGCGCGTGACTATTCCGATCGTGAAAATCAAGCAAGACGGTCCTCCGTTGCATCCCAACCATGCCGCCATGCTGGTGCGGGGCGAAGATTATATGGGGCTGAATCGCCTTATGGAACCGGTGGAGTAGAGAAGTAAGAAGTCGGAATGCAGAAGGCAGAAATAAAGACTTGGGCATCCCACTCAGCCGTGGGGTGCCCAAGTTCGTCATTGCAGCTCAAGGGAACCAGAAGATACATACTAAATTGGACCACCAGCAATTTACTGACCCCGATCATAACCTAAGATCTAAGCTCCAAGACCTAAGATCTATATTGATATAACTTCGAGTCGTGTCTACGCACACTATAATGTATGGCTTTTTTTCGTGGCCTGGCGTTAGCGGTGTTGGGTTTGTGAAATACTCTACTTTGCAGGTAGAGTTCGCTTGCGGCAAGTAGAGGGAAGCGTTACATTTTATTGATGGTGGAGTTGTGGCCAAAGGAATATGCGCAGTTCTGGCGGCTATGGGCGCTAGGTGAATACTTCGAGTGTCATGAGGTGCTGGAAGTTGCCTGGCGCAGCGAAACCGATAGCTTGCGGAAGCGGTTTTTGCAAGGGCTGATTCATTGTGCCGTGGCGTTGGTTCATGTTGAACGCGAAAACAGCGTCGGTGCAGCACGCCAGTTGGCCAAGGCCAGAGCCAAATTGATGGATGCAAGAGCGGAATTTTTTACCGGTTCCGGTTACGATTGTGATACATTGTTAGAGTTTGTCAAAGCGCAGGTTGAAAAAATATCCCGGTGAATCCCCGGCCCCGTTGGAGAGTTTTTAAATGAGTAGTGAAGAGCAAAAGGGTGACGCGACTGCTACCGCGCCCCAAAAGAAAGTCATAGACCCGAAAAGCCGCCATGCCAAACTGAAGTTAACTGATGACGGCCGCCCCGCAACCCTTTTTGAGTTGGGCGACGAACGCGCCACCCTGACCAACAACGAACGCCTGAAACTGGAAAAGCCCGGCCCGGCAGTGTGGAAAGACATCATCGAGCGCTATGCCGTCCAGGGTTTCGATGCCATTGAAGCCGACGATTTCGAGCGCTTCAAGTGGATTGGTTTCTACCAGCAAAAGCCTAAAGACGGGCATTTCATGCTGCGTATTAAGATCAACGGCGGTCTTGTTACTTGCGATCAGGCACGCGTTGTCGCCGGAATTCTGAAAGATTACGCTCGTGGCTTTGGTGACATCACCACCCGCCAAACTTTCCAGATGCACTGGCTCACCATTGAGCAGGCTCCCGACATCATGGAGCGTCTGGGTAAAGTTGGTTTGGGCGTTCTGGCCGGTTTGTTTGGCCCCTGTGGCGACATCTGCCGTAACGTGGTCTCTTCACCGCTGGCCGGTCTCGATCCCGATGAAGTCATCGATACGCGTGAGTTGGTCGATGTCGCTTCTAAATATTTTTCTTCGACTCCCGAATTTGCCGACATGCCGCGCAAATATAAAGTCGGCATCTTTGGCCATCGCAGCGCCGGGCAGTGTGAAGTCAACTGCTTCTCCCTCTATGGCGTGAAGCGTGCCGATGGTGAAATCGGTTACGGTGCCACCATCGGTGGCGGCCTGAGTACCGAAGCACACCTTGCCCAGGACCTGAACATTTTCCTGACGCCCGACCAGGCTATGGACGTTCTCAAGGCTGCCGCTTCGCTCTATCGCGACCACGGTTATCGCAAGAGCCGCAAGCACGCACGGTTGAAGTATCTCATCGCCGACTGGGGCGTTGAGCAGACTCGCCAAGTGATGGAAGAGCAGTATCTGAATTACAAACTGCGCGACGCTGAGCCGCAGGCTCCGTTCAAGGGCTATGAAGATAGCCTGGGCGTAGTCGTGCAGAAAGACGGCGAAAAGTCGGCCATTGGCGTTACCGTCATCACCGGTCGCATTACTTCCGATCAATTGGAAGAAGTAGCTAACATTGCCGATGAATTCGGTAGCGGCGAAATTCGTCTGACGGTGATGCAGAACCTCATCATCCCCAACGTGCCTCACGATAAGGTCGATGCAGTCGTGGCTCGCCTCGATGCCATCGGCCTGCCGCCGCTGGGCGGTTCGGCAGTGCGTCGTGGTGTGGTTGCTTGCACC
>DAITOV010000194.1:0-9243 GCA_036833945.1 Abditibacteriia bacterium
GTGATTGAGATTGATGCCGAACTTCACATCTTTCTCTTTCGCCTTGGCCACCATCTGCCGCGCTTCTTCGATGTTGTTGGAAATCGGCTTTTCGCAAAGCACGGCTTTCCCGGCTTCGAGCGCCTGCATTACCGGCTCGTAATGATGGCTGCCGTTTTCCATCCCACCCGTCGCCACGCTGATGGCATCGAGCTCTTCGCTGTCCAGCATCGCTTTAACGGAGCTATAAGCGCGCACACCGAACTCATCGGCGAATGCCTGGGCCTTTGCCTGGTCGAGATCGCACACCGCCATGAGCTGTGCATTGGCGTTATCGCGATAGCAGTTGGCGTGTAAGCGTCCGATGTTTCCGGTTCCGATGACGGCGGTTTTTAGCATGACGATAATTGTGACTACATACACTGCAACTTCGATTTGTCTTCTTACACTCGTCATCCTCGCAAACGCGGGGATCCAATGGGCTTATTGCTCTTTATGACCTTAGGCTTGAGATAGACAAAAAAGAATTTGCCCTATTCAAAAAGCTGTGTACTGGATCCCCGCCTTCGCGAGGATGACGGGCTTTGAAGATTTCGCCCTAACACCAAGTCAAAACTCTCAAAGAGTTCAACTCAACTCCTGAAAACACCGGCGCAAATAACCCCGGCTTTCTGCCGCCACAATCGCGCCTTGCGACAGTGAATATTCCTTGGTGCCGATGACTTCCAGGTTCACCGGGCCGTTATAGCCGGTATCTTTAAGCGCCTGCAAAATCTCGGGCAAATCGAGCGCGCCACGTCCGGGCGTTTGCTGCACAGGCGTTCCCGGAGGGCCGGGCACGCGCACCGGGCAATCGCGGAAATGCGAGGTAATAATTTTGCTGCCCCACAACGGCGCTACTCCAGCCGGGTTATCGTCAGCACGTGCTAAATGGCTAGGGTCGAAGTTGAGGCCGATAGCGCCTTCGGTCACTTCGTTCATCAGGCGCACACCTGTCTCAGCATTATAAATAGCCTGACCCACATGCGGCTTCACAGCTAATTGCACACCAGCATCGGCTGCCATGAGGGCGAATTCACGCATCAAATTGATGGAGGCCTTAGTCGATTCCTCATCGCCCGTTACGCCGCCACTGCCAATGTTGACGATGTTGATGCCAATCTCCTTTGCCAACGGAAACAGCGCCTTCAAGCGCTCGCCGTCGTTGGTAGCCGCTTCCATCGCCGTTACTGTCAGGTTATGCTGCGCCAGCAATTCTTTGATTTTCGCAGCATCGTCGCCGATGGAGACATGCTCACACATCCCGGCAATCGCAGCCAGCTCGACATACTCATATCCGGCCCATTCCACATGCTGCAACGCCGTCTCAAAATCGGTCATGGCAAAGACGACCGTGTTCATACCTAGCTTCATAATTTCCTTTTCAGAACTTAGATCTTAGAGCTTAGAACTTAGGCATCTCGCTTCAAAAAACCCCATCTAAGCTCTAAGTTCTAAAAACTAAGTTCTGTCGTTAAGATTAATCCTTTTTCCTTCTTTTGCACTTCGATATGCGGCTGCGCACATCTCTACGCTGATTTTTCCTTCGCGGGCCGATACGGTTGGGGGACGGTTATTTTTCAGGTTGTCGATCCAGTCGCGTGGCACGGCTTTGATGCGTTCGCCGTGGCTTTGCGGGAGTTGATAGTCGAAATATTCCCAGGTGCCGGTCTCGTTACTGTAGAGTTTCAGACCAATGGCATCGGGAGGCAGGTCTCTGGTGGAAACGGCATCATCGTAATTCTGGACAATGACGCCTTTATCGCCGTACACCTCGCAGGTGTTTTCACCGGCCAATGTCACCGATGAATTGAGCAGCGAACCCAGAGTTACACCGTTTTCGGTTTGCCATTTATAAATTGCGATTCCGCAATCATCGGGCGCGACGGTGGTGAGGGTATTTTCAATTTCGGCCATCACGCTTTGCGGTTTGCCCAGCATCCAGTAAAGGAAATCGGTGGCGTGAACCGCATCGTCGAAGAACATGCCGACGTTTTGCTCGGCATTGAAATGCCAGGCTCCGGCGCTATTGATAAAATCCTGGTTGAAGAGCACATTGATGCAGTGACGGCGGCGAATCGCACCGATACGGCCGACTTTGCCCTCATCAATCCAGCGCTTGATTTGCTGGTTCATTGGGTCACAGCGCATCTGGAATGCCATCTGGAAATGCACGCCGCTTTTTTCCACCGCCGCGATAATGCGGTCGCAGTCTTCCAGCGTGGTTGCCAACGGTTTCTGGCAGAGGATGTTTTTACCGGCTGCGCAAGCCAATTCGATGAGTTCGACATGCCGGTTGGTCTCGCATGTCACGATCACGGCATCGATATCCCCGCGTGCCAGTAAGGCTTCAGGGGTAGGTTCAAGCTCCAGGCCAAAACGCGCGGCGGCATCTTGCCCTCGCGCAGCATTATCGTCCCATGCCGCCAGCACCCAGGCATCGTCGAACTGCTGTATCGCTTCGCAATAGGCTCCGGCATGACCGTGTGCAAATGAGAGCACACCAACTCCGAAAGTTGACATACAGTAATCATAAGACGTCATTACAATGCGCTGTATGGTTGATTCCCTTGAAGATAGGGGTCGATCCTGCTACATTGCGTTACAAGAAAAATAACCATGAAAAGGCAAGTTTTGCGTTCGCGGGTCTATCTCGATGCGGGGTTCCCGCTCTTCGTGATGGAGGTCGAGCAGAAGGCCATGCCGTCTCACACCCACGATTTTCACGAGATGGTCTATGTGCGGCGCGGGCGCGGCACACATCTCATCGAAAACGTGCCCTATCCCATCCGCACCGGCGACGTCTATTTCCTGCGTCCTGGCGAGGCCCATGCCTACCTGCCCGATTGCCAGAGCCTGCACATCATCAATGTGCTGTGGCAACCCAGCCTGGTCAAGGAAGTCCTGCGGGTCGACGGGCCACTCACCGGCATCGAACAGCTCCTCCAGCCACGCCGCAAGAGCACCGCTCATTTCGAACGACGCCTGCATCTCACCGGCAATGCCGCATTTCGGGTGGAGAACCTGCTCGATGAAATGCGCCGCGAAATCGAAGCCGCTAAAATCGGCGCCCCCGCTCCCGGCAGTAACGCCCTGCTGCGCCACCTCTTTTGCGCCTTGCTGGTGCTGCTCTCACGCGCCGCCTCGCCCGAAGCCAAGCCAAATACGCAAAGCGTGAACAGCGCCGCTCAAACCACGGTGGCCCAGGCCATTGCCTATCTGGAAGAACATTTCACGGAGAGCGTACGGGTAGATGATGTGGCGTCCCTAGTCGCGCTCAGCCCCGGCCGATTCGCCCATCTTTTCAAAGCCCAAACCGGGCGTAGCGTTATTGAGTATCTGCACGAATTGCGCATGGAGAAAGTTTGCACCGCACTACGTGAAAGCAATCTTGCAGTACAAGAGATTGCAAGGGAAGCCGGTTATAATGATGCAAGGTTTTTCCACCGTATTTTTCGACGGCATACGAGATGCAGCCCGAAGGAGTATCGGGCACGGTTGTTGGAATCTTGAATGAAGCAGAGTCTTAGTAAATACGCTATTATTTTTGGAGTCGGGCTCACAGGGCTGCTAGTCGCAGCGCTCTCCTACTTTCTTGCTGATACCTACTTACCTAATCTCTACTTTGAAACGGGCCGCATCAGAAAAAGAGAATCCCACCCACTTCACCTACTCATCTTTGCTTATTTTGGGGGAGCTTATTGGCTTTCCCAATCAAAACACCCTCAAGCGCCATTGTTTCTCAAGCTTGTCGCCGCGCCGGGTTATCTCGCCATCCTAGTTTTCATTACATTTGTTTTCATCGGGCCATTTTAAAAGAGTCGCCTCATGCTCCAGAACAACGATAAACAATTCAACGCCTTCGATGTACGTTGTGCAGGTTGCTTTCTCGGAGGCATTTTGGGGCCAATCGATATGTTTGGGCTCTTTTACCTTGATGCCTTTCTCCACCCAAACGAAGAAGCGGGCGGCATTCTGGGCTATCTATTTCTTCTCCTCGTCTCAATTCCAGCCGGTGCAATTCTGCTGGCGATTTTTGCGCCTTTGCTCCTCAAACTCATAGTAAAAGGCTGGCAACGTATTTTCATCCGCCATAATTCATAACCACCCGTCATTAAAAAAATGTTTAGAACCCAATTCTGCGGGGTATAATACAACTATACACCTATAGTTGTATTGCACGCTTATGTCCACACTCATCGACCGCCATTTAAAAATCCCCCAATATTTGCAGTTGGCCGAGCATCTGCGCGAGCAGATTGAAAGCGGACAGTTGCAACCGGGAGATAGGCTGCCTTCGTTCAATGAGATGAAGGCGCAGTTCGATGCAGTGCAGCGCACGGTGGAAAAAGCCCACGCCCTGCTGGAAGGCGATGGCCTCATCCGGCGCGAAGCCGGGCGCGGGGTGTTCGTCAACCAGCCCGCCACCCAAACCAAAACCGGTAACGTCGGTTTCGTGCTGCCCCACAACATGCAGCCCGAACGCGATATGACCTACTGGGGCCTGGCGCTGAGTGGCATTCGCCAGGCGGCGCGCGACCGCAACTATCACCTGTTGCTCATCGATGAAGATGATTCGTTCAATCGCTGGGACAAAATGGACGGCGTGGTGCTCTGCGATACGCGTGACCCTCGAAACCTCGAACGCGCCATGCCCAGGCCACCGGTCAATTTTCCGGCGGTTTCCATCTTCAATAAAATTCCCGGCACCGCCTGCATCACCACCGACGATGCCGATGGTTTCTATCAGCTCACCCGCCACCTGATTGAACTGGGGCACACACGCATCGCTTACCTGGCAACCATCACCAAAGGTATTCACCAGTTGGAAGTGCGCCGCGAAGGATATCTGCGCGCCTTACGGGAAGCGGGCATCGAACCCGACCCACACTGGCAATGCGATATTCGCAAACGCCCGGAATGGAACGGGTTAATGAGCTGGTATCCATTAGCCGGTGAATATTATGTCAATCAGTGGCTGGAAACCGGCTGGAACGAGTTGGGCTGCACTGCGCTCATCGCCCAAAACGATGCCGTTGCCAAGGGCGCGATGAACGCCTTCCAAGCCGCTGGAATCAAAGTGCCCGAAGATATCAGCATCGCCGGCTTCGACGGCCTGCCGCTTTATTCCGACACCTTAACTCTAACAACCGCCAAAGCCCCACTCTTTGAAATGGGGCTACAGGCCATGAATTCACTGCTCGATTGGCTCAAAGATTCGAGCAACGCGCCACAAGACATCCAGCTACCGGTCGAGCTGATACAGGGAAACACCACCGCCGCACCTGCCACGCAAAAACAGGAGAAATTACTACCGATATAAAGAGAGGTCAAGTCATGATAAGAAAAGGATTTACACTCATAGAACTGCTTGTCGTTATAGCCATTATATCAATCCTCGCCGCGATCTTATTCCCGGTTTTTGCCCGTGCCAGGGAAAATGCAAGACGTGCCTCTTGCCAGAGCAATTTGAAACAAATCGGGTTGGGCATGATGATGTATACCCAGGATTATGATGAAAGGTTTCCACTGACTTGGAATAATTACTCGGATTTGACTATTCGGCCATTTGGCTGGGGCGATGTCATTGCGTCGTATACCAAGAGCGACCAAATATATAAATGCCCCAGTGCCACCGGTGCCACGTCTTCCGCCCCTGGCACAGTTGGTTATAGCAGCTATAGCTATAATATGATGCTTACCAGCAGTGCAACCGGCAGTGGGATGGAAGGTAAAAAATTATCACATCTTACGCAGCCCACCATTACGGTTCTCAACCTGGATGACGTCGTTCACACTGCCCGTTCCTGGAGTTGGGGTTGCGAAACTCGCAATGCTTGCACGGTAGCCGTAGGTGCAGCATTAGCCAAAAATGCCGTAGCTACCCGCCACTTAGATGGTATCAACATCCTACTCGCCGATGGCCATGTCAAATGGTATAAAGCCGCTAGTAGCGACACTCTCGCCAATGTCTACAACTGCCTCACGCCGGGCACAACTTCACTTAATAATCCGACTTTCAACCCCACGCCATAACCCCCAGCAGTGGTTGTAACAATCTTTTCAGGTTTTTTCATAAAAACATATCGCCAGCATCCCCCTATTATGCGCTCAATCAACAGCTTTATTCAGGCGACAACCTGTCTTACCCTGGCTTCCGTAACCAGTCTAGGTTTGACGTTGCCGGCCCAAGCCGACCTCAAACTCTCAGCCGACAAACCCATTGCCATCATCCTTCCGGCGCAAACCATCCCGCCCGAAGAAACCGCCGCGCAGGAATTGCAGCATTATCTGGGCCAAATCACCGGGGCCACCGCAAAAATCCAACGCGAAGGCGAACCGCTTACGGCCGGTAGCGCGACCATCTATGTCGGTGCTACCCAGTTCGGCAACAGCCACATCAAAGGTGCAAAAAATTTCGGCGATGAAGAATGGCTGATGCAGACCGAAGGCGACGCCCTCATCCTCACCGGCGGGCGACCGCGCGGCACACTGTATGCGGCCTACCGCTTTCTCGAAGAAGTGGGTGGCGTGCGCTGGTGGAGCGCCTGGGAAGAAAGCGTCCCCAAAGTCACGTCACTCAATGTGCCCACTCTGGTCAAGCGCGGCCAACCTGCTTTCCGCACCCGCGATATTTTCACCATCTACGGCAACGATGAAGGCCGCTTCATGGCGCGCAACCGGCTCAACCGCCAGGGCGATGCCAAGGTCTCTGCCAAGTATGGTGGTAGTCGCGATTATGGCCCTCCCTACCACGTCCACACCTGGTTCAAGTTTCTTCCGCCGGAGAAGTATTTCAAAGACCACCCCGAATGGTATCTCGCGCCCGGTGGCGGTGCCCCCAATGTGCGCACCAGCCAGCTTTGCCTGGCCAACGAGGAGATGCGCCGTGAGTTTTTGAAAGTGCTGCGCGAGACCATTCGCACCGCCAGCCAAAAAGCCATTGCCGAGCAACTACCGCCGCCCTATGTCTACAGTGTTTCGCAGGAAGACAACCGCACTAGCTATGCCTGCGAGCACAACCAGAAATTAGCCGAGCAGGAAGGCTCCGAAGCGGCGGTTTTGCTCGACTTCGTGAACTACCTGGCCGATGGCATCAAGGACGAGTTCCCCGATGTCTATCTCGACACCCTGGCCTACTTCAACGGCGAAAAAGCGCCCAAAACCATGCGTGCCCGCGACAACGTCATCATTCGCCTCACCGATACGCAAAGCAACGTTTTGCTGCCGGTGACCGCCGAGCGCAACCGCGCCATGCGCGAGAATGTGGAAGCCTGGGCCAAGCAGTGTAAGAACCTGCGCATCTGGGACTATGCCATCACCTACGATTACCCGCAGGTGCCGACTCCCAACCTCTCGACCTTTGCCCCGGACCTCCGCTTCTTCCTGAAAAACAACGTGGAGGGCATGTTCATCGAGTTCGAAGAGCCGCTCAAAGCCGATATGCGCGAGGTGAAATTGTGGGTGCTCATCAAGCTGTTGGAAGACCCCTCCCAAGACCCCGAGGCGCTAATTAAGGAATTCACCGACGGCTTCTACGGCCCTGCCGCGCCTCAGGTGCGCCAGTATCTCACCCTGCTGCAAAAAGCCGCCGATGCCAGCGGAGCCGATGTCGACTGGTTTGCCAAGCTGCCGCGCTTCAGCTACCTCACGCTCGACTTCCTGCAACAGGCCGACCGTATTTTCGAGCAAGCCGCTAACAACGTTTCTTCCGACCCGGTCCTGTCTCAGCGGGTGCGCAATGCCCGCGCTACGGTCGATATCGCCATTATCCGCCGCTATCGCAGCTTAGTGCAGCAGTGGGTCCAGTCGTGCAAATCGCAAGACACCATGCCGCTCGACCGCAACATCGCTGCCAAACGCTATGTGCAAAGCTGGAAGGAACAGATCGACTTGCGCCTGCCCGAAGCCGTGCGCGCGGCCAGCCACCGCGATGCCGATGCCGCCATGGAAGGCTATACCATGGGGCCTGCCTATCTGCCCGCACCGAAAAAGTTCAAGGACGTGCCCAATGACAGGCTCTTTACCTACAGCGCGCTCGATACCCGCAACTATCGCAACCACGCCAAGGTCGTGGCCGACGCCGAGGCCGAAAGCGGCATGGCTACCCGCCTGGAAGTTCCGCCCAGCGAACTGGGACGCTATAAAATGCCGACCGCAGGTGGCGTATACAGCATCGATACGAAAACCAATATGCTCACCGGCAGCATCCAGGCGGCCGATGTTCCCGGCCCCGGCTACCACTGGTATAAACTGGGCGAAACCAAGCTGACCGGTTCGGACTACCTCTACATTACCTGGGCCTGGTGGATTCAAGCCGATCTCATCGATGCCTACAATCCGCAAGCACCCGACACGCAATATGAAGTGTGGGCCAGCCTGAAGTTTGAAGGGCCGGATTTCCCGCACCCCAAAGCCGGGGATAAGAATGCGGTTTATGTGGAGAGGATGGCGTTGGTGAAGAAGTAGGTTTTCCTCATAAAATGAATAAAAATGCTCCGCTTTGAAAGACAAGCGGAGCATTTTTATTTTTGAGAACTTATACCAATCCTTCCCGTATCGCGGTAGATAGTAGACAGGAAACAGGAAGGTAACCAGACTTTGATGGCTACCGTAAGCATCCCACGCCCGTCATCCTCGCGAACGCGAGGATCCAGGTCGCAGCATTTTATTCAAGGTAAAAGCAAACTGCTTATCTCTAAAGTAGGTTTCCTGTATTCTGTTTTCTTGGTCACAACAGAGGAGGTTTTTTCAGGATTGATATCAGACACCGACACAACGCGGTGACAAGTCACCGCACTCCAAAAAAGGCGACGCAACTCACTCCGCAAAATACGGTTCCAGGTCATATGCCTCGGTATCGTCGCTACGCATAATGCTTTCCAACTGCTTGCGCTTTGCCAATGGTTCCAGGGAAAGAGTCTCTACCTGCCCCACCCGTTTTTGAGCGGAGGGCAGAACTTTCTTATCCTTCATCGCCCACTGCGCGACCAAAATTTCCTTCTCTTTATACTGCCCGTTTTCAACGCTGAGAACTTTGTATTTAGTGAAAATCAGCGCGTCTTTGTAAGTCACTTTCTGCGGCTGCGGCATGCGCGAAGTCGAAACCACTTCGGCTTTCACCACCAGGTTGTTACCGCTGATTTTGGCAACAGGCTTTGGAGTTGCGGTGGGCTTAGCGGCGGGGGCTTCGGTGGCTTTGGGAGTCAGCACGGCTGCGTCTTG
>DAITOV010000195.1:0-9220 GCA_036833945.1 Abditibacteriia bacterium
TTAGTGGAAGTCGGCACCAGCGAGCAGATTTACAACGCACCGCAGGAAAAATACACCCGCGACCTGCTGGCCGCCATCCCCATCCCCGACCCCCAACGCGCCAAACGCGCGGCTTGAGAAATTAACCACAGAGGACACGGAGAACACAGAGAGAAAGAATAGTTAAGCCAAGCCTTATTTAAGAAAATCTCTGTGCTCTCTGTGTCCTCTGTGGTTAATAGATAAAGGAATTCTATGAGCACTCACGAAAATATTCTGATTACAACCCGGCAGATTCAGGAGTTGTTGAAAGACGTCAAGCGCATTGCGGTGCTGGGTATTAAGACCGAGGAAAAATCGGAGCAGGCGGCCTATTATGTGCCGCAGTATCTTCAATCTGTGGGCCTTGAAATCGTGCCGGTGCCGGTGTATTTTCCCGATGCGACCGAGATTTTGGGCGAAAAGGTCTATCGTTCGTTGGCAGAAGTTCCCGGTGAGATCGATTTGGTCGATGTCTTTCGTCGTCCTGAAGATATTCCCGCGCATCTCGATGATATTCTTGCCGCCAAACCGAAAGCGGTATGGATGCAGTTGATGATTCGCAACGATGAAGTCGCTTTGCAGTTAGCCGAAGCGGGCATTAAAGTTGTGCAAGACCGTTGCCTCAAGGTGGAGCATCGGCAGATGGTTATTGAAAATAGATTTAAATGAAATCAGGTTTTTGTGTTCTCTGGGGCCGCCCCAATGTCGGAAAAAGTACCTTGCTTAACGCGCTGCTGGGGCGCAAGCACGTCATCGTTTCACCACGCCCGCAAACCACGCGGCACCGCATCACGGGTGTTCTAAACGATCCCCGGGAGGAATATCAGGTCGTCTTTCTCGATACCCCCGGCATCCACGCCCCACAGCACAAGCTGGGTGAGGCACTGATTAAAACCGCCAAGGGCGCGCTGGAAGATATCGAATGCTTGCTCTTGGTAGTCGATACCACCGACGAGCCGCACGACGACGATTTGCGCGCCGTGCAACTCCTCCAGCGTGTCGATATTCCGGTGATTCTGGTTCTCAATAAAATCGATTCGGCACAAGACGTGAAAGCCCGCCGCGCCGAATTTGAAAAGCTGCGCAAATTCGACGGCGTTTTTGAAATTTCCGCCCAGCGCGGCGACGGTTTGGAAGAACTCAAAGCCGCTATCGTGGAAACGCTGCCCGAAGGCGAGGCTTATTTCCCGCCCGACATGATAGGCGACCGTTCGCCCGAATTCCACCTCTCCGAATTCATCCGCGAACAGGCGCTGTTGCAACTGCGCCAGGAAGTGCCGCACGCCGTGGCCGTGACCATCGAGCAAATGGAGCCACGGCCGCGCGGCTTGCTCTATATCGAAGCGTTTCTCATCGTGGAGCGGAGTGGCCAGAAGCAAATCGTCATCGGCGAGAACGGCGCACGTCTCAAGGAAATCGGCCAGAAAGCCCGCACCGAAATCGAAGAGTTCCTGGGCCGCAAGGTGTATCTCGATTTACGGGTAAAAGTGCGCGATAAATGGCGCGAAAGCGATAGCTGGGTCAAGCGGTTGGGGTATCAGGAGAATTAATCGATTCTCCTGATGTAGGCAAAACGCTCATGAAACGCCACGCTCTGGCTCCGTTGCAACAAGCGTTTGCGTTGGTCAATTCCTGGCTGCTGCGCGATGGTGTGTCGCGAATTCTTATCGCTTATCCTACTATTTCCCAATTACAGCAGCAGAACCTGCCCGAACATGTACGCGTAACCCCCAAGAAACGCCGTGGGGCGCGCCACACGGTGCGCGGTCGGCGGCATTATAACGAAGCCCATTTTAAGCTGGCGCATTGGCCCGACGATGCACTCGATGAAAACGTGCTGCCGTCCATTGCTTGTGTCATTCGCGGAGAGGCCGATTTAAACATCGCCGATTACGTGTTGCATTGCCGTGCCGGAGACTGGGTGCTGTTCCCGGCCGGTGTTCCCAAGCAGGACGGCAGCAAGCCGCACTTTGAGGGCGACCCCACCGGCAGGGAGTGCGATCTCTTATGGCTGGCTCCCGGCCTGGGGTTGCAGTGTTGGATTTGCCGTTCCGTAGGCGAGTGGCACGGCATGAGGCAGGGAGCAGGCTCCAATTGCACCATTCGCCATCAGTTCCTGCTTCAGCTTTTCCAGGGGTTTTGCGATGAAATGCAAAATCAGCGGCGGCCCGAGCTTGTCACCTATTTTCTCCGCGGTGTGCTGCTTTTAGCTGCCAGTGAAATCGAGGCCGGGCATTCAGTCTATGGATGGCACGGCAAAGAGGCTGCCTTAGCGAGTGAAATGCAGGAGCCGATTGAAGTGGCTCTGAAATACATCGAAGAAAATCTCCATCAACGCCTCACCATCCAGACGGTGGCCCAGCGTGTTCTGGTTTCACCGGCGACTCTGACACGGCGTTTTCGTGAACGGACAGGACAAAGTTTTATTGCGTATCTCAATGGCCAGCGCTTGCAACAGGCTTCCGACCTGTTATTGAAAACCGATTTGCCACTGGAAGAAGTCTGTGCGCATGTTGGTTTGAAATACGGCCAATTACGCAATCTTTTTTTGCAAAATTACGGTTGCTCGCCCGGTGAGTATCGCGAAAGGGAAAAGTGATTGGATATTGCAGCCTTGTAGCCGATATTGATGTTACACCAGAACAGAATTCGGGCATATTTAAAGACGTTGTTCTTCGTTCAAAAGGAGCGGGCAAAAATGAAGAGGAAGAGTGCTGACGAACATTCGCCTTTAAGTGGTTTTACTTTAATAGAATTGCTTGTCGTTATTGCTGTGATAGCTATATTGGCGGCGATTTTGTTTCCCGTCTTCGCGCGAGCACGGGAAAACGCGCGCCGGGCGAGTTGCATGAGTAACCTTAAACAGTTGGGGTTGGGAATGATGCAATACATCCAGGATTTCGATGAACGATTCCCTCCGGCTTATGATGCCGCCGTTGCTCCGGCCTCGACTTATCCGGCCTTGACGGCAGTGCAGGATGCTAACACTGCCTTTCCGAGTGGATATTTCACCACTGATAGCACCAAGGGCGGTAGCCATAGCCGTACCTGGATGGATTTGATTTTTCCCTATGTTAAAAATCTTCAGGTCTATCGTTGCCCTTCGGTGAATTTCACCGCAGCGGCGGGGGGACAAAACTACCCGCATTATGGCTATTCCGTTTCATTGAGCGGGCACCAGCAATATGCCATTTACTATGGCCGTCCGGCACACACTCCCTTAATGTTGGCAGCCGTGCAACAACCCACAAAAGTGGTGATGGTGAATGAGTATAATTCGGCGTATGCTGCGCAAATGTACGTGACGGATGTTCAAGGCCAGGCGGCCAATGCCAATTCCAAGGTGGTAACACCTCATCTTGAGGGTGGCGTTACCGTGTTTTGTGATGGGCATGCAAAGTGGCAGCCGCGAAAAGTCATTCAAAAGCAGGCAGGCTCACTCTCAGACGAGTATTGGGATCCCCGGTAATAAGAATTGGGTCTAAAGGCAATTTTATGTTGAATCGTTTTGTTGATAAGGCTGGCTGCTGTCTGTTCTTTTTGTGTGGTTTCCTCACTCAAAGTAGCCTGGCTCAAACTCCCAGTGCGAACGAGAGTCCGTTCATTCGTGTTGGTAAAGCTACCGCAGTGCCGGTAATCGACGGAAAGTTGGATGATACTGCCTGGCGGCAAGCAGTGGCGGTTTCGGATTTCACGCTTTCAGCGACCCGGCAATCGCCTGCCGAGGCGACGCAAGTAAAATTCGTTTACGATGATAAAAATCTCTATGTCGCCTGGCATTGCGAAGAGTCGCTGCTAACCGTAGCCCAGCAGCGTATTCATGAAGTGAAAACCGAAGCGAAAATCCACGATGCCAATGTTTTGAGCGATGATAGCGTTTTGATGTTTTTTCAACCCGCGAAAGACGGTAGCGTTTACGAGTTTAATATCAACTCCATCGGCACGCTCTTCGATTCGCGCAACAAACTCCATGAGTTATGGGGTTCGCGCGATGTTTCGTGGAATGCCGGTGCAGTGGCTAAGGCCGTGCAGGAAGATGGCTTCTGGACGGCGGAATTGGCGATTCCCTGGCAGGCATTGGGCCTGGGCGCTCCGCCCGCCAACGCTAACACTTGGGAAATAGGCTTGGGACGCAACGCTGTGGGACGCAAGGAAATATCATCGTGGACGCAAAATGCCGCCCCTGAGCTGCATTTGATGAGTAATTTCGGTTCACTGGTTTTTAGCGAACGGGTCTTGCCCGGCCTGACATCGCGTGGATTACCTTCATTCGAGGGCGGGCAGGGTGTGCTTGCTGTGGAGGTTGATCCAGTCAATGGTGCCTCCGGTAGTATGGAAATTGATGCCTTTGTCACGGAAGGCGGGAAGGCGCAATATTTTCGCAGCAGTGGTGCTTACGCCAAAACTTCTACACTGAACTTGCCGTTGGCCACCAAAAGCGAACGGCCGCTGTTTCAATGGCGTGCCTACGGGGCAGGATACGAACTGCTTTACCGTTCCCCCTTAATTTTGCGCTCGGCGCAAAGTAACAATGCGCGCTTGAAAATCAGTACGGACAAACCGTGGAAACTGTTCGTCAATCATCGCCAGATCGACGAAGGTCAGGTTGCTAAAGAACGAGAGATTGCCATTGCGCTGACCGATGGAATCAACGATATTGTCGTAGAAGCGCAGGACGGTGCGGCCCGATTACAACTGACGCCTCCCGGAGCAGCATTGCCAGGGCAAACCGTCTGGCGCACACATGCGGCGGCGAACACGGATGAGATCAAGGGATTCGATCGTAGCTCGTGGAAGATTGCACCACAGGAAAATAACATCACCGGAACTCCCGGGGCAGCGGCCTTTTTGCAACACACGTTGCTCTGGGAAAGTACTCCGCATTATCCGCGCACCGACCCGGCGTTTTACATCGCGCAAGGCACGACCCAACATCTCACCTTTCTGGCTGAGGGCCTGAAAGGTATTCAATTAAACAATTGGCAACTCTACCTGGCTCTGCCGCCGGAAATCGAGATTGTCGGCAGCAGTGGGTTCTATCGCCTGACCAATTCGGCCAAGCCCAAATTCACCGTGGCCGATAAGCAGAAGATTTCCCTTGAGGGGCGGGAAATGGTTCTCTATCGTATCGTGGCCGATAATCCGATTGTTTATCGTGAAGATTTGCCGACAGTGTTGGTGCGCTTTGAAATTTTTCTCCGGTTGGCGCAAGGGGTGAAACACGACGCTCAAAAAGAGTGGCCAGTGTATTACTGGAGCCAGGGTAATGATGGCACAGTTTACGAGGCGGCGCAGTCTTTTCCGGTGCGCACTGCGCCGCCGGTCAACGGTAAACAACCCAAAAAGTTCGTGTGGGAATTCTGGTCGTCGGGTGCGTTCCGCATTATGGATGAGCAGCCTCTCATCTCCAACATTCTCGATACGGCGCGGCAGGCAGGTTTCAATAAATACATCTCGTCGCCACCCAAAGAGCTGAACGACCTGATACGCAGTTACGGCATGAAAGCCGTTACTCTCTTATATTTCAACGATTCCCGAACCAATGCATTTTCCAAAACGCATCTGGCGGTGCATCCCGATGAGAAACTGGTCGATAAAGCCGGTAAAACGCACGACGATTATATCTGCACGACACAGGTGTTAGGGGAACGCTGGCCGTTGTTTGCAAAGTCCATTGCTGCATGGATGGGTGAAGCCGATCCCGACGTTGTGGAATACGATTACGAATATCCGCCGTTCAACCTGCCCCATGCTTGTTTTTGTGAGCGTTGTTTAAAAGAGTTTCGCAGCTTCTCCAAATTGGATTCTGCAACAGAGTTAACGCCGGTAATTATTCAACAAAAGCACGCTACGCAGTGGGTCGATTTCATGGTCTATCGCACGGCACTCTTGTTGAAAAAAATCAAGACCACGGTGCATGAAACCAATCCGCATGTGCGCTTCACCGCCTACAGTGGTTATTACGGCGGAGTGGAGCAGATCACACGCTCGCGCTACGGCATCGACTGGGATTTAGTGGGGCAAATGCAAGCCGTCGATGAGGCGGGTATGGGCTATGGCCGTCCCGTGCCGGGTATTGAGCAGAGCATTGCCGCCCTGCGCGGCATTCCGGTGAAGTTCGGCCAATTGCTGCATCCTTACGATGAGCGCTCTAAGCAGCCTGTTGCACAACTGACACAAGCCACGCTTTTGCGCCGCGCGTTAGACGCTACGGGCGGAGTTCTCATCTACGCACGCCATGCGATGGACGGGCGTTCGTTTTATGCGATAGGGGAAACAACGCGGCTTATCGCCGATTACGAAGAGTTATTTTTAGGCCATAAGCTTGATGCTATTCCCGGCATCGATTCGGCCAGGGTGCAGTTGTTGCGCGGTGAAAAGAACACGCTGCTTTGTGTCCTGAACGAAACTTCCAAAGAAGCACGGTTCAATCTCCGTTTACCGATGGAATTGGGTGAAGGGCGCGAATACTACAACGGGAAAATCTTCGCGGCGGGTAGTGCTGTGGAATTAGTCCTCCCGCCCGGCGGGACCCAGGTGATGGTGTTTGGGGCTACGAAATAGAGCGGGAAAAACGCCCTGCTCAGTGATTGCCAGCAAATACAGAGCTTGAGCAAAATATCCCTCTATGGAAGTGTGCTACCGGTGTGAAGATCATGTTCGGTGTTTCAGGATACTTCAAACCGATGTGGCCTCCAAAAAGTGGACACAAAATTCTCTTATAGAAGAGAATTTTGTGTCCCGTAAGAGTTACAGCAAAGAGTTCAAATCGTCATCGAGAGACGCGTGGATAACAAAGGGACGTGAATATCCTTCCTTTGTCCTTCCCACCACAGTGCCATGCTATTGCCTGTCGTTACATAGCGAAAAATTGCGACGAAGTTGGCGTAGCAAGGCTTTGCGTGCTATAAACTCGGAAGAGTAATGTCTCAGATAGGTCTTTAGACAACGGAGGCAGGAGAAAATCTTCCACCCATGAACGAGACTTTCGCGCCGTTCATCCGCAAGCAAATGCTTCAGGCTTTGGATGAACACATCATCCCTGCGTTGCAAGCACGTCAGGCATTACAAGTCTTGGCGGGTCCCCCCTTCGATTTTGGCGCAGCCGAGCATTGGCCGGTTCGCAAAGGCTATTTGCCCGATGAAACGCTCGAACCGCTGCAACTTACCCAGCGCTGGCAAAATGCGGGTATGGTTGCCAATCGCTGGCCTTTTATCGGCTTTGTCTATAGCGGTGTGGCCGACGATATTATCGGGGTAACTAAAGCGCAGGCGAAAGCAGTAGCCTCGAAGAATAACCCTGCCCCGGCGGGTATTACGGCAGTTCGTTTACCGGCCCCGGCTGTTATCAGCATTCTGCCTGGCATCGCCCATCGCGGCGGCACAGCTTATCACGAACCTTCGCGGCCCGGCGGCGGGCCTTCCGCGATCCTTTGGTTAGATATCATGGCCGATGCGGTGCTGCCTCATATCTGCAGCACGATGGACGAGATCATTTCTTCCCATCTCCTCCGTATCGACGATCCGTTGCTGGCTCAGATGGCGCGTATTTATCTTGATGAGTTGCAGCATCCGCGTAGTGAGAAAGACGCCGCTCAGGCGCAATTCCTGGCCCTCATGTGTCGCATGAGGCGTGTTCTGGCTTCTCAACCCGTTCAATTAGCCAATAGCTGCTGGGACGCTGCCAGCCAAATACAGATTCCGACCACTTCGGTTGCAGGGCGGCGTGAGCAAGTCGTTTGCCGGGTGGTGATGGAATACATCGAGACTCACCTGAACACTCCACTCACATTGGAGGTGCTGGCCCAGGAAGCGGGCGTTTCCACGGCACATCTCTGTCGCGTGTTCCATCGCACCAGCGGTGTCACCCTCATGCATTATGTAACGCAACGGCGTATCGAAGCCGCCAAGCGCATCCTTGAATTCCAGCCGGAACGTATTAGTGATGTGGCAAAACTTGTTGGTTTTGCCAGTTCTTCCAGCTTCTCTACTGTTTTCAACCGGATTGTTGGTTGCAGCCCACGCGACTATGCCCGCCGCAACACTCGCGATACCTGAAAAGCACGTCAATTTAAGAGAATAATATCAATCTCATTGATGTTTAGTTGCTCTCATTTTGGTTTAGAGGAGCTAATTCGGGGGTATAATATTATGTCAGTGTTGACAATTATACGGTCTTTAAGGAGTGTCTTATGTATCAGCAATATTCTATTGCCAACTCGAAAAAACTGGGCTTTACTCTCATTGAATTATTGGTTGTTATCGCGATCATCGCAATATTAGCAGCAATTCTTTTTCCCGTCTTCGCCCGCGCCCGTGAAAACGCCCGTCGCACATCTTGCCTGAGCAACGTGAAGCAGATGGGTCTGGCGCTGATGCAGTATGCTCAGGATTATGATGAGACATTGCCTCATTATGCGTTTGCCACCACCCAGATGCCTCCCGACGGTGTGCCTGCTTTCGATGCCTGGTTCTGGTATCAGATGACTTTTCCCTATCATAAAAGTCGTCAGAGCTATATTTGTCCGTCCAGTCCGAAGCAAGATACTCCCACTTTTTTCAATTACGGTGCCAACGTCCTCGTCCTGACCAACGGCACTTTTTTTCCGCCCCTTAAACTGGCTGCTATTTCCGCCACGGCTTCGACTTATATGTTTATGGATGCCGGGATTTATGCCATGAATCTCACAGATGCAACAACTGCCGGTGGTGCTTATTATCTGCCCGGTGCCGGTGGTGCGGGCGTGGCCGGCACCACCGATTATCCCAGTGATTTTAATAACGGTCGCCATTTAGGCGGGGTTAACGTCGGCTTTGCCGATGGTCATGCTAAGTGGCTGCGCTCGTCGGTAGTTGTGAAAGAAGCCCGGGAAGCCATTGCAAACAATAAGAGTGCCTGGTCGCCCACCAACCCACCGGCCTGATGTTTGCCGATAATGGAGGCTGAATAGAAGAAAGGGTTTGGCCAAATTAAAAGGCCGAACCCTCTTTCCTAAAAGGTGACCGCTTTTTGGAGTGCGGTGACTTGTCACCGCGTCGTGTCGGTGCTTAATTGTGACGAATATGAAGCTGTTATGTCCTCGCGGCGACAAATCGCCACACTCCAAAAAAGGCTGGTCCACACATAAGAGATGACGTCGTATTCGATATTGTCAACATAAAGAAATAACTCATGAAATTAAAAAACATTTTCTTCCTT
>DAITOV010000196.1:0-9170 GCA_036833945.1 Abditibacteriia bacterium
GGAAAACACACCGGGTATTGTTGTGGGGGTCGCTTCGCGTTTTACACCGACGCTCACAGGGTTTAAGGCCAACGATCCTATGGCGACGGAAGATTATCTTCTGCGCTCTCATGCTCGTGGGGTGTTGTTAGCGGGAGCCAGCGAACTCGCGGTGCAGCATGCGGTGTGGGATTTCCTTTACCGGCTCGGACATCGCCAGTTTTTTCCCGGCGATACCTGGGAAATCGTGCCAAGCGCGGCTAACCTGAGCCTGGGCGTCGATGTTTTTGAAAGCCCTTCCTACAGCATGCGTATGATGGCCTATGGCGGCAATACCTGGGGAGAGAACCGCATTGCGTTTGCAACCTGGAGAGCGCGCAACCGCATGGCCGCAGGGCTGAGTGTCAGCACCGGGCATAATTTCGGCAATATCATCCGGCGCAATTTGGAGAAATTCACTAACCACCCGGAATACCTCGCTCTGGTAAAAGGTGAACGGGCTTCGCTCAAAAGCAGCGATGCCAAATTTTGCATCTCCAATGCCGCCTTGCGCCAGTTAGTGATTGACGATGCTCTCGCACAGTTTGCGGCCAATCCGCAAATGCAGTCTTACTCCATCGAGCCAAGCGATGGCGGCGGTTGGTGCGAATGCGCTGAGTGTGCGGCACTGGGCAGTATCAGCGATCAGCAAGTCACATTGGCAAACGCCGTTGCGCAAGCGGTCGATGCGGCTTATCCCAATCAGAAATACATCGGCATGTATGCCTATCACATGCACTCGCCTCCGCCCTCGATTGCCGTCCATCCGCGTGTGGTAGCGAGCGTGGCGACTTCTTTTATCTCCGGTGGCTTCAATGTGAATCAGTTGGTCGCGGGCTGGAATGCCAAAGGCGCAGTCCTGGGCGTGCGGGAATACTGGAGCGTCTATCCCTGGGACTACGACTTGCCCGGAAAGTCGCGCATCTCGAACAGCGATTACATGAAAACCACAGTGCCCTATTTTCATAGCAAAGGTGCGCGTTTTTATCGCACCGAAGCCAGTGAAAACTGGGGGCCATATGGCCTGGGGTATTATTTAGCTTCGCGCCTGCTATGGGATATTAAGAATGCCGATAAAATCGAGGCGCTGACCAACGATTTTTTGGACAAGGCTTTTGGAACTGCACGCGAACCGATGGCAGAGTTCTATCGCCTCATCGACGGCTCGGCCAAACCGCTACTCAGCACCGATCTCATTGGCCGTCTCTATCGTCAACTCGATCTGGCCCTGAAAAGCACGCAGGATACCGCGGTTATTGCGCGTCTGAACGAGTTAGCGCTCTATGTGCGCTATGTTGAAATGTATACGGAGTATTCACAGGCTGGAGGCACAGCGCGTCAGGCTGCGTTTGAAAACCTCTTGCGCTATGGCTGGCGTATCCGTGACACGCACATGATCCACACCTACGCCTTATGGCGTGGCCTGGATGGCCGTGATGCGCAGGTAAAATTCCCGGCAGGAAGCGGTACTTCTGTGCCAGCCGATAAAGATCCTTTGAAGAGCGGCGAACCGTTCACGGCAACAGAGATTCAAGGTTATATCTCCCAGGGCATCGCCAGTAATGCTTTGCTGGAGTTCACGCCAAAATCGTTTAGTAACGATCTCATTCCGGCCACAGCGCTGGCGCTTCCTGTGGGCAAGCTCGGCAGCTTCCCTATGCTGCGCGGCAATCGTCCGCTTTACACCTGGGTAGAGAAAGCCCCAGGCGCGGTGAAGTTAACGGCCAACGGTGGATTAATCTATCCTAATCGCGGCGATGTGCGTTTCGAGCTGTTCCCGCAGAACGAAGCCGAGGGCAAGTCTGTCGCCAGGGCCGAGGCCGCTCCCGACAAAGCGGTGCATGAGGTCGTGCTGCCCACAGATTACGACGGCATGCAGCGCCTTATGATTTCCGATGGTAGCGGCGGCACGACCATTAACTGGCCCGAAGGGCAGCCGCTGGTGTTTGAGTCGAGCCTTGATGAAGCCCCGGTTTTTGCCGGTGGCCATTGGTCGCTCTATTTTTATGTTCCCAAAGGCACGAAGGTAGTGGGAGGATACCGTACTAGCACCGGACGCATTTCTACTCCAGATGGAAAGACTGCCCTCGCGCTGGTTGCTGAAGGTGCTCCCGGCTTCTGGCAGGTGCCGGTCGGGCCTGGGCAAGATGGGAAACTCTGGCAATATACCGGTAAAGGCCAGTTGAAATTGATGACGGTGCCGCCTTATCTGACACGCAGTGCGCAGGAGTTGTTGTTGCCCAGAGAAGTGGTTGAAGCCGATTCTAAAGGTTGAAACAAATCGTAATTGAGACGGCGCAGTAATGCACATGGCTCGGGAGGGGGAAAGAACTTCTTCCCGGGCCTTCGATAAGGAGGATACATGGCACAGACGAACGGCAGTATGAAATGTCGGATCGATAGATGTTGCGTATTTTTGTTACTGGTTGCCTTCACGTTCTTTGTTATCTTGGTGCCGAGAAAGGCGAATGCGGTTCCTGCCGTGCTGGCGACCAGTTCGGGTGCGCCGATGCCGGTGGTGGTGAAGCCCGGTGCTTCAACGGCGGTTTATAACGAAGCAGTCGACCTGGCCGGTAAGCTGAGCCAGATCGTCGGCCAGACAGTGCCCGTGATTACCGGTGACGGGAGCACGGGCATTGCCGTGGGGGTGGGCAACGATTTCACCACCTGGCCATTCGATGGCACACACTTTACGCCCAGCGATGCGACCATGACGGAAGACTATGACTTGCGCTCGCATTCGAATGGCGTATGGGTAGCGGGTGCTACTGAAATGGCGGTGGGTTGGGCAGTGTGGGATTTGTTGCACCACATCGGTTACCGCTACTATGTGCCCGATTCCGACTGGGAGATTATTCCTTTCCAGCCTGAATTGACCGTCGATATCGATAAGCACGAGCATCCCGATTATTACGCCCGTTCACTCAATATCGGTTACAACACCTGGGGAGACATGCGCGGTTCCTATGCTACCTGGCAAAAGCGTAACCGGTTGGGTTCGGGACTTAGCATCGCCACTGGCCATGCCTATGGCACTATCATCTCGCGTAACTCCGCCGAATTTGTGGCGCATCCTGAATATCTGGCCCTGGTGGGCGGTGTGCGAGTTTCGCCATCCAGTAGTAGCGCCAAGTTCTGTATTTCTAACGCCGACTTGCGTCAGTTGGTGGTTGATGACGCCCTTACACGCTTTGCCGCCAGCCCTACGCTGAGATCTGTTTCACTGGAACCCAGCGATGGCGGCGGTTGGTGCGAGTGCAGCTTCTGCGCGGCTATAGGGAGTGCATCCAATAGAGTGGTCACCCTGGCCAACCAGGTCGCAGCAGCGGTCGATACAACGTATCCCGGCCAGAAATATATCGGCATGTATGCCTATAACGAGCATTCGCCACCACCGACCATCTCCGTGCATCCACGTGTGGTGGTGAACATTGCGACGTCGTTCATTCGCGAAGGTTATACCGTCGATGAGTTGGTGACCGGTTGGCAGGGCAAGGGCGCAATGTTAGGCATTCGCGAGTATCACTCCGTCCGTTCCTGGGATAAAGATTTGCCGGGGAAATCGCGTGCCAGTAACTTGAATTATCTCAAGAATACGATTCCCAAGTTTTATAACGCAGGCGCGCGGTTTATGCGTTCCGAATCGGGCGATAACTGGGGGCCGCACCTCATCGGCTACTATGTTACAGCCCGCGGCTGGTGGAATGTCGATGAAGCCAGTAATGCAGATGCGCTGCAAACCGAAATCATCAATCAATGCTTCAGCGATGTGACCGGGCCGATGACTGGTTTCTTCAACCTCATCGACGGCTCGAATGCGCCGCTGTTGAGTAATGATCTTATCGGGCGTATGTATGGGTATTTGAACTCGGCGCTGGGAGCAACGGCCCATAACGACGTGCGCCGCCGTATTCGCGACCTGATTCTTTACACGCGCTACGTGGAGCTATATCGGCTGTACTCCACTTCGACGGGAACTACCCGGCAGGCTTATTTTGCCGAGATGCTGAATTTCACTTACCGCATTCGTGAGCATCGCATGGTGCATTCCTATGGCTTGTGGCGGGATGACGATGGTCGCGATAGCAATGTCACCATGCCGGAAGATTGCGGTTACGGCTCTACCGAAGACGATCCCTGCAAAGAGGGCGACCCTTATAGTGATATTGAAATCGGCAATTTCCTGAGTAACGGTATTACCAACAACCCGACTTTGCCGTGGACGCCGAAATCCTTCAGTGACGATCTGGTGCCCAATACGCCTCTGGGCTTGACTTCGTTCACCGGCGGTTCATTTCCTTATTTTCGTGGCGTGCATACCATGCACACCTGGGTAGATACGCCGCCTTCTTCCATCGGACTCGATATTTCTGCAGGCTGGAGCTATAGCAATCGTGGCCCGGCGCGGGTAGAGTTGTATGCTCGTGAAAACGCCACGCTGGATATGGTTGACTATGGAGAATCGGCACCGGATAAAGTCACCCGTTCGCTGACGCTCGATACCATCTTTCCCGGTATGCACACCATGGAGCTTTCCGATGGTAGCGGCACGACGCGGATGGTTGGCAATAGTGGGCATCCTCTGACCTGGCAGCCACGTGCCAGTATGGGCACCAGCTATCGCTACTATTTGTATTTCTATGTGCCCAAAGGCACCACGGTCATCGGTGGCTATGCGGCGGGCGCACCGACCAGTCCTTCATCTACCATTCGCGATTCGACTGGCACCGTGCAGCACACCATTGCCACGCCCGGTTATTTTGGCGTGATGGTACCTGCCGGGCAAGACGGCAAAATCTGGAAGTTAAACGCCTTTAACGGCGGTTTGGAATTGATGACCGTTCCCAACTTGTTGGCACCCTCCACTGCTGATTTGCTGTTGCCCATCGAAGTGGTGATGGCCGATGAAACTACCGCGCCTTCGGTGGCGATTACCACTCCCTCGAACACCGGCACTTACCTGACCGGAGCATCAAGCCTTAATCTGGCCGGAACGGCGTCCGATAACACCTCGTTGGATGAAGTGACCTGGAGCAACGACCGCGGCGGCAGCGGCACGGCGACTGGCACCGACAACTGGACGATTGATAATGTGCCGATTGCCGCTGGTGTCAATGTAATCACGGTGACGGCCTATGATTATGCAGGTAATCATTCGAGTGCAACGCTGACCGTAACGCGCTGGATGCCGGTAACTTATTCCAACGATCTGGTTCCTAATACACCGCTTGGCCTCCCTGCGGTGACGCCCGGTTCGTTTCTCTATCTTCGGGGCGTTCATACTTTCCACAGTTGGGTGGCGACTGCCCCTTCAACCATCGATCTCAGTCTGTCGGCGGGTTGGAGCTATTCCGATCGGGGTGATGCCACCGTTACTTTGTATGCCAGGAAAAACCTGGCGGGCACACCAGTCGATTCCGCCGGCACAGCGCCCGACAAAGTGACGCGGACGCTTTCTCTGGATACGACCTACGATGAGATGCATACCATTGTGTTCTCCGACGGGAAGGGCACGACTACGATGGCGAAGGTCAGCGCCCATCCTCTCACCTGGCAACCGTCTTCGACCATGGGGACCAGTGGTCGCTATTATCAGTATTTCTACGTGCCTAAGGGCACCACAGTCGTAGGTGGTTATGCGGCGGGCGCGCCGACCAACCCTTCAGCTACGGTTCGCGATTCAACAGGCACGGTGCGGCATACCATTACAGCGGCCGGTCTGTTCACCATTCCGGTTCCTGCCGGGCAAGATGGCAAAGTATGGAAGCTCAATGCTTTCAACGGCGGGGTAGAACTGATGACGGTGCCTAACCTGATTGCCGCCACGGTACCGGATCTTCTGCTTCCCCGTGAGGTAGTGGCTGCCGACGCGCCGTAGCTTTTTTGGGGATCACGCAGAGGCGCAGAGAACGCAGAGGGAATTGAAAGTTGAAAATGGAGAATGGAAAATGAAGGAAAGCAATATATCTTCCCTTCTCCACTATCCCTTCTCCATTCTTTCTGCGTTCTCTGCGTGAGATTCGTCGTTCTCCCCCGTGAAGAGTTACAATTCTTCCATAGACTGCTATCTCTCCCTAATTCTAAAGACCAGAGATCCAAAATGGAGCCTTCGTCGTTATGCCGCGCATTGCGCGATCAAATCATTCCCTGGGTTGAGCGCTGGGGGATGCAAAAAATCTTTGTTGCGGCCAGTTCATACGAAGAATTGATGCAGCGGAAAGAAGATTTGCCGCCAGGTATGACGGTGACGCCGCGGCCTTTGCGTGGCAAGCGACAGGCACTGCGCTCTCATGTTTATGGTTCGGCAAGTGTGGTGAATGCCAAATGGCCTGAAGATAATCTGCAAGCTACCCGCACTCCCAAGCTGTGTTTTATCCTCACCGGTAGTATTACCTTACCCGTAGCCGACTATCAGGTTCATTGCCTGGCTGGGCAAGGCCTTCTTTTACCGCCCGGTGTACCTTTTGCCTTGGATATCAGGCCGGAGTATATCGATTTTAGTTCCGGGGCGCGGCAGTGCAAGATTTTCCAGCTTTTGCCTTATCAGAATAGCTTGAACTGCTGGATTAGCACCAAGGAGCTCGATGAAAAAGGCAAATTTTCCAATAGCGCCGACGTGGTTTCCGTGATCCATAGCAAAGTGCCGGAGTATCTCAAAAGCATGACGAGCGAGGCGCTCAAGCAAGAGCAGTTTTTCGATAAGATCTGCCAGAGTTGGCTGCAGCTACTTACTCACGAACTCTATCGAGAACTGGAGGTTGCTCTGGTCGTGCGAGCTAAGAGCTGGGAGGGACTCATTATGGAACGGCAGAGATATCGTAATGACCCAGAAAAACCCCCGTCTAATGAGGCTGAGTCGTTGATTTCCCTGGCACAGAAATACATTTCTCAAAACCTGACAGCAGGACTTTCTATTGACGATGTTGCCGATTATATTTGCATGTCTCGTTCGGTATTTACAGAGAAATTTCGCCAATCCACTGGCCTCTCGTTCACGGAATATGTGACGCAAATCCGCTTGCAGGAAGCTCAGACCCTACTCAGAGAAACTGATCTTTCCATTATCCAGATTAGTAAAACAGTAGGGGTAACGAGTGCATGGCTAAGAAAACTGTTTCAAGATCAATTTGCACTATCACCGATGCAATATCGGGCGAAATACCGTTGAGTTAGCACTGCTTCGGCCAAAAGTTGCGTCGATCGGCTGAAAATTGCGTTAGATGCAAGGGGTGTTTGGGTATATATAATTGCTGAACGTTGCAGCCAGCTTTGAAACGAGGAGATTCTAATGAGAATTTATAAATTAGGTGTAGGGCAGAAGCAGAAGTCAGGTTTTACACTGATTGAATTATTAGTTGTAATTGCTATTATATCAATATTGGCGGCGATTTTATTTCCGGTGTTTGCTCGTGCCCGCGAAAATGCCAGACGAACGAGTTGTACCAGCAACATGAAGCAAATTGCATTGGGGATCATCATGTATAGCCAGGATTACGATGGAAGAATTTTGTTCTATTCGGCCGTATCCAGTGAAAGTGACCCTAGTCCTTTAAGCGGTGTTCTCCCTTACATCAAGAGTAAACAAATTTTTCGGTGCCCATCCGCCAGATTATCGACGCCCGATACCATATCAAGCACTATTGTTCCTGCGAATGCTACCGAGTACGGGTTTCCTGCAACGGCCAGTAATGCTCCTAACACTATCATCATGGGTATTAATTACGTTCAGTTACTCGATTCAATTCCCTCGCCATCGTTACAGTGTTTACTGGCTGAGACTATTAAATCAGGCGGAAGCACTCGAGGCACTAGGGGAGCTGACAGATTTCGTGCCAATAACCCTTCGGAAAATACACTGCTTGGTATGGTTGCGGGCTTCGGATTAGATTCGCAGGCGAACCCAGCAACCCCTGATTGGATCAAGACGAAAGATAATCGTCATTTTGACGGCAGTAATTATGCTTTCGTCGATGGGCATGTGAAATGGCTGAAGAAGGAAGTTGTCGAAATACCCAATGCCAGTAATAACGCAATCAAGTTCTGGTGGTGAGTAAATTATTTTACGTGTTGGATTGTAGGTCTGAGTACTTTGACAACATAGCATTCGTTCTTCGGATTTGGTTATAAATACAGGTGTGAGCACCTCGAAAGATTCTTCGCCCATCGCCTCGGCTGTTGAAAAATTCCTTCTTCCCTGGATTATGGAACGAGGTAGTTCCACCTTATTCGTTGCGAGCGGCACTTATCAGGAAGCTCTGCAGAAGAAATCGCGATTGCCCAAAGGAGCCGAACTCGAACCGCGCCAATGGAAACAAAAAGGCGGCAGTGGGAGTTATAGGTCGCGGCCTTACAGTGCGACTAACGTGGTGGATAAGGAGTGGAAAGTCGATGGACTATTGGCGGCGCGGGTGCCTAAACTTTGTTTTGTACTCAGCGGCCATGTTGCATTCACCATTGGCGATTATATTTTGCATTGCAAGGCGGGGCACGCGATTTTACTGCCGGCGGGAGTGCCGTTTCCCAACGGTCGCGATAGCTACATCGACCATAGCATTGCCGGTAATCACGAATGTGAATTACTGCAAGTGCTACCCCACCCGAATGGTCACACGACTTGTTGGACAACACACCATCGGCAAGAAGGAGGGCAATTTTATAAAACAGCGGTTACCAGCTCCATTTTGCACAGTGCAATGACCTTGCATTTGGGATTGTTGATTGAGGAGTATGAAACCGTAGATGAATATCAGGATGCTATTCGTTCGCGAATCCTTCAAATTTTGTTGATTCGCCTACTGCGTGAGTTGCGCTATCTGCCGACATTGCGCTCGGGCAACGATGTTATTCCCTGGAATACGGAAGCGGCGGTATTGCAGATGCATCCTATTTCGCAGGCGCAGGAGTATATTCGCAGCCGTATTGGGCAACCCATCACAATCGGACAAGTGGCCCAGCGATTGTGTATGTCGCGGACTTCATTCACGAGACAGTTTCGGGAACGCACCGGCAAGAGCTTTAGCGAATATGTCAACGACTACCGGTTCGAGCATGCGCAGATGATTTTGAGGGAAACGGACTTATCGATAGAGCAGGTGGGGAAGTCGGTAGGAGTGTCGTCGGCTTATGTGCGAGCCTTGTTCCACGAAAGAACG